>JAZTWG010000043.1:0-4920 GCA_045635745.1 Victivallaceae bacterium
ATCGGTAAGTTCATCCAAAACTTCCGGCAACTCAATGTTGTAACGCTCCAGGATGTCTTTGTAGTAAACCTCCTGAAAAAGGTTTTGTAAATATTTGAACTTTGCCTCATCGCTTTTTTTAGCCCAGACCAGAGGCAATCCACCATACATGGCATATTCTTCAAATGCAGTACTTTTGTCTCCACCTGATGCTTCAAAGAACTCTTTGAATGAAAGAGGGTGAATTTCAACGGCATCGCCACGCCCTCTGAATTCAGTCATAATATCTTTGGAAAGCATTTTTGAATTGCTGCCGGTAACATAAATATCCACATTTGGAATGCGAAGCAGCCCGTTCAGAACACTGTACAATTTTACCGGTTTATCCGGATTTCGCAATTCTTCTTTGGATATGGCGAATTGGATTTCATCAAGCAAGATATAATAAGTGCCTGCATCAGGTTTGATCAGAGAGTGTAAATACTTTGCCAACACATCAGGATCGCGGTATTGTTCATTGAGATAATCATCAAGTGCAAGAGTGATTATATGGTCATCGGCAGTACCAAGTGATTTCAGATATTCAGCAAATATGTTGAATAAAAGGAAACTTTTTCCGCATCGACGTATACCGGTAATAACTTTTATCTGTCCATTATGCATACGCTCAATCAATTGATTGAGATATTTTTCCCGCTTGAATTGCATTGCCGCTCTCCTTATCAGTCGAAAGTTGGTGCTATTTTAGATCTGCTTACGACTTAAAATACACCATTCCGGAGAAAAATCAAGTCCGTTTAACCATTTTTATCGAAAGTAAATCGAAAATACAATCTACTTTCGACTGAGGTTTCTCTAAATGAATTATACATCACGGCTATCGCCGAGTGAAGCAAGCAGCGTAATTTCGCACAAATTCCTTTACAACGCACCTGGTGGCGAAGGTCAGCCGCAGGGCAATGCGTGTCCCGATTTCTGCAAAACTCGGCACAGAAAGCCGTTTCTGGGCATTTGTCGGCGTTCCGCAGAAAAGATAGAGCTGTTGATTGCTTTTTCCGGCTTTTATGCTATATTTATCAAAGGCACTTCCCCGTGCTTTTTGAGGGTGAAAGGAATTTTTGCCCCCTCCTGTGGAAGGCATTCTCGCTATTCCCGTTTTCTATCATAAAATCCGTTTTTTTGCCCCTTTTTCTCCATTCGGAAAATCTCTGTTTGTAAATCATTGATGATAAAACACCTGCGTTTTGCTCAAAAACAGAGAGCGAGTTAGCATTATTTTTAATCCCCCTACCAAATGAATTTCAGCCAGTCAACCGACTGGCTTTTTTTGTGCCGTAAAAGTGCTTACCACAAAGGGATTTGCAAAACTTTGATTTTCTATCCGTCCTTGGGGCCGGGGCGCGATCCCCGGCTCCAGAAAGGATCAAAAATGAAAAAAACAGAAAAAGCAATGTATGAAAATTGAGCCTCATGCGGGTAATCCAGCGGGAAGGTTAGAAATACCTGCGATGGGAAAAACAGACATTTTTTTTGATTTTTCTTCAACATAGTGTATAATAAAAGACATTTATATATTGCAAACTCAACGCAGGAACTTTTATGCAGAACCGTTGTAAATATCTGCAGGTGAAAAATGCTGTTAAACAGCAGGTAGATGAAGGCAGATTCCTTGATTCGCCTTTGCCGGGCAGACGGGAAATGGCTGAATTTTACAGTACCACTACTGCCACTTGCAATAAAGCAGTAAAAGAGCTTATCAGCGAAGGCGTGCTGAAAACTATTCCCGGTAAAGGTACATTTCAGCACCCTGACTACGGAAAAAGTATCCGGTCTTTGTATGTATGGATACCTGATCTGCAACATAGATTTTATGTGAAACTTGCCGAGATCATAAGTTCTCTTGCCGCAGAATATCATTACAGCCGGGTCAGTATAACTCTCTCAAGAATGTTTTCGGAAAGCGAAACAGATATACTTGCCGGACAGTTGAGCGATCCGCAGGCGGATGTGCTGATGTATTCGCTGCGCAATCCCAAATCATTGCAGCTGATTCTGCGCCATCCCAAGCGTGTGATCGTAATGCGTTTCGGCGATATTGAGCTTAAAGGCAAGATCGACCGGGCGCAAATCAACCGGATCGATGAAGAAAAGTTATCGGTCGAGCATCTGATAAAAAACGGTCATCGCCGAATCATTCATATAAGTTCCCGAGCCGGTGCGCCGCCGGATATAACCCGTGATGGCTATGTGCAGATCCTGCAAAAATACAACATACCTTTTAACAGCAAACTGCGTTTTCTGCTGCCGGAGTGGGACTTTGTCGGGCATGAGGAACACGAACTCTTGATCAAAAAATGTTTCCGGCGGTTTATGCGTTTTTCGGATCGCCCCACTGCGGTATTCTGTCATAATAACGAAATAGCGTCGATGTTTCTGACAATGGCTTTGAAAAACGGCTTGAGAGTTCCTGAAGATGTTTCCATTACCGGCTGCGAGGGCAAATACACTTCCTCGCACGGCATATATCAGATATGTTCGGCAGGTCCGGAGCTGGAACCTACTTTGCGGGTGCTGCTGGAACGTTTGCAGAACAGAAGCCGTAAGGAGTTTGCTGATATTGCTTTCAGCATGAAACTGATAAAAGGCAATACCGTCTGCAAGATTGACAATGAGTTGTAAAATCCGCTGCTGTACCGCCTGACAGCTTAGCACTCCAGAGTGTATCAACCATGCGCTGATTTGGCTGCTTTCAGAAGTTTTTTAATGGTTTTTAATTCAAAAGAATAATGTATGATTTGCAAATCCGCAGATGATACATTATATTACATCAACTGTGATAGCATTGATTGATTTTATTAAATCTTAAACAATAAAATCATGGTATAAAAATTCTGCAGAAATCATGGATCCCGGATTGTTGAAATATTTTTACTGCAGATAATAAAATGGAGTTTGACTGCATGGAAAATACGATAAAAAAACTTTGGCTGGCAGCCGGACTGATCGTTATGAGTGCGACCGGTCAGCTCAATGCTGATATATTGCCTGTATCGCCGACAGACGGCAGTACAGTTTCCTTGCACAACGCCCGTCAGAAAGCTTTTCTGACCATGCCGCAGGCTGAACGCAAAGCCAACTTTTCCGATCAGGTTTTCCGCAACAGTCTGCGTGAAAGCTATTATCACCCCGAAAAAGTGGTATTCCGCTGGATGATTTCTGAAAAAACAGTTGGGCCCTACACAGTAACGCTTTACGAAAAAGGCAATCCGCAGCCGGTAGAAACAGTTTGCACCGATAAAACCGAAGTTGCAGGGGATAATCTTAAAATCGCCACTGAATACAAGTGGCACGTCAAGTCTGTCAACGGCGATGAGTTCACCGGTTCGTTCAAAACTGAAGATTTGCCGCCGCGTCTGCTGCGCATTGAAAATGTGCCCAACTTCCGTGACTTCGGCGGCCGCATCGGCTTGGATGGCAGACGCATCCGGCAAGGTATGCTCTACCGTTCGGCGGGATTGAACGACAATGCCGAACCGGTAACGAGTTTCAGTCAGGAAAAATTGTCCTCCGAAGGCGGCTGGCGGCAGAAATACTTTGATCTTTATACCGCAGATTTGAAAAAACTGCGCATGGTTGATGATAAAGAAATCGTTCCGTGGCAAGCAAAAACCAACTGGCAGTTCTGCCATACAGAAAAGAAAGTCAATTCTGCCAGCGTGCTGGAATTTATGCAGAATGGAATTTCTGCCGACAGCAAATTCACAGCAATTCCGGGCGATCAAAGCGCGATACTGCTGAAAACTCCGGATGTCCGGCGTATGCTGATACTCAAACGGGAATTTACAGCTGCCGGTGATGGTTTTCAGACCATATCCTGCAATGGCGACTGGTTCTGGGTAATGTTTGTCAACGGCAAAATAGTTTTTGACTGCCGCGACGGTTCGGAAGGTCAGCCGGGATACGAAAAAGATAATTTTGTCTTTGATATACCCGTTAAAAAAGGCAGCAACGAGATCGTGGTTCTTCTGGGCAGTGGTCTGAACGGCTGGCGGTGGTACTTCAAAGACAATGTCAAAGCTCCGGCGGAACAGCGGGTACGCTGCCGCAAAAAACGTTTGAGAAAACATATTAAGGATCTTTCCATTATTACCAGCTCTTACAACCCGGGAAAAAGCCGCGTTGACGGCGCTTCCGGCGACTATCTGCGCAACAAGCTCAAGATCAAAAGCGATATTGATTTGCGCAACGATGCCGAATGTAACGGCATGACCGGTTCGCCGCTGGGCGATACGGTTGCCTGGTATCACTACTCCGGTCAGGCTTACAACATGGTAACCCGCGGTAAAAAGCCTTTTGCCAAAGTGTTCAAGGTTTTGCTCGATGAAAAAAATTATCCGGCAGTATTTCATTGTATTGCCGGGCAGGATCGTACCGGATGTCTGGCGTTTATGCTTCAGGCACTGCTGGGCGTGGAAGAAAATCTGCTCTTTCTGGATTGGGAAACCACCGGCTTCTGGAATCCGCAGAGCAAGTTCTCGCACCGGAAACTTATTGATGTACATGCGGAACTTCTGGGCAGTCTGCCGGGTAAAAACTGGCAGGAAAAGAGCGAACACTTTGTAAAAAGCTGCGGCTTTACCGATAAAGATATAGCCAAGTTCCGCAGCATAATGTTGGAAGAAAAAAAGTAAGATTTTACATAATAAACAAAAAAGGAAAAAAGTTATGAAAAGTTCCGTTTCCAGAAAAAGAAGTTTGCAGCGTTTTACTCTCATCGAATTGCTGGTGGTCATTGCCATCATCGCAATACTTGCAGCGATGCTGCTGCCGGCACTTTCTGCCGCCAGAGCCAGAGCAAAAGCCGCCCACTGTGTGAGCAATCTGAAAACATCAGTGCTGTATATGCGTATGTATGCAGATTCGTTTGACGGCTATATACCG
>JAZTWG010000044.1:0-24944 GCA_045635745.1 Victivallaceae bacterium
AAAGTTGCTTGTAATGGTGACCGGGGATGGGCATCCCAAACGATACTGAAAGAATTGCGTGATTTCGTTGAATGCGTGATGTTTTTAATTGCATTTCAAGGCAAAGAATCTCAACGAAAGTATGATTATCAAAATATATGCTCACATATTGTGGAATTTGATCATTCTGGTTTTTACACCATTGATACTTCTTTGCTTCAATAAAATCGATGACGAAACCCGCCAGCTGGCATTGTATCTTATATTGATCCACAATGTACTGGGCATGCTTATGTGGCCGGGATCATTTGTTTTTCCCTGCATATTGCGGTCAATGAACGATGTGCGGGTTATCATGTTTATTTCGGTGGGGTCAATGCTCATTGTCAGAGTAGGGAGCTGTTATCTTATTGCAGATTGGATCAACAGCGGGGTGCTGGCGGTATGGATCGCTATGATATTTGACTGGATGGTCCGTATCGGTGGGTTCTATTGGCGTTACAGATCCAATGCATGGCTCCGGCTTGCACATATAAAAAATTAAAAAACAGTTGTAAATAAATTTTGCAGAAAAAATATATGCGTATCGGTTATTTTGCTCATGAGAACCGCCCGAACTGAAGCTTTGCGAAGTTCCTCAAAGCTCAACAGATATAGTTAATATCTCGAATATGATATCTGAAAGAAAAAATCAATGAAAATTTTATTGTCAGCTGCAAAAATCATCACTGCCGGCAATCAGTTTATCAATCATTGCTGCCCCCCCGGTTCAAACCGGAGAGCCGGATATTCCCGACAGCATGAAAAATCCGGGAAGAAAACGCCGAAAAACTGGTGCGACAAAGTAAAAATCAGCATTAAAGCAAGCGGAAAAGACTTTTTATCCGGTAAATCTTTTCCGCCTGCACAAAAATACCGATATGCTTACAATTATCTGGTTCTGCCGGTGTAGGCATCGGCATCGGAAGAATCTATGCTGGCTGCAAAGAATTTTTCTGAAGCCTTGTGCCACGGAGTCTGCCACCGGCGCACCCCTCCGTTGACCTGCACTACAAGCATACGCAGCTGACGGGTCTTCCAGTTCACCCAGCAGCTGGTCCCCCATGCTCCGCCATGACCGAACCAGTTGTCCTGACCGACAGAAAGCCCCAGCGAGTAACCGCCCTTGATTCCGGCTGGACGGGTGGTGACTGCCAGCAGATTTTTGACCGTTTCGGTTTTAAGGATCCGCACATTGTTTTCTCCCACGCCCAGATTCATGAGCATCTTGTAAAATTTCAGCTGATCGTTGGCCGTGGTCCACAATCCGGCGCCGGCAGAGGGGTGGACTCCTTCTCCGTTATATGGGCGGGGCATAGCGGGGTTAAAATGGCGGTATTGGGCCTTTTTGCCGGGAGCAACCATGTAAAGTGCCATCGCACGGTCAAGCTGTTCATCGGTGGGGCGGAAAGTGGTATCGTGCATGCCCAGCGGATCGAGTACACGTTCTTTCAGAAAAACATCCCAGGGTTTGCCGGTAACGACTTCGATCACCGCGGCGGCCACATCTATACCGGTATTGGAGTAGCCGGCTTGAGTGCCGGGTTCAAATTTCAGCGGAGTAGCGGCGGCTTCGCGCGCGGTATCACGCAAAGAAATGGCAGTCCAACCCTTTTTGTTTTTGGTGGGGATCTCGAAAGCAAAGCCGCCGGTATGATTCAGCGCCATGCGGACAGTCAGAATATTTTTGGCCGGCTTGATCACGGTTTCACCCGATTTGTTTTTGACGGCAACTTTCAGATTTTTGAATTCCGGCAGATATTTTGCCACCGGGTCATCCAGCGAGATCTTGCCTTCTTCCACCAGCATGGCGGCAGTAACTCCGCAGAAGCCCTTGGTCTGGGAGCATTGCATAAACATTTTATCCATGTTCAGAGCCTGCTCCTGATCTTTACCGGCACGGCCGAGCACGGTATTTTCCTGCACACCATTGTTGTAAAACACCGCAATGACCGCGGGCAGTTCGCCGGAATCGACAAAGCTCTTGAGGGCTTCGGTGCCGTAATTTGTGGGACTGATTCTGACTTGCTCACGAGAACCCAATGCGGCACATCCGGTCAACACTACTGCCAGCACAGCGGCTGCAAAACGACAAAAAATCATGATCTATCCTCTCCTGATTAAACAATTTTTGCCAATAGCTGATATAATATAATGCAGGAACAACTTTTTTCAACGGCTCAACTTGATGAAACCGAAACGAAACGCTTCAATAAGTTCAATAATGATCTTATTGCCCTGCAATGAGCCTTTTATCCCGGCAAATTCGGCATTTTTGAATTCGCCATCCAGTTCGATCACCACATTTTTGCTGTAATCGGCGCTGCAATTCCAGATACCGATGGCTCTTCCGGCAGCATCATCTTTGCATTGCATGTAGATATCAGGATTTTTACTGACCACCACAGCCGGCAGTTTGACCTGACAATCACTCAAAAAACGGCGTATCGATTCACTGAAACGGTAATTGCGGTAACTGCTTTCGTGCGATATGGTAGCTTCAAAGTTCAGCACCAGATATTTGCCGCCATCGGGGGCAAAGTATTTGTAACTGGCGGGCGTATCCATATTGGAAAATTCACTCCAGATTTCGGCATTTTTATCCACCGTGATCTTCCGCGATCCGGGCCAGCGGTTCAATATCTGCACGATTTCGCCATCTCTAAAGCTTTCCGAGCCGGGCTGGATACGCTCGCCGCTGCCGGTCAAACCGACCTGCCAATTACGTTCAGCAAGTATTCTGGCTGCTTGAATATCCAGTATCAGCGGGCGTTTTTTGAATTCTTCCGGCAAAGTCCGGGCGCTTTCGCCGAAAACGATCGCCGCACATCCGCTGCCCTGATGCACCGACGGTATACCGTGCGCCGCCAGTGCCCACGCAGCCTGTGAATACATCATAGGCCCATCGATATACTGCCGCTGGTCGGGTATATCACTCAAATCAGCATCGGCAAAGGTATGTTTTTCCTGCCACACGCGGATCCCGGTATTGGTTTTGCCGGCAGCGGCATCTTCGCAGAACTCATAGAGTTTTTTATTGTCAAGGTGCATATCCAGGTAGCCGGTTTCGTAACCGGCGCTTGCGGTGTAATCGAACATATATTTCTGGATACCATCCAGCCCGTCGGCAAAGCGCAGAGCGCTGTCAAAGACCTCCAGATGCGCCGCCGGAGTGGCAAAACGCGGACGGGGCCATGCATCACCCTCGGCAAAAATTTCAAACTCTTCCGGCAGCCATGCCGCCTGCATACGCTCGTATTCAATGATTTCGTTGAGCCGGATACGGAACCCCCAATGCGAAACCCAATAGGGTGCCCCGATCAATCTCACATAAGGCGTGTGCCGGGGGCCGGCCAGAATTTTTGCCAGCCTGGCCGGCGTGGTGCCATCGGCATCGTAACTGGTCAGACAGGCGCACATGCCCATTCTGATACCGGGATTTACTTTATCCACAGCTTCCCGGGAAATGCGGGCAAACGCTTCCAAACTCTCGCCCCAAACCTTGAGCATGACATTACGCAGTTTGTTCGGCGCGCTGAAAAAATATTTCTTTTCAAAGGCTTTCAGATCACTGGTATCAAACTTCTGCCCGTACAATGCTTCAACCTTTTCCAGATGCCGCGGACAGAAACAACCGAGTCCGATCGTGCCGTTATTGAAACGGAAATCGTCATCATACAATATGCCATCCACTCCAGCCCGCGCGATCATCTGCAAATCGTTGGCAGCGTATGCCTGAAAACCGGGATCCAGCGGACAAATTTCATTTTTGCTGGTGGCCCGGATGCTTACTGCGCGGGTGAACGGGTTGTCGCCGGAAAGACACAGCGCCCAGCGCCAATACCATACCTCAAATCCCTGTGATTTGAAAAACTTGACTTCTTCGCCCAGTTTTTCATAGAGCTTGCGCTGTTTTTCCACATCATAACTCATGGCGCCACAGCAGAGATAGACCCGGCGGCAGCCGGCTTTACGCAGATTTTCCACCACCTTTTCCCGGTTGTAGGTTTTGGTGACAAAATTTATGGGGCTTGCAATTATTGTACGGTTATTTGAACTCATTTTTATATTTCCCTGAGTTGTTTTTTCACTTGGTACTATCATCATACCGATACCGGCAACACCAGCCAGCAAGCTGAATATCGCAGCTTTACAGGGGCGTTCTTTCAAAAATATTATGGCAAAAAGCAGAAACAATATATTGCTGCTGCCCAGAGTCAGCGGATACCCTACTGCTCCGGCGTTACATCTTGCCAACAGATCAAGTCCACCATACAAACTCAACCCGGATACCGATGTAAGCAAAAGCAGCAATGCCGGTTTGATGCATTTTCCGGCATCGGCAAACGCCCCCTTGCGCCCGATACAGCTCAAAAGAAAAACTGCCAGTGCCCCCAGACTTGCCAGAGTCATACGCATGGTAAGCGAACCGGCAGAACCGCCATCAGCAGCAAGAAAATAGCTGGGCAGATTAGCCGCACATTGTCCGAGTCCGGCGGTCAGAAACGAAGCAAAAGTAAAAAAGAGCCACTTGCAGCTGCCGCCGGCAAATTTATTTTCTCTGCCGAACCACCCCATCAGCAGCATTGAAGCAATGATCGTAAAAACACCCGCCAGACGGACTGCCGGCGACGGCACATCAAAAAAGAATACGCCCATGGCAAAAGGCATTATCAAAGCACTCTGGATCATTGCCCAGACCAGCCCATTGGGGCCATACTGCATGGATTTTGCCATCAATACCATAGTAAAAATGTTTATTGCCCCCGCCAGCGGCGCAGCTATCAGCACCACCAAATGAACATTCTGCCACCCGCCGGTAAAAAAACATACACTGCCCCACACAACAATACTGCCGATGGCAGAAAGTGCCTGCATTAAGAGCAAGTTCAGCTTGTTTTTACCCGCATACCCCTGTATGGCGCCTACTGCCACCCAAAGCAAAGCGGTAAACAGCAGCAAACCAATTCCCGATAACATAGTTTCTCCTTATTTTATTACAGTTTTTATTTTATTGTATACAGCTTCTGTTATCAATTTAAATGCCATATCATTGGCATGCAGACCATCAACCAGAGTTTCGGCATAATCAAGCCCCAGAATATCGCTGCAGTCCAGAAAATGCACTTTGGCACCCCGGGCAGAAAGTTTTTCTATCAAAGCTTTCTGTTTTTCAACATTCAACGGGTGCAGTTTCCAATAAGTCATGCGGTAACGGGACATGACCAATATGGGAACTTGCGGATGCTTTTTTATTAGTACGGGCAAAAATTCTTCCAGTTTTTCTGTATAAGCATCACCCAGATTGGCTTCGCAATCTATTATATACAGCAGGGGATTTTCAATACTTGCGAGCACTCCGGCAACCGGCAGCTCGCACTTGCCGCCATCGGAAAAACCGAAGTTGTAAACATGGCGTCCGATTTTGCGCGACAGCATATTTGTCCACGCCAATCCGGGACGCGAAGCACACGCGCCTTGTGTAATACTCGTGCCATAGACCACGATCGGGCGCTCATCTTCCGCCAAAGGCAGCGGCGGAGCTGCTTTACAGCCCGGCGGCAAACCGATTTCCAATGATTCAACCGGGTGATAAAGCGGAAAATAGAGCGTAAATGAACGCATTTTATTTTCCACTTTTCCACCGGGAACTTCCGGACGGGCATCGAACATCAGCGCAGTAAAGCATGTATCGGCAACCTTGCTGCGGCTGGTACGGTAAAACTGTTCTTTGCCCGGATCGCCCACATAAAGGTCGAATCCGGCTCTGACCAGATAATTCATACTGTCGACCGCATCAAATGCCGCCCGTCTGACTCTTATGTGGATCTTGGAGGCATCGGAACGGAACCGCACTTTAGCCCCCGCCGGACAATCAGCAAGCCGGTCAACATTTACCGGCAAAACATCCCGACCGGCAAGAGGCAGCCGGCGGAATTTGCCATCGATATTGTACCAATAAAGTCCGGAGAGTTCAAAAGGCGCTCTGTCCGGCGGCAGATAACTTATGCCGGAATCATCTGCAGGCACAGTCTGCATGTGCTTATCCAGCGCACTGATACTGAATTTTTCGTTTTTCCGGATATTTTCAGAACACATAACACCCATTGCCGGCAGCAGAACTGCCAGCATAACGGCTTTGAATTTTATGATTTTTCAGCTTATTTGAAGTCTTGAAACAGAGTTTTTTCCTGTCAGCAATCAAAAACTCATATTCCAGCCTTTGCTTTCAGGGCCGGTGAGGATACGGAGCGCTCCAGGCCAGGATTTTCCGGTGGATCCGGCCCAGGTTTCAAACTGTTTCTGGTTTACGCTTTCCACATGACCGTCGATAAAACATACATTGGCGTAACCGTTACTGTTATCCAGAGGTTCTCCGCCGTGACGCATGGAAAAACGCCGGTACTCTGCCGCTGTAGCCACGGCTCCGCTGCTGAGGGTCGGTACGGTACGGTGACGGCTGTCAGCAAAAAGAGCCACTTTATCCGGATTATTGATTCCGGCATGATTTTTTATACCCCAGCCGGTATCTTCATAACCGCTTGACGGTTCAGAAGTGCAGTAACCGTTGATCCCGTATTGCGGCACCTTGAATGTACCGGTAAAAACATCCTGCGAAATACCTTCGGTGGGGCTGGCGGTATGGTCTTTGTCAAAGCCGCCGGTTTCGGAAGGACAGGCAAAGAGCGAACTTTCAGCCGACGAGTAATAAAATGGCTTATCGCAGTATGCACCGAGCTGCTTGATCCAGATATTGGTTTCTTCAGAATGTGACTGCGCCGGCAGATAATCGTTGTTATCGGCGCTGTACAATGCCGAGATCACACCATACTGTTTGAGGTTACCCATACAACTGCCGGACTTTGCCCGTTCACGGGCTGCCGACAACGCCGGCAGCAGCATGGCTGCCAGAATAGCAATAATGGCAATGACGACAAGGAGTTCTATAAGGGTAAAGCAGTTATGCTTTACCCGCCCATGGGCGGAACTTTCGGATCTGTGCTGTTTCATTTTTTACCTCTTTTTTTTTATTTTTTGGTTATCCGCACTGCGGTTACTCCGCGGGGCGGTACGGGAACAACAAAGTTTTTTTCGTCCTGACTCATGACCCGGCTGGGGAAAGTACTCTTTATTACCGGATCTGTAAAACCGTAAGGCAGCTCGACTGTGACTTTGGGGCGTCCCCACACAGCCAGATTTTCCACAGCAATTTCCTCGGTGCCATCGGCCAGCTTTTTGCAAAGCAAGGCTGTCGGCATGCTGCTGGAGCTTATCCACGGAAAATCGGTTTTTGCCAGTTCAATGATCGCTTCGGCGGCCTTTTTCCAAAACTCACCGGCAACTTCTTTGCGGTAGCGCTTATCGCTGAAATAACAGAACTCACGGCCGGGTTTCGCCTGACTTGGTACAGGCTGTTCAACACTTTCAAGCGCTTCCACACCGCCGGCGGCGATCACCAGCATTATGGAGTTATCGGTAAGTTTCCAGCCGGGAATATCCTTAAGTGCTTCGGCGCGCCCGCAGAGCACTACCGGATAGCGGTGATTGGCTATGAGCGACTCAAGATCGCTCTTTTCCCACAGATGCGCCGACGGCACCAGCAGCATACCGGGAACTTTTGCCGCATTGCTGCTGTGGACAAAACTCTGCACCGGCAACCCGCAATCCATCATATTTGCCACCTGATCCAAGGCGGGGGTAAAGCCGTCGAGCCAATAGTCGGAGCACTTATCAACGTAGCAATCGGAGTAGACCGCCGTGATCACCCCCGCCTGCACCGGGTCGTTATCAAAGACCATCTGCCAGCGCTCGCGGATATAATCCCATTCGTTTTTATCAATGCCATCGGCAAGACAGCAGAGAAATCCCGATGCCGCGCGCTGCAGTTTTCCGGCATTGTCGTAAACAAACATATTGCCGAGTTTATACATCTCTTTTTCGTAGCCGGTAGGCGCATGACGCAAATTATCCCAGAACTCATCCACATCCTTGATGCCATGCAGCGCTATGAGTTTGAGTTCCGGCACCGCAGCTTTGATCTCCGCCAATGCCGCGGCGTAGAAATTGTGGTAAAATGTGTGATGCGGGCGCGTGGAGTTCATGCCCAGCGCCACCGTTTCCACGACCATGCCGTCCAAGCCCAGCGCCGCGATCCTGCGGTAATCTATGGCATATTCGCTGAGAGCATCAAAGCAGCCTTTGGTCCACGCCGAATTGATGACCCCCTTAAAGTTATTGGCATGCAGCGCAGTCAAGGCTTTGTTCCAGAACTGACACCAGCGGTTGGAAACAAAATTTGTCCACTCTTCAAAACAGTTTTTGCAGATCCAATCCCGCCGTTCCTGCATTTCTTTCAGTCCCCAGTCGGGCACGGCGGTATTGGCTTTTTTCGCCGCCATGACTTCACTTTGGGTAACTACGCGCTCGATCTTTTCGTTGAAAAAATCCGGAAACTTTATATCGGTACTTTCCATGAACTGACCGATCATACTGTCGGAGAAATCCAGTTCGCAGATATTGCCGGAACTCCACGGCCCCCAGCCATCCGGCCCGTGCCAGCCGGCAAAGCCGTAATCGCGGCAGACTTCCACGATCCGGGGTATAACGTAATCTTCAAACAGCGTTCCATCCTTGAGCCGGGCCAGCGGATTGAGCTCCGCGCCGCGCCAGATACCCGCCCAGCAGAGGCGGACTTCTTCGTGATCGCTGATCCACTCGTGAGTGAATTTGTTGTTCATAAAAACTGTAAAACACGAGCAGTAGACCTGTACTCCGGCTTGAGTCAATCCGGCAATGAGTTTTTTCAAGTCCGAATCGGTCCAATTCTGCCGTTTGCGCCGTTCATTGCCCGGCTGACCGCCGCGGGAACAAATATCTGCCGGCAGCTGACGGCCGGTGATCTTGCCGGGATGCGAAAGCAGAAAATCCGGACTGGAAACTAAAAGGCACATGCCTTCGGGAACAAACCCCAATTCTTCAAGATATCCGGCAACACCGCAATCGGGAGCTTCCCGGTCAAATGCCAGCAGCTCGGTCCAAACCCAGGGAGAAAAATTACTTTTGTACATAATATAGCCTCTCAATCAGTTGCCAGATCCATGATCTCGGCATCACTCAACGTTTTGTTATACACCTTTACATCGGAAATCACACCCTGCATGGGGCTGTAACCGAAGAAACTGCCGATAGCAATGGAGCCGGCAGAGGGCGTTACCGGCCCACACATCTTTTCAGAACTGGTACCAGCCAATGCGCCATCGATGTAGACTTTGAAAACACCTTTGCCGTCGTGGGTGGCCGCCAAGTGTACCCATTCGCCGCCCCGGATGGGATTTTTGGTATTGACACTGGCGGCATGTTTAGTCAGGCGGTTGCCGTCGCCGCCCAACAGCAGACGCTCGTAATGAATGGCTAAAAGAAAACCTTTATTACTGCGGTTGCTGGCAATCAAATGCCACACCGATGAGCGGATGTATTTATCTTTATCCGGCTTGAAGTAGCACATAACAGTCATGCCGTTGCTGAATTCATCGGGTTTGAAACCGCCTATTGCCACAAACGGAGCTTTGCCGTTGACACCATTGATACGCAAGGCTTTGCCTTCTTCGCGTCCGGCATCCCACGAGGCACCGGCATTCATATAATAAATTTTGCCGGTACGCTTGTTCGGGCCGATATCTTTGACCACATCGCCGGCACCTTCATTAAGCGGCAGGTGCAAAACCAGACCTTTGTTATCTGCCGCCGGAGCAGCATCAGCAGCCAGCAAAGCAGTACCCGCAAAAACAGCGGCCAACAGAGAACAAAACATTTTCATGATATAAAACCTTTCCCGTAAAGTGTGATTATTTTCCGTAAACTTCGATTTCGGTTATCTTGACATTTTTGCCCCGGGTGGCATTGACCATCAACCGGATTTTACTGGTTTTCACAGGGGCAAAAGTTACTTCGTGGCGATTGCCGTCGGCATTTTTCATACTGCCGACCGTTTTCCAAGCATTGTTTACCCACAGCTGAAGATCAAAATCCTTCACGCTGTTGCCGATCGGGTAGATCACCACTCTGCCGGCAGTAACGGGCTTTTTGAACTCAAACGCTACCCAGTCGGGGGACTGGTTGGGAGTTTTATCGGTCCAGACCAGCTGGGATTCGTAATAGTGTTTGTAATCAGGCGGCTCAATAATGCCGTCGGTCAGGTGCCACAGGCAGTTATCCGGCCGGACATTGTAGCTTTTGTTGCTGGAGGCACTGATATTCATCGTTTCGTGTTCAAAATACTGAAACGCCAGATTGCCCGGCTTGCGGCGGTTTTGGTTGGCCTGAGCAATAGCCGCTTCAATGCTCTTCTGGCTGCGCAATGCCGGAGCAGCAGGATCATTGGTGTAAACATGTACCGCCCACGGCGCAAAGCTGTCGGTAAATGCGCCGTTTACAGCTTTTACGCTGCGTTCTTCGATCATAACTTTGAACTTATCGTTGCCCAGCAGCGGCGAAGTGAATTTTACATTATTCATTGCCTTATCTTGAGTATTGGCAACAAAGATCCAATATTTGCCGTTGAGCTTCCGTGCGGTGTAACGCATGCCGGCAGGCAGATTGAATTTAAAGTCAATGCGTTCTGCTGCCAATGCGGGGGCATAAGCTTTGATCTCTTTGATATGCTCAAGTAAACCAATGCCCAGTTCAGGATAGTGGGTGTTGAAACGGTTGTAAATTTCCAAACCGGTTGCCCCGGAAATGATTGCAATAAGGTGCTCATTGCGCAGTTCTATATAGTGAGGCATACGGGAGTTGACCTTGGCGTAGTTGGTGTAGTCAAAGCTCTGCGCCAGCCACATATTTGCCGATACATGTCTGTTTTGCTTGCAAACGCTGTTGAACATATCGCAAAATTCATGGATCTTGGAGAAATTGGCAAACTTACGCACCCGGGAGGGGCTGGGATAGCTGTGCATACCGTTTATATCGCTGCTGACGGCAAAATCTTTGATCCCTCCCAGTGAATCGTTGGATACGATTACGGGATGATAGGGGTCAACTTCTGTGATTATTTCGTACAAACGGCTGATGGCACTTACTGTGTCGCCGAAAACCTCCGGCTCGTCACAAAGGTAGTAGGCAAAGAGTTTGTCTTTGTTCATCTCGCCTTTGATCAAACCGGCAACATATTCGGCATCGGCACTGGAAACGGCCGAATTTTTCCTGATTTTCGTTACCTTGCGGTTGTGAGTCAAAACCGGTGATATATACATGGTTCCTTTGTAGGATGACCAGGCAAGGAACGCATCCACGCCATCAATAAAGTCCTCATTGGCAGCCCATTGGGAGATAATAAACTGTTTTTTGCCGTCAATTACGAAATTGGCGTGTTTATCCAGATATACTTCGCCGGGCTTGTAGGCTAATTTCCGGAGTTTATGAGTATTGGATGTTTCGACTTTGCCGTCGGCAGAAGCAAAGTCGCTGAAAATTTCCAGCTTGCCTTCCGGCAGTTGGGCTGCATCGAACTCAAACAGGGTGTTGGCAGCGGCTTTGACCTTTTTGCTGACCAGCACTTTGCCGTCGGCAGTCCGGATCCCGGCGGTGGTGAATTTGCCGGCAAGCATTTTTGCCGGATAAGCCAAATTGACCCTGAAACGGACTTTATCCAGCTTCATTGTAGCAAAAATGGCATCTTTGTAATGCGGATCGATCAGATCGATACTCATAAGCTGGAACTTGACCGGCACCGTGTAGGGCAGCTTTTTCAGCACCCGCTTGGTTACTCCATCACGCAGAGTAACAACGCAGGAGTAGCTGCCCGCAGACTTGAATTTGTATCCGGCAAACTCAATGGGTTCGGTTTTTCCGGGCGCAAAAGCGGTACTGCGGAGCTGCCGTTGAGCATCTTTTTTGTCCGGAGAGATCAAATCCACCGAAACCATCGCCCGGCGGGCTTTGTTCGAACCATTGATAACATCCAGCCTGGCACTTACGGCAATGGCGTTGGCTGCGTGGGCGGTAGTAATTACCGGAGGGGTAAGCTGCCAACCTTTATACGCCGTAAAATCACGGTCAAAACCGCCCAGTTTGCGGAATTTTCCGGCAATGTGGAACGCTCCGTCCACGGCGATCGCCGAATCTTCGGCAAGACCATCTTTATTGATGTTGCGTGCTGTACGAGTGGCATTGACCCCCCAGACTTTACAGTCAGCTTCCGGGAAGTCCAGACTGGAAAAAGGTATCTTCATTTCGCAAGACCAGAACTCTTTGGTCATGTAAGCTTTTGCTTCCCAGAAGGCCTCCCATTTTACATCGCCTACAAAACCGCCCTGCATGCGGAATTCATCGGTTTTAGCACCGTTGGGGTTGACCATAAAATGAAAATACTCATTCCCGGTAGCTCCCGGATCAAGCATTATTTCCACACACTCCCCGGCATAGAGATTTTTGTCGTTGAGCATGTAGCTGCTGCCCGGCATCATGTGGGCTTTGATCCCCACATACAACGCGTTATTGTCGTAGGCAAACTTGATTTCCGTTGGGCAGGATGCCGACTTGCCGTTGCGATAGTTGGTATAATCACTGAACGCCGGAGCCTTGCTCCAGAATGCTTCATCAAGTTTACCGTCAAGTGCAAAATTGCCGCTTTTACGGATTGCCGTCAAATCGCCAGCCGCAACGGCCAATGCACTTACTGTGCAAATGATCGCCAGTAATGATTTTTTCACTTTACACCTCAAAAACTCATTTATTCAGCGTGGCCCACGCCTACATAGTAAGCCATAGCATTCTGGGTGGTATCCAGTCGGCCGAACTGACAGATGATCGGCTCATCGGCAGCAATGTGCAAGGCATATTGCGTTACCGGCGGAATAACAGCGCCATTCATCTCTTCCGGGTGATCCAGCCGGATGGTCAGCACCCGTTCTTTGCCCACCGTAAGCGGAATATCTTTAATGGGATCGCGGTCGCTGAAATAAACATTGAGTTTTACTGCAATATCCTTTTCCGAAGGATTGAAAAGCATCAACGCTTCGTGCGCTTCCATTTCACCATTGCTGACTTTTTCGGGCAGATAACCGTCGGCAAAGTACCAATTCTTTTTTCCAGCCATTTTCAGAGTCCTTTCGCTACCAGTTCACGGATATAGGGGGTGAGAGATTTGGGGCCGTCGCTGGTGATGACAAAACCTTCTTCGATACGGTTGCTGCCGGCGGGATAACCCCACAGGCTTATGTCGCTGTTAACGCACATATTGGCTTCAAACTTGTAAGTGGCATTTTCATCCGGATAGGGAGATTCGGCTTCCGCCAGACCAATACCGTGCATGGGCGGATAAAGGTCATATTTGGTCATATTGTGCTTGGCAAAGACCGCCTTGACCGCCTTGCCCATTTCGCCGGAAACAGTACCGGCTTTGAGATACTGCTGCTGGACGTTGGCGGCTTCAAACAACACATTCAAAAAATACTTCTGATCATCGGAGGCCTTGCCCACCACAAAAGGATATTCCACGGTGGCCACATAGCCCTGATACTGCACAGCCATTGCCGCCATGAGCATATCGCCGTTGCGCATGATCTTGTTGGTGGCGCGACCGATGACCGTATTGGTGCGTTCCCCGGAACCGAAAACCATAAAGTTGATATCTTCAGCTCCTGCCATGCGGGCAGCACCTTCGGCAGCACCGGCTGCCATGGTTTCGGGATTGCCGTCTACGGCGTATTCCAAAAGTTTTTTATATCCTTCGCAAGCCTGACGACCGGCTTCAGCAAGGCATGCCACTTCCGCATCGCTCTTGATCAAACGCTGTTTGAAGATGATTTCAGAAGCATCAAAGAGTTCAGCTTTGCCGGCGGCTTCTTCAATACGTTTGAAGATCGGTGCGGGTATATCATACCAGCCGACTACGCCGATACGGCTGCCGCCATTGAGAGCATTGCCGATGATGTCCGAAAGTTTGGCAAAGGTCGCCAGCGGATAGTCGATTTCTTCGGGAACCGACACACAGGCGAATTCTTTGACATTGCAGTAGTTACTCCAAACCGACATTTCACGGGCATAATTTTCGCCTTCCGGAGCGCCGGCAAGCACCGGTTCCCCGGTTTTGGGAATCACACATACTGCACGCTCAAAAATGGGCCAGAAGTTGCAGACATAGCGCAGATTTTCTTTGCGGTATTCATCGCCGTAAACCAGCATGGCATCAATATTTTTTTCTGCCATGGCGCATTGGATCTTCACTATTCGTTCTTTGAATTCACTTGTGGGGATAACGATGTTGCTCATAGTTTTTTCTCCTTATTTTTGTTTTTTGGCTTCTTTATCGATCAAACGTATTTTATTTTCCAATTCGCTGACATTCACCGTTTCTTTCAACGTACTGCAATCGGTGTAAATATGTGTTGCATAGGGTTCAAATTGGTCAAAAAAGGCTCCATTGGCAAGTTTCACGGTGCGCTTTTCGTTGAAAACTTTCAATTCGCCGCCGGAAAATCCGGGCAGATGGAGTTGCGCTGTAAAGCTTTTGCCGGTGGGGTTCACCGCAAAGACAAAGGTTTTGCCTTTGCACACTTTGCGCATGATCAAAAGATCTTTGTTGTTGCTTTTTACCGGCAATCTTTGCGGTTCAAGCAATACATTTTCCAAGGCTTTGAGTTCCGGCCCCATACCTTCCAGATACCCCAAACGCATATCCGGGTGGTAGAATATACCCGCATTGACCCAGGTACTGTAATATTTGGTGGGCGGATCCCCGATCTTATAAGGCATAATAGCAGTAGCGCCGTTGACGATGGAGCCATAGACTATACAGCGTATTTCGCGGTAACTTATCGTGCGGTAATTGCCTTTCAGCGGAGTAAAAGCTTCCGGGCAGAACCATGCACCGGCAGACCCGATATTTTCATTGACCATTTTCATACTGCTCATGACTGCTGATATCGGGCGGACAAAGGTGCCGTCGGTAAGCGGGTGCGGATAAAGGTCTAGAATGTGTATATCGCAGTAGCCATCTCTTTTGCGTATACAGCCGTCAGCGCTGCAATCCGTACCTATGACCGGGTGGTGAGGGTCGGTTTCGCGCAGCATCTGGTAAACTTTACGCAGTTCACTGCAGAAATCAGCACCGCGGGGTTCGTCATACAAATACCAGCCGAGAAGTGCCGGATGTTTGCGGACTTCATTGACCATTTTATGCATACGCTCCCACGCCGCATCGCTCATACGCGGCTGATTGCGTTTGCCGTTTTCCGAAAAGCCGAAAAATCCGATACCGGTCTGGTGATAAGGGTACATGATGACTTTAAGATTGAACCGCTGCGCCTGATCCAATACCTGACGGATGCGCTCCATGGAAAGGCGGTTGAGCATGTAGAAGTGCAATGTATTGTAACCGCTTGCTTCCAGCAGACTGAACAGCTCTTCTTCGTAAGCTCCACCGATAAATCCGCGGGGGAAGAAGCGTTTGCCGTTCAAGACGATCTGCCGGTCTTTATCAAGATAAACGGTGTTGCCGGCTTCAGGAGCATCGGCAATACAAATCATCTCCTTGAGCTCGCCGGTCAGCGCTGGAGTGCCTGAACTTTTTACGCACAGATCGTATTTTCCCGGCTGCCAACTGGCGGTATCGACCGCAAAATCCACGCCCGGAGAAGCTTTTTTTCTGATTTCGGCAACCGTTTGGCCTGCAGCTGAAATGACTTGCAAGCTGCAGGTGGTATTTTTCAGCATCGCTGCCGGAGCATCGTATTTTACGCTCAAACGGAGAGTTTTATCCTTTTGTCCGGCAAAAATACTTTTACGGTACACCGGATTTTCCAGTTTAAGCGTAAAAGGCACCGTTTGCATGGTAAGATCTTTTTCGGTGTAAAATATCTTGCCCTGATCATCTTTCATAGTGATCAACACATTGTAAACACCCGATTTACCGACATTCAGCGGCATGGAAAAAACGGTTGTACTGCCAGAAGAAAGTTTTACCCCGGTGCGGTTGAATGCTTTGATCTTGCCATTCTGACGCGCGGCCGCCTGAATTGCGGCCATTCCGCTGTTTGCCGCAGTGATCTTGCCGGAAAGCTGCTGACTGGTTCCCGCTGCTGTGGGAACCACTTTCAGTTCCAGAGCAGATATTGCGTTGTTGAAACGCCGGTGATCTACTGCCGGGACTTCCAGTACCGCAAAGTTATCCATCTGCAGAAACGCATTGGAGGGACTCCAGACAGAAACTTCCATCTTTTCGCCGGTGTAATTTTCCCGACCGACATTAAACCGCCAGTATTTTTTGGCCTGATCCAGTTCAAAAGCATAATATGGTATAAAGATTTCGGCAGTAAACCCATCGGCATTTTTCCTGGCGGCACATTTCCAATCCGAGTTCCATTTGGCATTGCTTACTCCGGCCAGGAATGTATCGTCGTATCTGGCTCCGAGGGCGTTGAATATAAAGTGTCTGCCCCGGCGCACATTGGGATCTTCGGGCAGCGGATCGTCGGCACTGATAAAAAGTTCCAGCGAATCTTCCTGCCAGAGTTCGCCATCGCGAGCGGTTATTTTGCACTGCAAGCTTTTGTCGATACTGCGAAATGCCCAGTACAGGCCTTCCGGTGACGCCGCCACCTGAAAAAAGGTCTGCTCCACCGCCTTTTTATTTTTACTGTTCAAGTGAGTAAAATTTGTATATACCGGAGCAGTCGTCCACACACTTTCATTCAGCAAGCCATCGAGCTTAACAGCATTGGAGGCAATTTTTTCAGCTTTTACAGCCGGCACTTGAGCATGAAGCAGCGAAACTGTATAAATTGCCGCCAGAAATATTGTCAGAATTTGTTTTTTCATAATCACTGATTCCTCCCGAAAAATTATTACTCTTCAAAAGCGAGGTAAGATTCTGCCACATCGCCAGCTGTTTTGGCAAAGTTATAGAGCTTCAGATCATCAACGGCTCCCTGCAATGCATAAGCATAGGCATTGCGGAACGAACCGACAAAAAGTGTATTATATTTACCGAGTGTCACTGTAAATTTCCCGGCAGCGGCCAGCACGCCGTTGAAATAGATCGAAGCGGTTTGGCCGTCGTAAGTAATAGTAAGCATGTGCCATTTTTCTCTGGGAATGGCGGTCTTGGTGGCATCGGTATTCATATCAAAGGTTTTTTTGCCGTCGCCGCTGCGGAGGATCACCCGGTCGTAGAATATCGATACGATCAAACCGGGGCCGCGTTCACCATCAGCAAAACAGAGTATTTCCTTGAAATTGCGGTATCCGGCATCTTTATTGAGCTTGAAAACGACCTCTACTGTAAAGGGTTTGCTGCAGTCAAACGCCACATTGCCGGCGTAAGAACTGCCCACGGTGTTCCGCTCCTTATCTTTACCCAGAAACGCCACAGCCTGACCGTTTTTGCCCGGCACAACTTTGATATTGGGCATATTCTGCAAGGTCAAATTCCATTTGCCGACAGCCGGCGGTACAATACTGCCGTTCACATTGTCAAAATTCCAGGCGGCAAAAGGTTCACCGGCAGCAAACAAGCCCACGGTAGAACTCAAAACGGCGGTCAGCAAAAACAACTTTTTCATTTTACAATCTCCTTACTGTTGTATTCCTTATTATCTGCCGCACAACATCCGCAATGGATTATCGTGCAGCAATATTTGTTTTACTTCTTCAATATCAAACCCGGCGGCAGCGATCATCGGCACAATGTTGCGGAATATATGCCCATACCCCTCTCCACCGCGGCTGCGAAGCATGCACTTGAGGCAAATATCGTTGGTTATCAATAGTTGCGAAGCATATTTACTGCGCAGAATATCTGCCGTCAGTTTGACTCTTTGAGTATCTTTTGCAAAACTGCCATCGGCAAAACCACCCGGCTCACAGGTAAATTCTTTGCCGAAATTGTCAAACTCCACAAATGCGCCCTGTTTCAAAAGTTCCATAATATAATTTTCATTGGGCGTTACATCGCTGTGACAAATCACCACCCGGTCGGGCGCAACTCCGGCAGTACGTGCCATTTTCAACACTTCCAGACCATTATCCGCCCACGGGTAGATGTGCACCATCACCGCCAGATTGCTTTTTCTGCACGCTGCAAAAGCCGCCTGCAAAGCCTTGCGTTCTGCCGGCAGAATAGTTTTGCCGGTGCCGATCTCGCCGATAATGCCGGGAAGGCAGCCGGTATTACCGATACCATTTTCGATTTCTTCGAGCAATTTTTCTGTTACCAATTCCACCGGGGAGCTTTCCACCCAGTCCGGATGGGTATCAGCAGTATACAATCCGCAGCCGGCAACGATATTTATGCGGCTCCGGCGCGAAAGTTCCTGCAAAGCGGCGATATCCTGCCCGCAGCAGGAGTTGGAACAATCCACCGCCAGATTGCAGTCCATAGCCATGAGCTCACAACACTCATCGACGGCGGCACTCAGATCATCAAGCAGCAGATTGTCGATCATGCAGTAAGGATCGTGCATAAGTTTGCTGCGGTCAGCGGGTGTGACTTTGCGCTTCTCGGCATTACTGCCCTGATTGCTCAAATCAATAAAAAAGTGTTCATGGGAAAGCACCAGCTTCACATCTTCTGCGGCTGCAACTCCATTTACACATTTGATCAGATCAGACATAATAATCCCCTGAAAAAAGAATGCTTTTTCTGTAATAATTTTCCTGTCCGGTTACATTATACAACATTATATAACTATTTGCCACGCATATTCTGCTGCATCTTGCGCATATTCTGCAAAAAAATCAAATTTACAACTCTTTCCGCGCTTGACAAAGAGCCTTGAGCGTGTTATAGTTGTCAAAACCCAACAGATCAAGGAGACTTATGGCACAACGCACCATTACAGAACAGGCATTTGCCAAGCTCGGCAAAGAGCGTCTGCTCCACGAATACAGCCACGTTCTGCAGGGCCTCATGGGCCTGATCATCGACTTTGCCGCGCCCGACGGCGGTACGCTCAAACTTTCCGGCGGCAGTAATTTCAATCCTTACTGCCAGTTTATCCGTAATACTGCCGCCGGCAACAGAGATTGCTCGCATTGCGACTTACAGCATGCCCGCGAAGCAGAACTGACCGGCAAAGAGGTCTGTTACACCTGCCATGCCGGACTTACCGATGTGGCGGTACCGCTCTTTGACCGTACCGGCAGCTACATAGGCTGTATGACCGTGGGGCAGTTCCACTTGGAAAACGCCGGAGAACTCAACATGCAGCAAATCCGCTGCATTGCCCGGAAATACGCCCTCGACCCGGAAAAACTCTACGATTCTTACCTCCGGTCACCCCGGCTCACCCATACCCAGCTGGCGGCGCTGCTGGAGTTTTTGAACATCATCGGCAGGCATTTACGCTCTACACACGACAATATACTTATGATGGAAAAACTCCATACTCCAGAAAAAATCGAATCCGTGAAAAAGTATCTCGAAAGCAACTTTATGAAAAAACTTTCCATCAATCAGGTTGCCAAACACTTTTTTATCAGTTCCGGACACCTTGCTCACATGTTCAAAAAAGAGCTGAACGTATCTTTCGGCAATTATCTCACTTTTTTACGCATTACCAAGGCCCAGGAGATGCTTTCCGGCACTTCGCTTTCAGTTTCTGAAATAAGTTTTCTCTGCGGATTCGGTTCCATATCGCAGTTCAACCGCGCCTTCCGCAAACAGTTGCGCTGCGCTCCGGGCGAATACCGGAAAAACAATCACGTTTGAGCCAATTTATTTTACAGCATTCTGCTCTATTTTTTCCAGCAGATCCATCGTGTTCCGGGCAAAAACACCACCGGCGATCCACGGCAGATTTTCATCGGGAATCACCAGATCCAGCGCCCGTGCCAGATCCAGTCCAATGACCGCATTGCCCACCGGATTCAAATGCAGATAGTCGCGCATAAGCAAACGGAAGGCTTTGATATCGTATTTCCGCAAACGTTCCCATCGCGCCAGATTGTCGTGCAGATAATCTCCGGCAACTTCGCGTATGATCTCCGAATATGGCATATAATTGGCGGCCCAATCGGGGCGTTTTTCCTGAAAAACTTCCATATCGCAGCTATAATAGGTTTGGAACAGCACATCGCCGCCAAGATCGTTGACCCGACGGCGCAGTTCAATAAGGTTGCGCCGGGTCTCTGACGGAGAAATATTCCGGTTGGGGTTGGCATCATTGATTCCGGCAGTCAGAATGAGCAAATCGGGCTTGAACGGTGCCACATCCCGGTCAAAACGTTTCAGCAGCTCTGCGGTCGTATTGTTGCTGGTACCTGCATTCAGGCAGAGCGCAGGGTTATCCACCGAACTGCGGTCATCGGTCCAGCGGCGGTATTTGTGCATAAAACCTATATTCACATAATCGAACCAATGTGCGCCGACCATAAAGTGTTCGGTATTGGAGCTGCCCAACGCCATCACGTGAACATTTCTGCCCTGATTTATCCGCTCAAAAACACGAAGCTTTTCAGTTAACTTACTCATAATTTGATAACCTCTATTCGCATAAGTTCAGCTGTTTTTTCCAATGCCGCAGTGCAATCGCCATGGACTGCGATCGCATGATGAGCCACACCGTAAGAGATCAATTCTTCCAGATACTCTTTTACCGGTTTATCTACCTTGACCATGGCATGCAGTTCGTTGCAGGGCAGCGTGGGAAAGTCAAAACTTTCGCCTTTGCTTATAAGCATACGGTAAGTTTCGCCGCAGTTGAGCACATGCCCGAAAGTCACTACGCCCGGCTTCATTATCAACTCATAATTGAGTCCGGAGCCTTTGAATCCCCACTCTTCCGGCGAACCGGTCAGAGTTATATCAGCATCGGACTTGGCAAGATCAGGCGTACCGATACCATGCCCCAGCAGGAAAAGTGCATTGTTCTTTTCGTCAAACTGTCCCCACTCGGCCTGGAACGGCGTGTTGCCGGTAAAATCTTTCATCAGATCCATCATCACCAGGCCGCCCACATCGCCTTCGCAAGCCACCGGAAAGCGGTCATGTTCCATCAAAAGCGAAGCACCCATACGGGCGGGTGCGCCGGTCATCTTTTCAATGTAGTGCTGACCGAGGAAACAGAGTCCATCCAGATTGAACTTTTTGTAAAGCGCGCGCATGGCCAGTCCCAGCTTGACCGATTTGACCACATCCGCTTTATCCACATTGCGGCTCTTGAAACGCTTGAGCAGATCTCCGGAGATGTTTTCGGCTTCATCGGAGCTGACTTTTTTCCACAAATCAATAAGGTGTTCGGCCTGGATGGTCATAATTTCCGGCCCCAGAAATCCCTTGACTTTGGCACGGTCGAATTCCAGATCGTACATACCGCGGAAAACATGTCCCACAATACCGTAGGTGGAAAGTGCCAGCCGTTTTGCCGCGCGGACGGCCTTCACTTCCTGCGCGATTTTTTCGTAAGCACTCAAATCGCTGATTTCGCCCACTACTACTTTGTAGTCAAGTTTCATCTTGTGGAACGATCCTGAAAGCTGGGTTATGGCGATCAATGCCGAGTTGCGCATGGTCGCCACATAATTATCCAGCGGATTCACATCGCAGCCGTTCTGGGTGTTGAACAATATCACCTGCGGGCGGGCAGCGCAGCGGTTGATCGCATGCATGGTTATAAAGTCCGGCAGATAAGTACCGGCAATCACCACCAGCACATCGATTCCGGCCTCGCGGAATGCCATGCCGGCAACTTCGGCGCGGTCGAGGGTATCGACCATACCCGGATAGGTTATCTCGCAGTCACTCAAAACGGTTTTCAATCGTTCGGCAGCGCCATCGAGATCGCTGCGCACCTGATCTTCCAGCGCCGGATACATGCGCCAGTACTCAAAATATCCCAAAGCCAGCAAGCCGACTTTCGCACGGCTGCGCTGCAGCGGCTGGGTCAGTACGTCGCCGAAAATTCCGGCATCTTCAGCATCAAAACTGGTTATCTGCAACTTTTTATTCATTATTTATTCACCCTTTCTGATAAAGTTTTCAAATTTACAAATTCAATATCTCTGTTGGCATCAGCGGCCAGTTTGCGGGCATTGCCGTAAAGTTCTTTCAGGAATTTCAAACCTTCGCCTTCATGCACCGGGTCTACATGGCATACGGTCACAAAAGGTATATCCTGCTGCATGCAACTTTGCATATCCTGCATGGCCATTTTCATGGTAAGTGCGTAACGCTCCGGCGTGAGATACCAGGTGTAATCACAAGTCAGCGGCAGCGAAATATTGTGTCCTTTGGCGCGCAAAAGATCATAACGGCTGCGGGTGATCTCCCGGGGCGGGACATCGAGCTTATCCAGCAAATAATCCCAGCCGGTTTCCTGCAGACAGGTACTGCTGTCGTAAGCATATTTTTCAACGGCAAGAGCTTCAAACATGCCCGGACTTTCCTGCAATGCAGGCGCGCGGAACCCATGCACCGCAAAACCGAACGCATCTTCCAGCAGAGTTCGCCCCTGCTGCAGACGCCGGCGGCAGTTTTCCACGCAGTGCTCGGCGGCCAGAGCAGCGGCATTTTCTCTGGCATAGCGCTTGTTTTCCACTTCGTGTGGAAGATCCAAAATCATATCCGGCGGCACACCAAGCTCAAAACGGTTGTGGCGCAGACCGTGTTGAGCAAAATCAAAACCCAGCTTTTCCGCATCTTTGATCGTCGGCAGATAGCGCTCGCTCAAAGTGTAGAACGGCTGATCGGATTCTTCATCGATGGGAACCACAAAAAAAGTTGCCGGCACTTTTTCTGTCTGAAAAAACTCAATGAGGTGTTCAAAGTTTTCCGGTTTGCTCCAGCCTTTGAGCGCCACATCGTCCACACTCATACCAAAATAAAAAGGCTTGTTCATTTTCAGAAGATCTCCTTTATATCATCAATACTTTCCAGCAGATAAAAACTCTGACGGAAGGGTTCGCCATAGCGGAAACCGCCCCGGCTGCCGTGATAACGGGCGCGCACTTCCAGCGCGTTATCCAGTTCACCCAGATGGTCGTGGGCATCTTCAAAACACATCCATGCGGCCATCTTGTCTTCAAAAGTATCGGTTATATCCACAATGTGACTGGGTTCCGGCAGCGGATCATTGACTTCAAAATGAAAATATTTCTTCGCCCGGTGCGGTTCCACGCCGAAATCGGCACTGCACGCCCATGCCGCCTGATTCCACGCATCGCGGCTGATCGTGGCCATGCCGTGATGCTGAAAGTATTCGTTCCAGTAGTGTGCAAAGATCACATCCGGCTTGTGCTGCCGGATCACCCGGATGCATTGCTGATAAAATTCGCGGTTGGCATCCACGCCGAAATCGGGCACATCGTAGCACTCAAAGCTCGCCACCCCCAGCCGTTCGTGTGCCTTTATCGCATCGCGGGTGAACCGCTTGACCGCGTTGGCCGAATCTCCAGGTTTGGTGTAAGCTTCGTCGCCATTGCCAAAACAGAACACATCCACCTGAATACCGGCTTTCACCATCTTGGCAATAGTTCCCCCCATAGCTATCACGGAGTCATCCAGATGCGCTCCCAACACCAATGCTTTTTTCATAATAAAAAACCTTCTTTCTGTTGAGGATAAAATATTTTCTGAAATAATTATAACACAAAGTCCGGATAATACTACCTTGATAATGCTTTTTTTTATTCCAATATTGCTTTTTTTGTCTTCTGCGGCTATATTACCACCGATAAATGCCGTAAATATGGAGTAAAGATGGATAAAATCAACGATTTGGCGCGGAAAAAACTTCTGCACAACTACCACAAAGCATTCTATAAGCTTTTTCACCTGCCGCTGGATTTCATGGCTCCAGATAATAAAACCTTTACCATTTGCGGCAAAGCTCATTGCAACGCCCTGTGTGCCAGAATCATGGAAAGCGAACAGGGCGCCGCCCGCTGTGCTGCGCTGGTTCCGGAACGGGTGGCCGAGGCCAAACGTACCGGCAAAGTAGTGATAAAAGCCTGCCACGCCGGATTTTACGATGCGTTGATACCGATTTTTGTAAAAAATGAATACATGGGCAGTCTGTGTGTGGGACAGTTTCTCAAAGAAAAGCCGGATGTAGCAAAGCTCGAAAACATCCGTAAAGAACTGGATTTTCTGGATCTTTCGCTGGAGGAATTGGAAGAATATTGCTCAAATACCCGGATCCTGAGCGAAGAGGAGACCGAAGGCTTGATCGAACTGGTGCAGATGCTCGGCGAATATATTTGCGAAACCTACGCCAAACTGCGCTTTTTTGAATCCATGCGATCCTGCGACCCCATCCGTGCCGCTGAACAGTATATAAAAAGTCACTATTCCAAAACGCTTTCAGTCGATGGCATTGCCCGATCTGTGGGCATGAGCAAAAGTTATTTTCTGCACAAATTCACCGAACAGACCGGCACGTCGCCCATTACTTATTTGAACAGTTACCGTATATTGCAGGCTTCGGAAATGCTGCAAAGCACCAATGTTCCGATTTCGGAGATCGCCTACAATTGCGGATTTCATACTTTATCGCACTTCAATAAACAGTTTCAGAAACAGTTTGGTTCATCGCCCCGTGCCTACCGCAAAAAATCCGCCGCCAAGTAAACTTCAGAAACTTATTGCTCCGGCTCCCGCTATGGGGCGGCAATGCAGCAGACAGGGCTCCAGTCCACGCGGCCGGTAATATTGGTTTGTAAGAACATTTTGCAAATCAGCGACGCAATCTTTGTCCGCCAGTACCATCATACATCCGCCAAGACCGGCTCCGGCCAGCTGCGCTCCTGCCACTCCCGGCACGGAACACGCCAGATCGACCATCAAATCTATTTCCGGCAGACTGCAGCGGTAACTGCCCGGCTGACGCCAGAGTTGAGCGGCTTCCACCGCTGCCGGATCGCGGCTGTTGAGCTGATCGATCAACTTCTGCAATGCCGCATCTGAAGTATCAGAAACATATTTGCCCAAT
>JAZTWG010000045.1:0-10066 GCA_045635745.1 Victivallaceae bacterium
GAATACTTCAAAAAGGTAAACGCCAATTATAACAACGAAAGCCTTGCTGCTGAATTCCGCACCAAAGCTCTGGAATTTCTGCGCAGCAAAAAATAACTGCAACCAGATAAAGTAAAAGCGGGGAAGCGATTGAATTTAAGAATTATCGCTTTCCCGCTTTATTGTATTTTTTGCTATTGTCTGAAAAAAATCCGGAACAGGCAATTGTAAAAATAGAAAAGCTGCAACAGCAAATTCCCAATTCATATGAAGGGTTCAGAACAAAAGAAGAACTGGAAAAAGCCGGATTTAAGTAAATGTCGGTGGTGCGGCTCTTTTCCGGGGCGGTTTTTATTTCATCGGAGTTTTCAGACATTTCGATTGAGATAAAAGCCGTCCTCTGTTTTAATTTTTATGCTTTCGGAGATGTTTTCCGAAGAAACGGCATAGTTCTGCAAAATCGCATTGTCGGCAACTGTTTTGAGCTTGAGAGACGGGTTCCGAAGGATGCCGCGAACCTCCACCATAAAAAATTTATGCCGCTCATTCGAGCGGCTTTTATTTTTTATGGTGAATGAAGCCTGAAAAGGCTTCGCTTCATGCACCGCAGGTACGCTTCATGGCACGCAGTTCCGCTTCATACGCCGTCAGGCTTGCTTCATAAAAACGCCTTTTCAGATGAAGCAGCTCCCGTCTTCATTTCATTACGCCGCGGCAAGCCATTTTATTCCGCTATGAAGCATTTTCCGTTTCACTCCAAATATGAAGCACTCCGCTCACGCTCCGTATGATGAAAAAATGAAAAATGAGAGTTGTGTCTGCAAATATTCCTTACCAATGCTACATTATTCAGTGGAAAGGAAAAATCTCATGGAAAAAACTTCAAACAAACTCGTTGATCTTTCTGTTGCCTTTGCTGTTGAAATATTGAATTTAGTAAAATATCTGAAAGAGAGAAAAGAAACCATTATCTGCTGCGGCAGTAAAATTGAACCCGGTCAATGCCAGTACCAGTGTCAGCAACGCCCCCAGTTGTTTGAGTTTCTGGCGCACAGATACGCCGTTGAGCTTGCACGGAGTACTTTTTTCCTGAATCGCCATAGCTGCGGCACAGCCTGCTGCTTGTCCTATGGATATAGCCGTGGGCATAATGCGTAAACTGCTGTGTATGGCCATATCGCTTGATATGGGTCTGCCTCCGATCAGGAGATTATCGCAATCAACCGGTACAATACACCGGTAGGGTATTTCGTAATATTCCCCCGGCTGCATACTCTGGCGGTAAGTACCGCTGCCTTCGGGCGAATGTATATCGATGTGGTAATTGCTGCGGGCAATGGCATCCGGAAACTTGGCGGCATTGTCAAAGTGCTCTTTCGTCAGCGTAAAAATACCTTTGATGCGGCGGCTTTCGCGTACGCCGATCTGCACACCCATAGAGATTATTTCGGCATTTTCAAAACCGGGTATTTCGCTGCGCAGCCAGAAAAAGAGTTCGCGCAGCTGGCGGCGGGCTTCGATTTCAGCTTTTGAAAGTTCTCTGCCGTTGATGCCGGAGTGTTTGACTACCCGTGTGGTATTGAAGTGAATAATGTTGCCGCTTTGGATCTTGAAAGGGAAGAGCAATACATCTTCGCGCTCGCAATGCAGTCTGCCTTTTTTCACCGCTTCGCAGTAACGCTCATTGAGATTCTTGCGCCATTCCGGATCGATCAGATTCAGCGAACCGTAAGGGTTATCTACATGCGGCACATGCACATTGCCAAGTTTGAAACACAATGTCATAGGTTGGCAATTACCATTTTCATCGCCCATATCAAAGCGGCATCCGGCAAGCGCCGCCAGATCGCCGTCTCCGGTACAATCAACATATATGCGGGCGCAGAGTTTTTCCATACCGCTTTTGGAGTGCAGCGTAACTGATTCAATACGATTGCCATTCATGCACACATCCACCAGTCGGTGATGGTAGAGTATTTCCACCCCGGCATCCAGCAGCAGATCTTCGGCGGCCAATGCGGCGGCTTCTTTACAGATATTGCGAGGTGCGTAGCCTTGATCTTTATTGATAAGCGCTACTGCATCGCAAGTAAGATATTTCTGCATGGCTTTTTTCCACTCCGGATAGACCGGTGCATCCAGTTCGCTGCCGGCATGAAAACTTACCATAAACGGCTGAACTTCGGCAATGACCGCCATACCGCCGGGTACGCCGTAGGCTTCAACGAGCACAGTTTTCATCCCTGCGCGAGCACTCATAAGCGCGGCGCCCAATCCGGCAGGGCCGGCACCTATGATCAATACATCTGCATCATATTTCATGATTATTTACCATAATTTTTCGTAATAAATTTCGCTGTTGTATTCCAGAAATGCCCGGAGATCTGCCATGCGTTTCCAATTATCAATGCGCATATTTTTCCGGATTTGCAGTAGCTCCGGCACCGGGTAGGGGGCTTGAGGCGTTACATAGCAGAATATATCCAATATAAACGGATGCGTACGGCAAACCAATTTGCCGTTGCGCTTCCCGGAAAAATGCTTTTGACTGAATTTGCCAAATTGCTCCTTAAAGGGACGCATGATTTCCGGCAATCTGGTCATGATTATCGAGTCATAATAGGGCGTTGCAGGGTAGATTATCCAGCTGAAAAATCCGCCCCGTTCGTTGATTTCGCAATAGCGGTCTGGGTAGCTTGCTTCCAGCAAATCCACTTCGTCTGCCAGTTGGTGCTCCGGAAGTACGGGGCGGTTTTTTCGGACAAATTTGATCGTTTCCGGCGATACACTGCTGCCCATACCCACTAATTGTATCAGAGAATAGTAGACTGCCCGATCCCGTTCCGCTGTATTGCCCGTTTGGTGCATAAGCCGGGCGTAAGCGGCAAATCCGGCATGGAATATGCTGCTTTCCTGCAAGCCGTTGCCGATGCGGTATCCGGCAAAAGAGTCCCAGCAGAGCGAATACGCCCAATCGTGCGAGTTTACGATCATATTATAGGATTTTTCCAACTCGGGCAATCCTTTTTGCAGCAAAGCAAAGTTGCGGCAGCGATAAGCATAGCTCCATGCCATATAAATGCGCAACGCTTCCCAGCAAGGTCCATCGATGCCGTTGTCAAATACATGCCTTGTAGAGGTATTCAAATACTTGTTTGAAAGCGGGTTATATACTGTTGTGTTTACTTTGATAAGCAAACTTTTACCTTTTTTCTTTTCCAAAGCTTTCAACTCCGGATCCACAAAGAGCGGAAATTCCTGCGTGACTTCTTTGATGATCCTTTGCCGGACATTCTGCGGCATAAATTCCATTGCCAGCAAAAGATTGGTAAAGTCCGCTTCCTGTCCGCCCGGATTCCATGCTTTGCCGTTTTTATTGGCAACCAGCCGCTGCCACGGGTGAGTTGAGATTTCCGGAATGATCTTACGGCGAACCAGATCAAGCAGATCTTTTTTTACAGCTTGTACTTCCGGGGTATTTTTCAGATTTCTGCTTTTGCGTACTTCGGTAGCCAAATTTACTGCATTTAAAATTGCAAAAGTGTAACTGTCGCTGTTTTTTACGGCATAAAACGGACCGTTCAAGCCTGCGTAATCCAAATCAGTTACCGGGTGCGAGATTGCAGTCTGCAAGCCGCTGGAACTTGCCAGCATCAATGACGGCGGTACCGGAGTCCAACATAACGGAGTTGTGTTCCAGTCATCTTTAATGATCTTGCGCGCAAAAGAATCCCGCACCAGCATATTGTTGTTGACATAGTCGATTTTTACCGTGCGGGTAACTTTTTCCGGCATCGCCAGAAGCGCTTGCGACCAGAATCTTGCGCGCTGCTGCAAATCAGCTGAAAATTTATCCTGTGCCTGCAGTTTTACTCCATATAACGGCATTATCTGTACAATGCCGCTGTTGCCTTGAGCAAAAACTATTTTTACGCCGTTGGCAGTCAACTCCACTTGACGGGGGCGTTTTTCAAAAACTATCAGATAAGGTATGTCAAATTCATTCCATCCCGCAGCGTTGCGGAACGATACTACCAGATAATTTTTTTCAAAATCTGTGATCAACTTACCGCCATCAACCAGTTTGCCGGATTTTTCGCTCAAAAGCAAGCGTGGCGCACCGATCTCGCGGAAATTTTCAAAACAAATCAGCTCATGGCAGTTGCCGCTTATCTGCAATGCCGGAGAAAGCTGTGATATGGTCATATCCAGAAACTTTTTACCGGGATACTCAAAGCGGATCTTTTTAGCAGTCCAAGTCGTTTCCATTGTTTTTATATCGCTGATATTGCTTCCCGCTGCCGGACGGATCGAGCCGGCACTCCAACCATTGGTCAACCCATCATATTTCCATCCGATCTGGTCGATGAAATCAGCACTTTTGACACTTGGAGTGTTCTTGATATGGCTGTGCAGCAATACCATACCGGGAAATTTCTTATTGATGCCGTAAACGTTGGCGATCCCGCTGCGGGCATCCGGGGTATTGTAGTTGTCAAAAAGGGTATATTGGTTATTGACATCACGCAACCCGAGATTGCCATAAGAAAATTCACCGACTTTTACCGGAAAATCTGCTGCCGGAAGTTTTGCCATCGCAGCATCTACTGTAATTTTCAAGGGAGTTTTATCAATTACTTTAAAGTTGTTCTGCTGCTGCCAAATCGTTTTGCCGGCAGTTGAAAATGAGCATTTAATCTGATAAACTCCCACGCCGGGATTTTTGACTTCTGTCGGTTCCGGCAAGAGCCATCTGCCATTTTTGAGCACCAGATTTCTGGTTTGAGTAAAGAGCGTTTTTTCTCCTTGCAGAATGGTTATATTCAATACCCCGGCAAGTTGTTTGCCGGTGCCGGATACTGTCAGCTGCGGAGCAATAAACAACCGGTCTTGAGGATAAAACCCGTTGATTGCATCAATACTTGTTATATGGCGGTGAACTGCACCTTTGCCGCGTGAACGGGTGTTGAGTTTGCCGACGATCTGGTTATCTGCCAGTTTCCGCAAGGCGGGAATCCCTTCGTACATGCCGGATTTATGACCGTTTTTCACGCGGACAGCCAATACATTTGTACCTTTTTTCAAGATATTTGTATTGACAAAACGGTACCGGCGGCGGTGTTCTGAAGATTGTTTAACTACTTGCGAAAAACCGTATTCGCCGCATTTTACTCCATTGATAAATACCTGGTCACCCGCTGAAATGTAACCCATATCCAGCTCATAAAAGCCTTTTGCCGGTTCGTCGGCAAGTTCAAATTTTACCCGATACCAATAATATTTGCTTTGATTATTTTTATCAAGGGGCTTATTGATTTTTACACTCTGCCATTGGGAGTCATCAAAGTTTGTTTGGGCATAGGCAAGGTTGTCGCCTTTGCAGAATTTCCAATGGTTATCAAAAACCTTGAGTTCTTTACCGGCAAATACTCTATTGTTGAAATCACTTTTCCCCACCGGAAGAGTGGTATCGCCGTAAAAAACCGATATACAGCAAAGCAAAAATACGGATAAAAGAATCTTTCTCATAAAATCACGCTCAAATCAATCAACTTGTTTTTTGGTATTGCTGCTGTCAATATAATATACCGGATCGGGCTCGTTATTGGAATTTTCAAACATGATTTCGGCAAATTTTTTCAAGCCGCTGCCTTGAGTGGAGCGTACCGAACCATCGGCAAAACAAATATTGCCCACATTGCCGTGCAAAGTATAAAAATGCCCGGTGCGCTGGGTATCACTGGTTTGAGAATCTTTATCACCTAAAACCAGTCGGCAAGCACCTTTACTGGTTCCCGGCACCACCGAGTCAGCGTAAAGTATGTAGCTTGAGGGGTCATTGATCCTGCCCATATTTATGCCGCCAAGTTTAGCAACTACATGCGAGGGGACATAGCACTCTGAAGGAATTGTACCTTGAGTTACCAGCATACCGTAGGTATGAAAAATGTAATCAAGATCTTCTGTAAGTTTATCTGAATGAGAAGGACAGGTGAACGTCTTTAACTGCGAAGAGTTGGTTTTTGCAAAATCGGTGGGTGTCCCACCATATAACACAACACTCCATTCCACGCGTTCATTGTTGAGGCGATAGTAAAGTCCCGGCAGAATATCTTTATTGGCATCGGCATACATCCGTGCCTGAAATCCGCACTGCTTGAGGTTTGCCGTGCAAGTGGCGGCTCTGGCGCGTTCGCGTGCAGCCGAAAGCGCGGGCAGAAGCATAGCCGCCAGAATAGCGATGATCGCAATAACGACCAAGAGTTCGATCAAAGTAAATTTTTTGCAGAATTTTGAAGAACAATAAGTTGCAGGTTTTTTCATGACAATATTCCCTTTCTGTTGAAAAACTGTATATTGTAATAATGTTTTGTTTATAATTTACCAAAAAATAATTTGATTTGCTACACAATTTATGCTATATTTTTATAGTTTAATGCTATATATTGATGGGATTTAATCGGAAAGTAGAAAAATGGAAGATTTGATGCAGACAATAGACCGGCGTTTGCAGCTCATAGGTTCGCTGATAGGCAGCTGTTGTGTTTGGAAGCGCACGGAGTTTTGTTTTACCGAACGGCGTCTGCCAAATTGTTACATGCACAATCACCCCTATTGCGATGCGGTCAAACGCCAATGCGGGTTGAAATCCTGTCAACGCAACGATACAGATTTGATCATCCGGAGTTTGCGCAGCAGCGGTGAGCAGCCGTTTTTGCACCAGTGCCATGCCGGAGCCTGCGAACTGGTTATTCCGATTTGTCGTACCGGGCGGGTTCTGGGGTGTGTATTGTGCGGGCCGTTCAGTATGCCCAATCAGGATGAGCCTTTGCTGACGCCGTGGCGGGATAAGCTGAAAAATACTTTGCCGGAACTGGTAGATATTCTGCTGGCTGATTTACTGGAAAGGTTTTACAACCGTTATCCTGAATATACAAAGATGGATGGTCGGATAGTAAAAGCTTTGAATTTTATTGCCGCAAATTATTCAAAACATATAACGCTCAAAGCCGCCGCCGAAGCCGCTGCTTTGAGTCCTTCCAGATTTTCCCATCTATTTAAAAGCAGTTGCGGAATTGATTTTACGGGATATTTGCTCAACTTGCGTTTATCGGTAGCCTGCGATATGCTTAAACAGACCAATATATCTATTGGTGAAATTGCATTATTCTGCGGATTTGCCAGCCAGCAGCACTTTACGACTGCGTTCAAAAAATATTTGAATACCCCTCCCTCCCAATACCGGGTGGCAAAAAATTGACCTTGAAATTATAAGGTGGGGACGGAATAAAACTCTCAAACTCAAACAGTTGCCAACAATGCAATTTTGTATAACAATACCGTTTCAGCGAAAAACATTTCACAACGCACAGTCTATTGACTATTGCATATCTTTTGTACTTTATACTCTACAAATGCTCTGCGTAAAAGAATTTCTTTTAAGCAAGGCAATCAAAGTTAAAAAAGTCAACTTAATCGCTGCAACACACTTTCCAGTTTCTGCAATGCGGTGTTCATTGCATTGAAAAGTTCGTTTTTTCTTCTGAAAAGAAAATCAAGATTTTCTCCGGGATAAAGCAAACAGCGTAATTCCCCAACATTCCCCTTTACAGCACACTATGTGGCGAAGATCAGCCGCAGGGCAACGCCTGTCCCAATTCCGAAAAAACACGGCACAGAACACCGTTTTCGGGCATTTGTCGGCGTTTGGAAGAAGTTTGCAAGCAGTATTTGTTTTTAAAGTGTCATTGAGCATCTCTTTTTGAGGGAAAAAGAATTTTTGCACCCTACTATATGGCAAAAATCAGAAATGTCGCCGGTGCGGCTATTTTTCGGGGCGGATTTTATTTCTGCGGAAAATACAGACATTTCGTTTGAGGTGAAAGCCGTTCTCTGTTTTAATTTTTATGCTTTCGGAGATGTTTTCCGAAGAAACGGCATAGTTCTGCAAAATCGTATTGTCAACAACCGTCTTGAGCTTGAGAGATTTATTCCGAAGAATTAAAACTGGTATTGTAAGGGTATTTTGGACAATTTCTGTTGGAAAATTCCAAAATTCCCTTTTTTTTACTCTGAAAATTTTGCATCGGCAGCACCCTGCGTGAGCATTGCCAACTTTTGATGCGGACATAACCTTGAATAAATTTTTGTAAAATTCTTCCATTTTTCTCCTTTTCTCCTGCCATTTTGCCAATAATTCAATGATTTTATGTTGACAATATGGGTTATAGATAGAGATCCATGATTTATGCAATAAGCGTTCATAAGGAAAGGAAAAGAAAATGGAACTTGATCAAGTTATGCAAATGCTTGAAGAGAAAACTGATGCAGGACTTGTAAAATTTATTTCAGACAAAGGTCCAAACAGTTGTGAAAATTGCCTCAAGCATCACGGCGAAATTTTCCATCTTGATGATCCAAACAAACCCAAACTGCCCATTCACCCCAACTGTCGGTGTAAATATGAATTGATGACTCAATCAGAAATTATCTCCTATCAGGATGATTTGCAAAAAATCAAAACACAGCTTAACAATTACGGTAACCAGATCGCAGCTCAAGCAATTCAACTGTTGGCAGAATGCGACAGAGCAATAAAAACTCAAACCATAACACATTCAGCCAATGCTGTTGTGACAGCACTCCCTGTTGTTTATCAAACAATGAAAATAATTGAAAAAGGTAAAAATCTTGAGGAAAAAGTAGCCTCAACAGTTACAAGTGCAAAGCTGACTGCAATGGTAACTACCCTTCAGATTGGTCTTTGGACAATGAAAAAAATTGAGCAGACAGACAATTTTTTACAGGAAAAAATGGAGAGTATAGGAATTTATACCGTGTTGGACGAACTCAAATCCTGGCTTTCGCCAATGCAAAAAATTGAAGACTCATTAAAAAAATGGCATTATGACAGACTGAATAATCCAATGCAGCAATCGTGGGCATTGCCACAATCACCGGAAGAAGCAATACGGCGAGGATTTGTGCGAGCACCTGACAGTCAGAATTTGTATCACCGGAATAAAGGACAAAAAGATAACTTAAAGTACCATTCTCCAGAAACGGGGCAGGAAGTTATTTTTAACGGTCAGGGAAAAATTGTAACTGATGTCGAAAATATTGGCACTTATAATTATTTTCCTGTTAGTGAGAGTATCAGTATAAATAATATTTTACATGTGGTAGCCGATGTTCTTCCTTATTACAAATGGGGCAATGATGAGAAAGACACAACTTCTTTGGGGAATCGCCTTTTGGGTCCCGAAAATGGTCCATTTTTTGATCTTTGCTTAATGATATTGAAAATTATTGATGAATTTGAAAAAAATAATTTTCAATTGGAAAAATAATATCTTGTAAAATATTGCCTGATGGTGTATCTTAATACAAGGTATTCAGTGTGGAAATGTTATGTTCAGCTTGGAAAATTCTTTTATCAGAATATTATTTGCTGCCATCATACAAATTATTTGTCTGGTGACAGCAATCTTTGGTGTTGTTTGTGCCGGAAAAAGAAAACAATGGACCGGAATCATAAAATTCTTGTCTGAATTAGCCATTTCTTTTGCATGGTTGGTAATCGGTTCCGCAGTTTTGTCCCGTTTGAGTTTCAGTCATTCTCTCTTTGGATTGGCGATCTGTACCGTATGGGGCACTTTGGGGATCGTGCCGTTTATTTTTTCTTTGCTCAAGGAATTGAGAAAAGAAAATCCTGCGAATTGGGCGGAAACGATCTGGGGCATGATCACGGTACTGCTTTTTTGCGGAGCGTTATCCGTTGTACTTTATTACCAGTGCGTAACAAACGGTGTTTTTGTCAAAGATAAACTGTTTCAAGAAGAATGTTTGAATGCGATTTGCTGTTTTTTCATACTGCCGGTTATACTGTTTTTTATTCCGGTATTTTCTGTTTCGGCACTTATATTGGGAACTCTCCGGGAAAAATGGGCAGGATTTCTCAAAAATCTCGGACTTCTTGCTGTTGCTCCAATTGGCTTTCTGATTTTTACAGGTACAGCGCTTTTTCAGCTTGATCGAATCAATGCCGGTCAATCAGACAGTATATATTCGATATTTGCCGCTGCTG
>JAZTWG010000046.1:0-6164 GCA_045635745.1 Victivallaceae bacterium
GTAATGAATTTTATCGCAAAAATGTATTTTTGTGAAAAATATTGAATAAATACATAGAAAATTATTACAAAATGATAATCTTCCCTTGATTTATTTTTTATAACACGTATATTCGCTTGCAATTCATTTAAGGAAATAAAAAACAAATTTTATACAAGGGAGATAATTCAATGAAAAAACATTTTACCTTGATCGAACTTCTGGTAGTGATCGCAATCATCGCCATTCTTGCAGCAATGCTGCTGCCGGCTTTGTCGGCTGCCCGTGAACGCGCCCGCATGGCAAGTTGTACGTCAAAGCTCAAGCAAATCGGTTTGGCGGATACTATTTATGCAGACTACAATAAGAGTTGGATCTCGCACATGGGTAATGCCGCTGCCGGTGATGATACTGACTGCGGTGCAGGTGCTCACTTTGTCAATGACCGCGTGCCGCCTTTCAAACTTGCCCGCACCGGCGTGTTGGGAGAATTGGTTACTGATACTGCTCAGAACATGCTCAACTTCAAGCTGCGCAACTTCCAGTGTCCTTCCGACAGTTCCACTTGCAATAACACCGTCGGCAACTGGACCAGTCCCGGAAGTTATGTGTGGCATCGTATGCCGCGGCCGCTGAACAATTATTCCAAATATTATGCTCATGTAGGTAAAACTACTCCGACTGAAGCTGCCACCCAGCGCAGTCTTATTGGCCGTGACGATCCCGGCATGGTTATTTGGAATGAACACAACGAAACCTCCAGCAAAGCCTACAATACTGCGTTGACCAAAGGTGTTTCCAATCATCCGAGTTCGCTTAATGCTGTTTATCTGGGTGGTCATGTCAAATCAATCAATATCAATGCCACTCATCAGGCTTATGCTATTTACCAGCTTGCCGCATTCTTTGACGAACTGCAGTAATTAAGAATTGGAAAAACAAAAATGTTAAAAAAACTTTCAGCGTATCTGCTGTTTGTCTGGTCGTTGCTGCCGTTATTGGCAATTAGCGGAGAGCAGCTTATTCTGCACAAAGAATTTATCGGGCGCAACATAAAAAGTGCTGCGGTGATCGATGATTGGAGGCTGCAAAAATACTGGGGCGGCGAAATTTCCCGCGAACGGGGCGCACTCAAACTTAAGTCCACGTTGGAACGCGGAAAGGTTTTCGGGCGTATCCGATGTCCTTTCCGGACCGGCAATCTTTCCGGAGCAAAAATAAAGCTCCAATACAAAGTCAAAGGTTCGGGTAATATCCGCTTTGGGGCTATCCGTTATCAGAATGGCAAAAAATCTCCGGACAGCACTGATTATCTTTGGAGCGATTTAATGTCGCTTGACAAAGATTACCGGGATTACGAGTTTACGGTTGATTTCAGCAAGCAACAGTTGAGTTTTGTCAACTTTATTTTTGAAATTCAAGGAGAGGGCGAAGCTGTAATTGACTCGATGAGCGTAAAATACATCGGGGATGTTGAAGTCGTAATCAATGCTCCCGCGCCGGTTATGCTTAAGGATGCAGACACTCTGCCTGATGTGAAATTTCAAACCAACCGTCCGGGCAGAAAGTTTTTATTTTTCAATTCTGTTCCCGAAAAAATCCAACCGCAACTTGCCGGCAGTGTTACTGCTGACAAGCAGGGCATAGTTACTGTGCCCGGCAAATCATTACTGCAGGATCAAGTTGTGCAGCAGCTCTTTCTGATATTGGAAGGCAATGCGATGTTTCAGCAGCCAGTCGGGAGCGGATGCCGTCGCTGCGAAGTTATAATGGACAGCAACAAAACAGTTGCTTCAATGGTAATAACCAGAATTCCTGCTGCGGAATACGATGCTGCGCTGCAAGCTGCCAAACAAGCCAAGCTTGGCAATATCAAAACGATCCTTGTACTGGCAGACAGCATTTGGGACTTTGATCGCGGAACCAATGCTGCTGACCGGATGAATTTCTTTTTGCAGAAAGCTCACGGTAAGGATATCAAAGTAGTCAATTATGCTGTTCACGGCGACAGAATCGATCGGATAACAGCCCGGTTTAAGGGCAACTTTGCCGAAGTAGTGCACGGGAAAAACCGTTACAGTAATTTGAAAGATGAACAGCCTGATCTGATTCTGATTATGTTGGGGCATAATGATACCGTAGCAAGTTCCCTCACTGGTTTTGCCAAGCCAGCGGTCACGCCGGAGGTGCAGAAAGCTCAATACGATGAGCTTTTGACCGCTCTGAAAAACAAATATCCGCAATGCAAAATCATATTGCTTTCGCCGCTGGCTGTGAATTACGAAGGTATCTTAAAACGCTGCGAAGCTCAAAAACAAGCCGGTGCCAAAGTAATTGTCCGCTTCGGTGATGCAGATAAAGTGGATGCATTCTGCAAAACTCTGCGGGAAACTGCATCTCAATATAATCTGCCGGTATTTGATATATATACGCCCACCTTGCGTTTGAGTGACAAGGCAAGTTTCTTCCGACCGGACAATGTGCATCTTTCGTATCGCGGTTTCGGCTTGCTTAATCAACTGGTTTTGGAAGAATTGGGCAATTTAAGGTGATAGAAATTTTTTCAGCAAATATCAACATAGACCGTTACTATTAAGAGGAGGCAACAAAAGTGATTTCATTGATAAAAAAAGCATTGTGTATGTGCGGAGGTCTGCTGGCTGCGGCAACTTTTGCAGCGGACGTTCTGGTTTTGCCGTCCGGCAGTGTTAAAAGTATCGAATACACAAGCGATAAAACTCCTGCTTATCTGGCGTTTGACGCTGTAATCAATACCAACGGCAAATACACTGCCGGCGGTGCGTGGGGGCTGGCGATCCGTCTCAATAACAATGCACTGCTGGCGTCGGAACTCGTTAATAAACCGTTCATCATAAAATACAACAAAAGCAAACTCTATTATATTGATGACAACGGCAGACTTTTTCTGCCTTATCAGGGCAATAAGCGATTGAGCAAAACTTTTGTATTCAAACTCGAAGGTCTTGCCAAAGATGGTAAAAACACGCTTCAACTGACCAATATATACGATTTTTACAGCAAATCGCAAGTTGAAATAAGCAATCTCCGCTGGCTGGATACTTTGCCTGCTGCGAGCAAAAGTGTAATACCGCAAGTAAAAAATCAGCGTTTGAATGGATTTATTTCAATTCCGCTGGGTGGCAAAAAGAAAATTACAGTAGAAAAAAGTTCCGGCAAACTGCCCTATCTTGTGTTCACCGCCAGAATCGCTACTGACAAATGGCGCAGCGGAGCTCAACCGGCGTTGATAATCCGTATCAACGGCCAGAGTCTCCGGCTCAATCAGCTCAAAAACAAAAGCCCCTATTTCCATTTCAAACCCGACTCCCGGCTGAAGTGGGTGGCAGACGACCGCATTTATCTGGGGTACTATCTTCTGCACAGGGTTGCAAGAACGATCGACGCACATTTTATCCACGATTTTGTTTTTGATTTAAGCGGACTCTGGAAAGACGACGCCGCAAATGTTATTGAGCTGGAAAATATCTTTGCCGCGTTTCCGGACAGCTGCGTGGAAATCTTTGACTTGCGTCTGACCGACAACAACTTTTTGCGTTCACCTCATGTCAACGAAGTGGAAGTAGCAAGTTTCGGTGCTGCTGAACTGCGGCAGAAAGCCGAAGGTATGCACAGAGGCGTAACCAAACTGCTTGATACCGTTCCGGAAAATAAATCCGTCAGACAGCCGATAAAGTTTGCTCCGCAGAAATTCCGTACCGCACCGGTGAAAGTTTCTGTGCAGAGCAACAGCGTAAAATTTTCCAGCAACGAAAATTTGCTTCTGACCACCGTTTACAGCGTACATAACCAGCGCTCTGTATTGAAGAATAATTACTTGCAGACAGATTCGTTGAGCGTGGAACGCAAAATGGTCAATACTTCGCACGGGGTGATCGTTTATGACAAGCTGACCAACCGCACCAACAAAGATCTGCCGGTGGTCTGCCAGTACGGCTTCAAGATCGATCTGGACAAACTGCAGGAATTCCGCATTGCCGGTGAAGCGCAAAAAAGATTTATTGCTTCGACCAATAACTATACAGTACGCAAATATTCACAAACACCGCTGATCTATTTGGGGATGCAGAAAGGTTCTTTCGGTATTTATTTGACGGATGATGTTTTGCGCAACCAGTATTCGGTGTTTACGGTGGATGATACGATGTATATCTCTGACGATATATTTTATCTGCAGCCGCATCAGAGCTATACTATCTGTTTCCGCATCTATCCGGTGCAGGGGAATTATTATGACTGCTTGAACATATTGCGTAAAGATCTGAATTTGTATCAGGAAATACCGGGGATCTTTGGCTTTGTTTACAAATTCAACAAAGAAGATTACTTTGAGCGTTACTATCGCCAGAAGCTTGATAATCCGGAGAAAATACGGAAGTTTTTTGCCACTTCAGGCATCAGTATACCAGCCGCTACCGGTACGCCCATGCTTTACGGCAGCGAAAAAAGCGATGAGTGGCAAAAATCACTGAAAGCTTTTGATAAATTCAAAAAGGATATTATCGCAGCCAATGCCCCGGTTAAGGCATTTCTGCATTATTGCGATGTTCATCTGGTGGCGGTGAACAACAAAAAAGACCTTGATGGAAAAACTCTCTGGCAGAAGCGTTTGCTTGATAGCGTGCTGCTCGACGATCAGGGCTATACCGTGCCTTACCGTTCCGGCAAACTCTATCTTGTGGTGCCGACTTTGGAAAACAGCGCCGGCAAGCAGATCAAAGAAAATCTGGCGCATGTTTTGAATGCACATCCTAAAAATGGTATTTTCTTTGATGAATTCAACCACTCCCGTGCCCGCATTGCCTGGAACATGAGCGATAATTATTCGGCGCTGCTGGATAAAAACGGCAATATAGCACGCAAATTTGCCATTGTGCCGCTGAAATCACATGAATTCCTGCAAGATATAGCGAAGTTTGCTTTGCAAAAGAACAGCGTAGCTTTTGTCAATCAGTTTGACTGCACACTGCCGCTTATGCAGTTGCCGCTGGTGCATTTTGCCGAGCCGGTGGCGCATGAAGAGAGCTATCTTATCCGGGCGGCACAGGCTTCTCGCACTCCGCTTACTTTGAGCTGCAAGCGCAATACCACTGTTTGGGGCGATATAAAATATTTTCTTCAATACGGCGTGGCTGTCTGCTACTACGCGTCGCGCAGTTACGGCGATCATGTTTTGCATAAGCTTTATCCGTTGACCATTTACGAAGCTCAAGCGGGAGTGATTTACGGCAAAGATAAGATCCTGACCAGCCGCAGCGGCAGTTACAAACTGCCCGGAGCGAAAATGCTGACCATCTATATCTATCGTGATCCCGAGGGGATGTTAGCTGAAAAGCGCACTTGCAGCGGCGATAGTGTAGAATTGAAATTAAATCCGGCAAGCGAAGTGGCATTGATTATTGCCGATTCGGTAAAGTAAAAATTACCGTCATAAAGCTGCAAGATTTTTGCTGATTGGAATCTTGTAAGCGTGTACAAAATTTTATTCCGATAAGGACTTGTGAAAACACTTCCTTGCCGGAGTTTTTCATCTCTCTCTCAAATGGTATGGTAAAATCAGTTCTTCCAAAAATCCACCCCTTTTGAGGGTAAATTGTCACGACACTTGGTATCGAGACAGAGAGAGATTTTTGAGAGAAAATGAGGGTTTCCACCGAAAAGCACTTTGCTGCGGTCATCTCTGTTTAAAAGTGAAAAAGCCGTAATTCGCTTGAAATCAAGCGGTAACTACGGCTTTTTATTTTAACAAACTCACGACACTTTTGGTCGTAAGTCGTGATTTCTGGTGGAGGTGAGGGGAGTTGAACCCCTGTCTTGGTCAACACCAAAGCAGATATCTACATGTTTAGTTGAGACTTATTGCTTTTCGTCGTTTTCAAGTTGCTGCTCAACTTAGCCCTGAAACCGACTATTCCTTCCTGTTAATCTCATCGGATACCAAAGGTCACTGTATCCAACCAGAATGCTCTATGACACCCGGATTGTCTTAGCATCCTTCAGGCAGCGGATGTGGCCGTCAAATTACGCAGCCAATGCGTACTGTTCGTTCGCAATTATTGTTTTAATCGATGTTTTACGAGGCCAACGATCATCCTCGACATGCAATCCACCCCGAACGCTGCCAATCGAATCCGGTACACCCCCGG
>JAZTWG010000047.1:0-3231 GCA_045635745.1 Victivallaceae bacterium
AGTCTTTGTTGACGCCGGAGTACATGAATTCGCCGAGGCCGATCTGCTTGAGTTTGCTTACGCAGTTGGCGCTGCGGGCGCGTTCACGGGCGGCGGAGAGGGCGGGCAGCAGCATGGCAGCCAGAATCGCGATGATAGCGATTACCACCAAATACGTTATCAGGTTATATTTTGTTTTCACTTTAACAACAAAGGAATTGCAAAATGAAACAACGTGCCGTTATTTATGCCCGACAATCCAGCGGATCTGACGATTACAGCGAAAGTGTTGCTGTACAAATCGCCAATTGCCGAAAACTTGCCGGTGAAAAAAATTTGGAGATCGTGGAAGTTATCAGCGATTTGAATATTTCCGGCAAAACCTATCCTGTCGGTTGGGAAAAACTTGCTGATACCGACCGGGCCTTTCAAATCTGGGCCCGGTCCAACAGTTCCGGCAAGCTGTTCCGTAATGGCTTGGGCAAAGTTTTTGCGTTGCTTGAGCGGATCGATTGTATTATTGTTGACGATATAACCCGTCTGTACCGTCCGTTGAACCGGTCGTATCTGGAAAATGCGGTCAATCAATCCCTTATTGAGCAAAATGTCAAGATACTGCAGGTAAAAGGCGGCACGCTGGATCTGGCGCTTTTTGATCAGCAGCTTATAACTATGCTGAAAAATCAGATCAATGATGAACAAATCGCCAAACAGCGTCAGCGCAGTATTGAAGTATTCAATAAGATACGCAATTCCGGAATAATGCCTACCGGGATCACGGCCTTTGGGCTGGATTATGACCGCAACAGCAAGCGCTATACGGTCAACGAAGAAAAAAGCGCGGTAATAAAGTTTATTTTCAGCCAGATAATCGCCCGGAATTCTTACAGTAATATAATAAAGGTAATAAATGAGCGCTGGAAAGAGTATTTTCATGGCTGTTTCTGGAACAAAAATCTCTATGAAATCGCCCGCAAACCTATTTATGCCGGATATCAATATAATAATGAAGGAGAGCTGATCCCCAATCAGCAAGGCACTCCGATTATTCCGCTGGAAGATTTTTTGCAAGTTCAGGAAATCATCCGCCAGAACCGCATAAAATATTCGGCCAACAACTGCAATCGGGCTCATACAGCCAAACATTGGCTGCCTTTGAGCGGGTATTTATATTGCGGCAACTGCGGCAGCAAACTGGTTACAATCATTGAAAAAGGCAAAATCAGTTATTGCTGCCGCAAAGGGGCTTTGCTGGGGGATCGCGCCTGCCGCAGTTCGCGGATCGCCATGTACTGCGATAAAAATCATATAACCGGGGCAATAGAAGCCATTGGGGTTGTGCTTGGTATGGCAATAATACAGCAGCAGAAAAAAAATTCTGCCGCAGAAAATTTTTCTGAATTGCTTGCCAACTACCGCAACAATGATTTAAGCCGCCGCGACTATACTTTATTGCTGAAAGAATGTGTCAAGCGGATCGATGTATTCAATGATTCTGTAAGCATAACCACCATCGGCGAAGAAATAACTCTTACCCGCCGGGTGGTGCAGCGGCAAAAAGGTTTTTCCAGAAATAAATTAAGTCGGCTGCGTAAAAATATACTGAATACATTGCAGAAACAGGATGTATGACCACAATAGTAATATAGACGGATGTTTGGTATAAAAAACGCAGATTTTCACCAAAAAAACTAAAAAAAGCTTTTTTTTTCAAAATTTTTCTGCTTTTGCCCTTGACAACACCTCCAAAATGTTGTATAATTAAGACCAGCAAGGTTCGGATTTATGGACTTTCCGGCACATTGAGCCGAAAAATCCGAAGAAAAGTTGATCCGAATGAGTAACAAAATCGCTTTTTAAATAAGAAAAGCAATTAACAAAAAAGGAGTTTCTCAAATGAAGAAACAGTTTACCCTCATCGAGCTCTTGGTGGTAATCGCTATCATCGCGATTCTGGCTGCCATGCTGCTGCCCGCCCTCTCCGCCGCCCGTGAACGCGCCCGCAGCGCCAACTGCGTAAGCAAACTCAAGCAGATCGGCCTCGCTGAATTTATGTATTCCGGCGTCAATAAAGATCATGTTGCTATGATCGAAAATGCTGACTTCCTCAGCAACGAAAATGTTACCAAAGTCGGTGATAAATCTGATACCATTACTGGTCCCGGTTCCTTGCTGATGCTCGGTGGTTTTTGCGGCATGAACCTGACCGAAATTAAAATCGACAACGCAGAAAAGATGTTCAAGTGCCCCAGCGACAGCGCCAACTTCAACACCACCGATGCTAGCACTATTTCCTATGCTAACGCCATCGAAATTGCTGATGCTGCTGCCGGTGCCGCTGCCGGTAAGCGCCGCGTGATCATCGGTCGCGACAACCCCGGTTGCGCCACCTGGTTCGACCTGCATGAAAAGACCGTTGTTGCCGGTACCGCCAACAACCACCCGACTGCCGTCAACGTGCTGTACCTCGGCGGTCATGTTGGAAACAAAGTCACCAGCAACATGGCAAAGACCTTCGCCGGCTTGGACGAAATCACCTACTAATCTGTTAGTAGTCTGATTCTACAAGTTTGATTGAAAAGAGGCTGTTGCAAAACTGTAAGTTTTGCAACAGCTTTTTTTTATTGTTTCTGCTCAATCTCATAAATAAACATTGCTTATTTACCAATATTCAAACCATAAATTGTCTTTTCCTCAAACGGTTTGTTTGAGCAATAACTTATGCAATGTTGTTTTTGTGCGGCTTAACTTGCAGAATTATTCTATATAACAGACCTTACACATCCCAAATGGGCATTGCATTGCCCATTTGGCAACCCTTGCTCAATCAGCAGCAATATCCAGCGCGAGATTACTTGGCGACTTTACATTAAAGCGGGCGCATACGCCCCCTTACAGGATTTTACGGCAAGCGTAAAATCGCCCTCAGATGCCGGGTGGCTTCGCTTATCTCCGGAGAGGCTTCGCGGAACCTTTCCGCTCGGGTTGCCGGAATATATCCGGCAAACTGCCCTCCCATCCGTTACGCGGCTTGCCGCGGCGTAATACAATGAAGACGGGCCCTGACCGCGCTTCGCGGCTGTGCCGCGCCCACCATTACCGCGGCAAGATAAATCAAAACCACCGGCTTAGCCGGTGGTATGCACCACGCCTTCAAGGCGATGGTACCGGCAGCCCGACACGGGCTTTGAATTATTTACCGCTTGCAACTATTGCCCTACTACTGCAAATGCAGTAATATATTACGAACTC
>JAZTWG010000048.1:0-138543 GCA_045635745.1 Victivallaceae bacterium
ACAATTCGAAATATTTCGAAAAAACTGTTGACTTTGGTTTAGTTCGATGTATAATGAAGATGAAATCAGAGATGAGATCAAGAAAGAAAGAAAAATTTGGGAAAGGAAAGGAGATGAGACCAATGCCTGTATTCAGACAGAGTCCGGGAGACATATCGGGGCATGATCTCAGGCCCCTCAGAAAAGACAGCTGATCACCACATCACACCATGACCAATTGGGTACGGAAGCATTTAAAGAGTTTCTTCCGAAAACAGCGTGAGAAGCGTCAGGAAATTCTGAAGGACCTAAGTAAATGCCCGTAAGTAAACTAGAGTAGAATGGTAAGTGATAAGATAAAAATTGATATATATTCGTAGAACCCTATCGTTGTAGGGATACTAAATAAATCAGCTTATGTCTTAAAACGGATATTCGGCCGGGGCACAGAAAGGGTCCCGGCTTTTTATTGTAATCTCTTAGATGCGGTTCCGAGTGCGAAAGCACGAGGAACAAAAACCACCGGCTATGCCGGTGGATTAAGTGCTTTAGCTTAAAGCAAAAAAGACCTCCCTGTGCTATGATGATACAGGTTTGCCAACCGTATCATCTAACAACAAGGAGGAAGTCATATGAATGACAATGAAAGTTTAGCACATACAACGTGGAATTGTAAGTATCATCTTGTGTTCGCTCCTAAATACAGAAGGAGAGAGATTTACGGAAAATTGAGAGCGGACATAGGGAAAATACTGAGGATGCTTTGCCAACGAAAAGAAGTGGAGATTATCGAAGCAGAATGTTGTCCTGATCATGTCCACATGCTCGTAAAGATACCGCCAAAATATTCCGTTGCGCAAATAATGGGGTATCTCAAAGGGGAAAGCACCCTGATGATCTTCGACCGTCATGCAAACCTGAAGTATAAATATGGAAACCGTCACTTCTGGTGTCGAGGTTACTATGTAGATACAGTAGGGGAGAATGCAAAAAAGATAGAGGAATACATACGTACACAATTGCAGGAAGATATAGCCGAGGATCAGTTAACACTTAAAGAATATATAGATCCGTTCACCGGGAAGAAGAATTAGTCCTTTAGGACTTGTAGAAAAAGATGTGCGGTTGGCAGATCTTTCGACGCATCTTGAGATGCCGGCTGGTAGTGGCGCCTTATAGGCGCAAAACAAACCACCGGCTGAGCCGGTGGTTTTGATTTCGCTCTGTTTTCAATACAGACAACTTATCTTGCCTGAAAAGTACCGGTGAAAGGTTTGGAAAAAACTTTACAATTCTATCCACTCTCCATTACCGGAAGCGCTGCGGGTAATGGCAAAACATGCTTTGTGTGAATTTACGGCCGAAGCCACATTGTGTTCGCTGTCTTTATCTGCTTTCAGACATGTAACAAAGTGTTCAACCAATGCCGGGAACGGGTGGCCGTAAACATCGCCGGTTTTCTTTACACCGGTATCGATCTGGAAAAACTCTTTCTGTTCTTTGAATTTTTCAAGATAAAAGCGGTCGTTGAGTATAGATCCTCTATCGCCGATAATATGCGTATTGGCTGTATAAGGCACATGCCCCGCAAGCGAACAGGAAAAAACACCACGGGCGCCATTGGCAAATCGCACCTGTGCCGTTTCCACCGGCGCATAGTCATACCAGGAACCCACTTGAACCGCATCGCCACGGACAGCAACAATATCAGAACCAAGTATATAGCGGGCAATATCCACACTGTGACAACCTCCCAGAACAAAAGCGCCGCCGGAGCGGGCGCCTTCGCGCATCCAGCCGCCGCGTTCACGCCCGAACCAGTAATCGACATTGGCCAGAAATACGTTTCCCAGTTCGCCTTCTGCAATCAGACGTCGCTGCAGCTGACTCAAAGGGTTGAAACGCAGCACCAGTCCCATAATGGTTTTAGTATGGTATTCATCAATAACCCGGGTGAGTTCATCAAGTTCCTCCGCTGTAACGGCGGCGGGTTTTTCCAGAAAAATATGTTTTCCGGCTTTAGCGGCCTGAATGGCTTCAGCTGCATGCAGATCGTTGGGAGTACAGATCGAAACGATATCTACAGTACTGTCGTTGAGAATATCTTCAAACTTTTCGTAAATTTTTATATCATGCAGACTGAATTCCGCGATCTTGGCTTGCACACTGCCTGAACTCCGGCTGCCGATACCGATAAGCTGACAATCCGGGTTCTTCAGATAAGCGGCGATATGTCCGCTGGCGACCCAGCCGCATCCCCAGAGAGCACAGCCGAATTTTCCGTTTTTCATATAAATATCTCCTGTTGTAAGCAATGGATCCTGTTGAGTTATTCTGCGGAGGAGCGGAAAATACCTTCGGGTTTGAAAGAGCCGAAGACCTGCTGTTCGCTTTTTTGCACCTGCTGTTCACGCCGGAGACGGACATCCTGAACATAAGAGCGTTCCACGCTGTTGAGTTCGCCATCGATCAAACCGGTAACATCGGGCACAAACTCCTTGCGTTTGCGCGCTTGTTTTGCGGCACGTTTCCGGCGGTCTTTTTCTTTTTTTGAAACGATCAGCTGATCTTGAGTACGGGGCTGCACTTTTTGCACTTTTTCCGGCGGCGGGGCCGGCGCGGCGGTATTGACTTGCGAAGCTCCGGCAGCGGTATCGCTGATATTTACATCCATGGAGATCCTGACATTTTCCCGCGGCAGCGGAGTAACTTCCGGCACATCGCGCAAATCACGACTCCGGCAGGCACTGAAAATCATTATTGCCGAAACTGAACAAAAAAACACTCTTATCATGATAAAAACCCGGTTTGAGAATAAATTTTGCTTTTTTTTAAGATAACACAGCTTAAAAGATTTGTCAATATCAAATATAGAGTGTAAATTCATTTAAATTGATTTTTTTGTAATAAAGAGTTAAGGAAAATATCTATGAAAATGCGTTTTCTGAAAAATATTGCAGCTGCAGCAGCAACCGTGCTGCTCCTCGGCGGCTGCGCCAGCAAAGTGAATGTCTCCGAAGTATTGCAGCAGCCGCTGGATACCCAGTTGCGTACCCGTTACCACCTCTGGTACACCAATGCAGAAGAAATTTCACCTTTGAACTATATGGAAGGCAAGTTCATCCCCGCCGGCACCGTTATCGAACCCGTTGAAGTCAAACGCGGCACCTACGATATCTGGGGCAGCGTTTCGGTGGTCGATGGCTCCATAAAATTCCGTACCCCCGCCGACGGCAGAGAGTACACGATCATCTACGATCAGCATCTGACCATGGTCCCCATAGAAAAATTCATCCGGCAGTTTGTTTCTTTCGATAAAGCGGAAGATGTGTATAAAAATGTCCCGGCAGATGAATTGTCCCGGGTAAAGGCCGGACGTCTGGAAAAAGGTATGAGCAACGCCAGCGTGCTGGTGGTACTCGGCCCGCCGGCACTCAGCAGAACCAGCAGCATGACCAACCAGAGCTGGCTTTACTGGAAAAATAAAGACATCGTTTTCCGTCTGATCTACAAAGGCAACAAAATCCGTCAGATCGGATCACTGGATAAACTGGATTTCTGAAAATAATGACCAAGACACTCTTTACTGCCGGAGAACTGGCCCTCGCGACCGGCGGCAGTTGGTCAGGAATCCCCCCCGCAGGGAAGTGGCAGATCAATACCGACAGCCGCACGATCCAACCCGGCGATTGTTTTGTACCCATTGTGGGCGAACGCTTCAACGGCCACGATTTTCTTTCTGCGCTGCCTGCCGGAGTCATTGCGCTGAAAGAAGATTCTTATCCGGCGCCGGAAAATTTGCCGGTGCTGGTCGTAAAAGATACCACGCAAGCTTATCAGGATATAGCACGCTTTCACCGCTTGCGTATGAAAAATCTGCAAGTTGCCGCCGTAACCGGCAGTGTGGGCAAAACGTCAGTCAAAGAGATGCTGCGGGCCGTATTCACCGCTGCAGTCGGCGAAGAAGCCGTGCTTTATACCCTCGGCAACACCAACAACCAGATCGGAGTGCCGCAGAATTTACTGCGTTTGGATGAAAAAATCCGCTATGCAGTTATCGAAATGGGCACCAATCATCACGGAGAAATCGCCCCGTTGAGTCAATGCGTATTGCCCGATGGAGCAATTATCAATACCATTGCGGCCTGCCATCTGGAAAATCTCGGCAGTCTGGAAGGTGTGGCGCAGGAAAAATCGGCCGTTTATTCCGGTATGCGCCACGCCGGAAATATAGCAGTCTACCCCATAGAATGTGCCGGCAGAAGTATTATAGAAAAAGCTGCCGGCAAATTCAGGAGCGTAACGTTCGGCAATGATGAAAATGCCGATGTAAGCGCCGAATATCTGGAAGGCTCCCTTGCCGGTTCTTCGGTAAAACTTTTTTTCCGCAGTATCGGCAAAAGTGTAACTTTTTCGTGGGGATTATCCGGCAGACATCAGGCAGCCAACGCCGCGGCGGCCGCGGCGCTGGCATTCTGTATGGATATTGATCCGGATACCATTGCCCGGGGCTTGAGCAACACCACGCTTCCCGGCAAACGGATGAATGCTGTTACACTCAACGACACCACATGGATCAATGATGCCTACAACGCCAATCCCCAGAGCATGCAAAGTTCTCTGGCCGGAATTGCAGAAAACTGCAGTAAAACTGCTCCGCTCGTACTGGTGCTGGGCGACATGCTGGAACTGGGCGAAGATGAGATAAGCTATCACAAACAGGTTCTGGAATATGTTTGCCGCACATTCAGCAATCATGACTACCGGCTGCTGCTGCTGGGTAAACGTTTTAACGAAGCATTGACGGATTGCGCTTTACAGCTGAAAAATGTGCAGAATTTCACCCGAATTGAAGATCTGGTTCAAGCCTTGCAGAAGATCCGGACTTCCGGCATGACAATATTTTTGAAGAGTTCAAACAGCGTTGGTTTAAGCAAGGTGGAGCCATGCTGAAATATGCCGATATGCTGCGGGTGATCAAAGATCAGGTCATCGACCGCGCCTTTGTCCGCCCGGTGGGAGAAGGAGCAGCTGCCGAAGCGGCGCTGGATCTGATCATGGAAACGGTCTGCGTGCTGGATTACGATAACGATTATTTTCCCGGTGCTGAGATCAGCCAGATCACCAACGATTCACGCAAAGTGGTTCAAGACAGTATTTTTATTGCCATAGCCGGCGCCCGGGCCGATGGAAAAAAGTTTATTCCGCAAGCATTGGAAAAAGGTGCGAAAGTAATTATTTCGCAGGAAAATGTGGAATCGCTGCTCACCCCCGGCACGGTAAATCTGGTGGTGGCCAATGCGTATAAAGCCTACGCTGTACTTTGCGAAGCTGCACATGGTTATCCGGCCAAAACAATGAATTCTTTTGCCATAACCGGTACCAACGGCAAAACCACCTCGGCCATGCTCATACGTTTTCTGCTGAATTCCTACCGGAAGCCCTGCGGCATGATCTCCACAGTGGAATATGATATGGGCAACGGCAATATTACAGCAGCAGAACGCACCACGCCGGAAGCCGCGGAGCTTTTTGAATGTATAAAATCTATGCGTAACAATGCGCTTGAAAATTTTGTTATGGAAGTTTCCAGCCACGCATTGCATCAGACCCGTATCGGCTCAATGCAGTTCAAAGCGGCTGTATTCACCAATCTCACCGGCGATCATCTGGATTATCACCGCACGATGGAAGAGTATTTTCTGGCAAAAAAACTGCTCTTTACCGGGCATCTGCAAAGCGGCGGTAAAGCGGTTATCAATATTGATGATGCCTACGGCGAACGTCTGGCTAACATGCTGAACAGCGCCAGCACGATCACTTTCGGGTGCGAAAAAGGCATGTACAAGCTGAAAAATATCCGCAGTACGGCATCCGGCAGCACATTTGAACTGGTCAAAGCCGGTTTGCGCTGGAGTTTTTCCATCAATCTCTCCGGATTGTATAATATCTACAATACAGCCGGAGCGGTTCTGGCGCTGGCGGAAACCGGGGTTATGCCGCTGGAGATTTCAGCAAAAATCCTTGCAGAAAACACCTTTGCAGTTCCCGGCAGATTGGAAAAAATCGAATTGCCCGGCAATATCAATGTGTTTGTGGATTACGCCCACACGCCGGATGCATTGAAAAATGTTTTGAGTACTTTGAAAGCCCTTCCCCACCGGCAGTTGATAACGGTTTTCGGCTGCGGCGGAGACCGCGACAGAAGCAAGCGTCCGGTCATGGGGGCGATCGCTGCAGAGTTGTCCGATCAGGTATTTCTGACCAGCGACAATCCCCGCAATGAAAAACCTGATGCAATCATCAGCGAAATATACAATGGTATACCATCCGCTCATCCGGCAATACATATCAATCCTGATCGCGCCGGAGCCATAAAACAGGCGGTAAAAAACGCCCATCCCGGCGATATAATACTGCTCGCCGGCAAAGGACACGAAGATTATCAGGAAATAAATGGTGTAAAACACCACTTCGACGATCGAGAAGAAGTCAGAAAACTTACTGATTTTCAGTAATGCTCTTGCGGTCCCCTGCGATCACCAGCATTACCGCAGCAAAAATAAGTACAATACCCAGCGTACTGTAAATAGTCAGTCTTTCGCCATAGAGCAAGATCCCAACCAGCAGACCGGTCACCGGCTCCAGCACGCCCAGAATTGCCGTAGGTGTGGCGCCAACCTTGTCAATACTTACAGCCATGAATGCCAGCGCAATGATCGTGGGTATGAACGCCACCCCGAGCAGATAGCCCCACGCCGCCAAAGCAGTCGGCACCGTCAGAGCCATACCGAACTTTACCAGCACAAAAAACATGGGAGTACCGAATACCACCGTATAAAAAGTAAGTTTTTCGCTGGGCATATTGTGCATGGCGGTTTTGCGAACCGCCACAATATAAAGTGCATAAGAAAGCGATGACCCCAGCGCCAGCAATACCCCTGTAAGCGTTATAGAGCCAGCCCGCGGCGGCTTGCCGATACAGGTGATGCAAACAAGACCGACCAGCGCCAGCAGAATACTTGCCACAGTTGACCACGAAATTTTTTCGCCGAAAAATACACTCATAACCACAGCCACGATCACCGGATAAACAAACAATATAGTCATCGCCAATCCGATATCCATGTGATTGAACGAACTGTAAAGACAGAACGAAGAACCGACCATCAACGCACCGCCCAGACATGATGCCCACGCTTCTTTGCGGTCGATCTTCAGAGGTATGCGCTTGAGCAGCAATATCGGCAGCAGCATAAGCGAAGCCAGCAGAAAACGGAAAAACAGCACCATTACCGGAGTAAGAGCAAATTTATAAAGCGGCATCGCAAAGAGCGGATTCAATCCATAAGCAGCAGCAGCAATCGCACCGCAGATAAGACCAACTGTACGGGGAGATATCGTCATAGTGTAAATTATATATTCAAAAGACGTTTAACATTTTCACGGGCAATTTTTTCAAAGACATCACCGGAGATCCGCCCGGATTTTTTCAAATCCAGCAAAAATCCGGCCAGAGGCAGACTCTGATCGGCATAACATATATCGGTACCGAAACAGAGCCGGTCCTGAAATTCATTCAAAAAGTGTACGGCATAATTTACATCGCGAGCCAGAGCATTGTAGCCGCTGCCGGCAGAAAGGTCGCCCCACAGATTTTTGTAACGGCGGAAAAGTTTTGGCACCGCCCCTTCCTCTTTTACCGGATATTTAGGATAGCGGCCGCGATCGTAAACCGTTTCCAGTACCGCGATCTCACTCCAGAATGCCGGACCATGCCCCAGCAGAATAAGTTCCGGAAAAGTATTGAGCACCATTTCCAACTGCGGCAAACCGGGTTCATCCACCAATCCGTACCGGTAATTTACATACACCGTATCATCAAAAATCACCGGCAATCGGGCTTTTTCAAACTGCCGGAGCAGATTCATCACCCGCGGATCTCTGAAATACATATTGGGCATAAATTCCCCCACGCCCCGGAATCCATGTTCTTTGAACCAGTTGATCCACGGCGAAAAATCGGTAAATTCAGAATTGTCTATTCCGCGCGGATCGATATTGAAAAACGGAATGAATCTATCCGGATAACGCTTGCAGATCTCGGCGATCTCGGCATTGGATTGCGGAATATACGTTTCCGGCCCGATCAGCGGCAGCAGCACACCTTTTTCAATATCCAGTTCATCATAGCGTTTAATGATCTCTTCAACTGTACAGAAACGGGTTACACCATCCTGCGGCGGATAGTCAAACAAATATGCGTGAGCATGTACATCTATAAACATCGGTCATTCTCCTTTTATACTATCGCGCAATCCCGGCAGAACTATATAGATCACCGTACCCTCGCCGGGAATACTCTCCACCCCGATCACACCATGATGACTTTTTACTGTACCGTAAGCCATTGCCATACCCATGCCGGTCCCCTGCCCTACAGGTTTGGTAGTAAAGAACGGTTCAAACATGCGTTTGAGTGTATTATTATCCATACCGCAGCCGTTATCGGCAATGGAAATCAGTACCAGCTGGGATTTTTCCTTCAAATCCCCGGTCAGCACCACCGCCGGCGGCACATCCTGCGGAGCAACATCCAGTGCCTTTATATCGATCCGGTAGTCGCGGTCATCGGTCACACGCAAAGCGTCGCGGGCATTGATCAGCAAATTCAGGATAACCTGCTGCAGCTGGATCGGGTCGCCGCTGACAAGAAGCGGCTTTTTAGAAGTCTGTACCGCCAATTCTATATCAGTACTGCCGGGCATAAACAGCTCTGCCGTTCTCTGGATAAGCACCCGGAAATCGAAGTCGCTTTCCCGGTATTTCCCCTTGCGGGCAAACCCCAGCAGCTGACTGGTCAGCCCGCCGGACTGTTCGGCTATTTCAATGATTTTGTCCAGATGCTTCCTGGTACGGTCATCCAGATCACTGTTGAATCCGATCAGGTCGGCATGACCGAGTATGGCATGGATATTGTTGTTGAAATCGTGCGCCACTCCGCCGGCAAGCTGACCGAGCGACTCCAGCCGCTGGGAGTGAGCAAGTTCTTCATTGAGGCGCTGTTTTTCAGCTTCGAGTTTGCGTTCTTCGGTAATATCGCGCCCCATGATGATAAAAGCTTCCAAAGCGCCGATATTCAAAGCGGTAACAGTAAGCGCCAGATACAGAGTTGAGTTTTCTTCATTGTTTTTTTCGTCGGCCAGTTCCACATAAAACTGACCGGTACTGCCCTTGCCGCGGACGGTTTCATCTATGGCCAACTCGAACTGCCGGGTATCGTTTTCATTAAGATAACTGACGAAAGTTTTGCCGGCAGCCTTGGTCGAGCCGAGTTGACGTTCGGCAGCGCGGTTGGCATCAAGAATAACGCCGCTGCGGTCAACGATCACGATCATTTCCGAAGCGTTTTCCAGAATCATCCGGTAGCGTCCTTCCCATTCCAGAATATTGGCTTCCAGAGCTTTGGACCTGCCGTAACTGCCGAAAAATGCAAAAAATATTTCCAGCGGCTTGACCTGACGGCTGTCGCTTTCGTGCCCCAGTTTATTGATATAAAATGCCATCAGCGCCGCCAGATAGCCGCCGCAGAAAAGCCGTATCAGCAAAGTGGGGGTAAATTCGTTCCAGCGCTCGCTCCAGCTGCCGCTGCTCATAAGTTGAAAGATCAACGAGTCCAGCAGCAGACCGGCCCCCATGCCCCCCAGACAGCAGATAAAAATATTTTTCCCGGTATTACGCAAACGCGAATATATCACCGGCATAATGAAAAGCGCCGCCAGCTGACCGCACGCTACGGCCAGCATGGATCTGCGGGTACGCTCCAGAAGAAAATCAAATGCTTCCAACGGCATGGTGCCGGTAACAGTATAAGTCACCCAGCGCATCTGCAGACGGCTCAAATCCCCGAGATAGAAAAACATACCCATCGCGACCAGCGAGCCGATGATAAGGCGCTGCATACTCAATACGCCGTCAGATATATACACCAGCAGCATCGCCGCCATAAAAGGCACAAAAACCACTACCGGAGATATCTTGAACGACACATAATCCAGTGCATTGAAACTCATCTCCGACCCGGCAAGAAATTCACCGAATACCAGCAGCATCCCCAGTACAACAAAAAATGGTATATCACCGATGCTCTTTTTCTGACTGTGCAGCAGCAGCATCACCACAAAAACGAACGTCAGTTCCAAAAATATAAGCAAAAGAGTATTGGTTATTTCCATATCCCGCGAGTCCAATTTATTGCTTTTTGCAGTTCAGTCGTGATCACCCGGCGCTGTTGAGCTTGAATTTTTCCCGGATTAGCTGTGCCCGATAGGCATTTTCCTCTGCTTCCGAAAGCGCTCTGCCCGCCCGGTACTGCAAATGCCCGGAACCGGTATTGATAAACAACTCATTTATGCCCGGAGTGTCCAGACTGCTGAACATTGCCATATCCACGCCCAACCGCACCAGCGAAAGCGCCCGGAAAGCTTCTTTACTGCTCAATATATAGCTGTATTTGAGCATACCGTAACTGCGACCGACAGCATCCAGCAGATAGTTGCGGCGGTGTTCCAGAAGTTTATTACGCATACTTTCTTCATGCTCGATCACCTGATCGATCACCCGCGCAAGATTGGCAATGATCTCTTCTTCGCTTTCGCCGAGCGTGCTCTGATTGGATATCTGGAAGAAATTACCCAGATTTTCCGAACCTTCACCAAACATGCCCCGTACAGTCAGTCCGAGTTTGGCAAGTCCGCGTTCCAACTGTTTTATATCGCCACTGATTGCCAGCGCAGGCAAATGCAGCATCACCGAAACGCGTATGGCCGTACCCACATTGGAAGGACAGGCGGTCAGATATCCCCATGCAGCATCGTAGGCCATATCCAGTTCACTGCTGAGCTGATCATCCAGCAAACTTACAGTCTGATAGCATTTTTGGAGCTGAAAACCGGGCATCAGAGCCTGCAGCCGCAAATGATCTTCTTCGTTGACCATCACCGAGCAGGTGCGGTCTTTGGCAATATACAAATCCGGAGCCAGCGATCCATTCAAAAGCTCGCGGCTTGCCAGATGCCGTTCCAGCAGAATAGCTTTTTCCACATTGCTCAAAGCGGCTACATCCGGATTCCAGCAGCCGCCCGGCAATGCCCCCGAGCGAGCAATCGCCTGCCGTACCAGTTTGCGAATGGCAGTGCCCTGCTCCGGATCGGCAGCAGTAGGAAAAGGGAAGTTTTTTATATTGCGCGCCACACGGATCCGTGAACTTATAACCACAGGCGCTCCCGGTGCATTTTCATCCAGAAAGTGAACCGGTTTATTGAGCAATTCATCAAAAAAATCACTCATTGAGCTTCTCCTTCCGAACCGGCATTGTCATTGCACCGGAGTTTCAGCTCATTGATACGGTCGCGAAGCACTGCGGCCTGTTCGTATTCTTCGGCATCAACAGCATGCTGTAATTTTTTCTGTAAATCAGCCAGTTCCCGATGCAGAACTCCCAGTTCCGTACTTTTGCCGGATGGCTGCTTGCCGACATGCGAGGAACCGTGATGCATATTTTTCAGTACCTCACTCAAAAGCGGTGCAAAGACCTTGTAACAATTTCCGCATCCGAGTTTGCCGGTGGCCTTGAGTTTCTGCCCGGTCCAGGAACATTCCGGACAGACCAGTTTGGCAAAATCATCATCATTTTCTGCGCCGCTGTCATCAGCCTGACTGCCCGAAAGTTTATAGAGCAGTCCAGCCAGATTGAAAGGCCCCAGATCCAAACCATCGGCACCATGTTTGGCGGCAGCACAACTGCTGCAGAGATGCATGGATTTCTTTTTGCCGCCAACGATCTCCTGAATGTGTATGGTGGCCTCATTTTTATTGCATATTTCACAAAGCATGGGTAAATGACTCCTGCTGAAAAATTTTCCGCTGCTGCTGATATGTAACACGAAACTGAATTTGACTTACTATACCCTCAATATAACCTAAATGCAACAGCTTTTAACGGGTTTATTGACAATATTTTCTCTTTTTGGGTGCTATTTTTGCTAAAAAATCTTGCGTAAAGCCGGAAACGGTGTTACATTAAAAGCGTTTTCAACCGAAATTTCCGGAAAAACCGGAATTCAAGAAAGGATTTTTTACTATGATGCAGTTACCCTTTGCACTCGATCTCTCCGGCAAAGTCGCAGTCGTTACCGGCGGCGGCGGTGTTCTCTGCGGGATGATGGCTAAAGCCATTGCTGCCAGCGGCGCCAAAGTTGCCATCCTTGACCTCCGTGCAGAAAATGCCCAGAAAGTTGCTGACGAAATCACCGCCGACGGCGGCCAGGCGATCGGTATCGCCGCCAACGTGCTGGAAATCGAAAGCCTGAAAGCGGCAGAAAAAGAGATCGTGGCCAAATTCGGCGTTTGCGATATTCTTATCAACGGCGCCGGCGGCAACCACCCCAAAGGCACCACCAGCAAAGAATATCTGGAAAAGGTCGACCTGGCCGGTGCGGTCGAAGGCGTGACCACTTTCTTTGATCTGGATCCTCAAGGCGTGAGCTTTGTGTTCAATTTGAACTTCCTCGGTACTCTGCTGCCCACTCAGGTCTTTGCCCGCGGTATGGCGGAAAAAGGCAATGGCTGTATTATCAACATCTCCAGCATGAATGCCTTTACCCCCCTTACCAAGATCCCGGCATACAGCGGCGCCAAAGCTGCTATCAGCAACTTCACCGCCTGGCTGGCAGTGCACTTTGCCAAAGTCGGTATCCGCGTGAACGCCATTGCTCCCGGTTTCTTCCTGACCGATCAGAACCGTGCGCTGCTGACCAATGCTGACGGCAGCCTGACCGCCCGCGGAAACAAGATCATCGACCACACCCCCATGGGTAAATTCGGTGCTCCCGAAGACCTGATCGGTGCTCTGCAGTTCCTGATGAACGAAAAAGCTTCCGGTTTTGTCAACGGTATCGTTATTCCGATCGACGGAGCTTTCAACGCCTACAGCGGCGTCTGATTGCTTTTTCAAGTCAATACCAGCGGCGTACCGGTTTTCCGGTGCGCCGTTTTTTTAAGCGGTCAAAAACATGATAAACGATAAAAAAGCTCAACTGCTGCGTGCGATACACGATCGGCTTTATTCACATTACGGCGAACTGGGTTGTCCACTGCTGCACGAAACGCCGTTTCAGCTGCTGATAGCAGTTTTGCTCTCGGCGCAATGCAAGGACGATCGGGTGAATATGGTAACGCCGGAACTTTTCAAACGTTATCCCGATGCTGCGGCAATGAGTCGGGCCACGGTTGAAGAAGTCGGCTCTATTATCCAATCGCTGGGATTGTGGCGCAACAAAGCGGAAAATATTGTAAATCTTTCTATAAAGCTGGCCAGCGAGTTCAACAATCAACTGCCGCAAAGCATGGAAGAACTGACAAGCTTGCCGGGGATCGGCAGAAAGAGCGCCAATGTGGTGCTGGGTAATGCATTCAACATCCCGGGTTTTCCGGTGGATACACATGTTCAGCGTTTGATGAAACACTTTCATCTGGCAAAACCCGCCGATACTCCGGAAAAAATCGAAACAATGACCTGCCGGCGTCTGGAACCGGAAAAATGGAGCAACTTCTCGCACCTGCTGATAACCCACGGCAGAAAAGTATGCATTGCGCGCAAACCGCAATGCAGCGAGTGTGTAATAAAAGATTTGTGCAAAGACTGCAAATGAAGCCGGCGCGTTTTTTCCGCACTCATTTGGCTGCAGCTCAATGGTGGTATTTTTTTCCGGCAATGATCGTGCATGCCCGGTAAAGCTGTTCAACTACCAGCAATCTTGCCATTTCGTGCGTAACGGTAAATTTGCTCAAAGCCAGCAGCCAGTCGGCCCGCTTGCGGACTTCATCGGTAAAGCCGAACGCTCCGCCAATAACCATAACGATCTTGCGGTCGCAGCTGTTGAGTTTACCGGCCAAATCGACTGAAGTGATATTTTCGCCCCGTTCATCAAGCACAATCACCCAGCCTTTTTCATTTTCCAGAGCTTTGAGAATGGCACCTGATTCCTTTTCCACCGAGTCATCACGCAGCTCAACGATCTCAACCTTGCCGAAAGCGTTGAGCCGCTGCAGAAACTCATTTATCTTGGCCTGATAATGGGGGTCTTTCACCCGGCCGACGACCAGCAGTTTAAAAAGCATACTTTTCACAACAGCCCCCCCGTAATAAAACCTTTTTTCTGCCCACCGGAATCAATTATCGCCGGCTGTCTGCTGGATCTTCAAGGCCGTTTCCGAAATATCCAGAATATGCAGGGTATTGAAGTACGCGGGTTCCACACCATTTATCTCTTTAAGGAACTCCTGCAGATAACCGGTTCCGGATTCTTCCGGATAAACTTTAGAGGTCATAGTGGATGCTTTGCAAGTAAAACTCACCCCCGGTTCTGCCGGAGCAAATTCCAGCCATCCTTCAGTTCCCCAAACAGTAAAGCGCCAGTAGCTCTTCTGGAAAAAGTGGCAGGCAAAGTAAGATACATCAGCCATGACCCCGGCACCATTTGTCAGTTTGGCCATGAACTGTGCGCCGTTTTTAAAGTGCGGCACTTCCGGAAAGTGATCGTTCCAGCAGCGGCTGCAAACTGCATCGGCAAACTTCATACCGGTAATGTATTCCACCAGGTCAATACCGTGCGGAGCAATATCGTTGATCGTGCCGCCCTGCATATTTGCCTGCCAGTACCAGTCGGCGCGAGTACCGTAATTGAGCGGATGCTGGCCGGTAAAAATCACACTTTGAACTTCACCAATCTTGCCGTCGGCAATGATCTTGCGGGCGGTTTGAGCATTGGGCGAGCTCCACAAAGGCAACATAAGCCCGACCGAAAGCGATTTTTCAGCGGCAAGCTTACGGATTTCAGAAAGTTCTTCCAAACTCGTGCAGAGCGGTTTATCGGCAATAACATGTTTGCCGGCTTTGAGCGCGGCAATGGCAATTGCGCCGCGTTTGGCATAGACATCGCCGATGCCGACAATATCGCAGGGGAGTTTTTCGATCATTTCAAACGGGTCCTGCCACTCCACAGCAATACCGCGCTCAATGGTACGGGCTCTGGCATCGGCATCGCTTTCGGCGCAGCCGGCAAGTTCCAGTTCAGGATGCTGTCTGGTTTTTTCCACGAGTTCCAGAATATGATCATGACGGAATCCGGCAATGGCGACTTTAAGCATGTTTGAAGACCTTTCGCTTTACGAATTTGTAAAAAATTGTTGCGTTTTTAAGATACCACATTTTTGCAAAAAATCAAGCACCCGGATGCTCAAATAGTAATTAAAGATATTTCACAGATGCAGCCGGCGGCAAAAAAACTCAAAAAAGCGGAAAAAAAGTTGCTTTACAAGTTGCAATACATTTTTTTGAGATTATTTTAAAATGCAGAAAGTCAATTATGCAGCGGGGCTGTGTGTTATAAAAATTGAAAATTCGGTAATAAAAAATGGCGGATTTCAATCTCAAAACGTTTTTGAGACCTTATCACGGGCTGATATTCTTTGCAGCCGTCTCCAACATCATCTTCACCGGGCTGGCACTTACGTTGCCGTGGATGCTCAAAATAGCTATCGACCGCGTTCTGCCGACCGCCGACTACGGATTGTTTTTCATTCTGTGTGGAGCAATGCTCACAACTTATTCAGTACGCTGCGTTGTACGATATATTGCCGGGGTGCTGGGGTCTTACATGGTTTACCGGGTGATGGTGGATGTACGATTCAAGCTTTTCCGCCATCTGCAGAGTCTTTCGCTGCGTTTTTACGAAGAGTATCGTACCGGTAAACTGGTATCCAACGTTATCAGCGATGTGAGCCTGCTTCAGCAGTTTGTCAGCAGTATCGTCAGTATGGCAGACCAGGTGGTGATGCTGCTGCTTATCAGCATATTGCTTCTTTTTCTCAACTGGCAGCTGGGGTTGATGGTGCTGGCGATCGCGCCGCTGCACTTTATAAACTTTGCCTATTTCCGGAAAAAACTGAAAATCACCAGCAAGGCTTTTCAGGAAAAAATGTCGGAGATTTCCGCCAACCTTGCTGAAACTATCAATGGTATCAAGGTAGTGAAATCCTTCGGTCAGGAGCGCAACGAGTGCAAGGGATTTTTCAGCTGCCTGCGCCCGACTCTGCCGTTGGGCGTGCGGTTGAATCTGCTGGGTAATATTTGCGGTTCGGTAGCAGATATGCTGAGCATATGCACCTATCTGCTGGTGATCGGGGTCGGTATCAGATTTGTCCAGCAGCAGGTCATGACCATCGGGGAATTTGTGGCTTTTTACAGCTACGTTGGTACCTTGCTGGGGCCGATAAGCATTTTTGCAAACCTTTCAATGACCATTTCGCAGGGGCTTGCCGGAGCGGAACGTATTGCCAAGCTTATGCGGATAATACCGGAAATACAGGATGTTTCCGACCCGCTCAAACCGGAAAAGCTGGAAGGCAGGATCGTATTCGACAACGTAAGTTTCAAATACGAAGATCAGCCGGTTATCAAAGACCTTGATCTTACTATCGAACCGGGCAAAAAAGTGGCCCTTGTAGGGCCCTCCGGCTGCGGTAAAACAACGCTGGGCAACCTGATATTGCGTTTTTATGATGTATCCAGCGGCAGAATTCTTATCGATGGTATTGATATACGCAAATACGCCAAAGATTCTTTCCGTAACAATGTGGCAGTGGTGCTTCAGGATCCTTTCCTCTTCAGCGGCACGATCAAGGAAAATATTGCGTACGCCAAAAAAGATGCCACCAATGAAGAAATATACGCCGCGGCAAGAATGGCAAATGTCGAAGAATTTGTCAATATGCTCCCGCACGGCTATAAAACTGTTATCGGAGAAAACGGCGCCAGCCTTTCCGGCGGCCAGAAACAGCGTATTGCCATTGCCCGCGCAATTTTGAAAAACCCCTCGATATTGATTCTCGACGAAGCAACCAGTGCCTTGGATACAGTTTCAGAATATCTGGTGCAGCAGGCGTTGGATAACCTTATGGAAGGCCGGACCACGATTATCATTGCCCACCGTCTTTCGACAATCAAAAATGCCGATACCATTGTGGTACTCAAAGCCGGCAAGATCGAAGAAATGGGTACGCACGATGAACTCATGCAGGGCAACGGCACTTACCATGACCTTTATACGATTCAGCAGAAAACCGCTCTGGAAGGCGCCGATGCCGCAGCCTCAGAAGCAGAAATGCAGGTGGCACAATGAATATTATAGTTCCACTGAACGGCGGTCTCAATTTTCAAAGACAGCTTAAAATCATCCGCCAGATGGTCATCGGACTGATCGTGGTCATGCTTGCGGTGATCGCCGGCACATTCATCTTTTCCATGAACGATGAGTCCATCGGGCGCGGCACCGTGGAAGGTCTTCGTAATTACGATATGAAGTCGTCGGTCAAAAGCCGTATAGCAAAAATATATTTCCGCGACGGCGATCAGGTAAAAAAAGGCATGGTAATGCTGGAGCTTGATTCCAGCGATCTGCGCGATGCAATCGATAACGTTACCAGCTCCATCAGCGAGTTGGAAGCCGAGTTGGGCGTAAAGCTCGCCGAACTCGAATTATTGAAACACAATCCCCTGCCCGCGGAATACCGCCACACCAAGATCGCGCTGGAAGAAAGCCGGCTGCGTCTGGCCACCAGTCAGGCCGAACTCGATGCCTACAAGGCATTGCGTAAACGCGGTGTTGTTGCCGAATTGGATTACAACCGGCACGAAATGGAAGTTACCCGAAACAAAATGGAGCTGGAAAAACTCCAAAACGACTACGCCACACTCTCCAGCGGTCTGGCCGCCAAGATCATAGCGCAGGCCCAAGCCGGTATCGAGCTGTTGAAGATCCGCATAGCCAACAAGCGTAAAGAGCTCATTTCGCTTAACGAAAAGATGAGTGAATACCGTTTTGTAGCGCCTGAAGATGGGCAGATAGCCTATATCCCCACCAAGATCGGCACCTATGTAGAGCCGGGTATGTCAGTAATCCAGTACGCCGCAGGGAACGGCAGAAAGTTCATTGCCTATATCGATGAAGTGGAAATTTTCAAAATCGAAGAAAATCAGAGTGTGCGTATAGCTTCCAGCCAGTACAGCATCTATGAATACGGTTATTTCGGCGGCGAAGTCATGTATATAAGCGAGCTGCCGCAGGAACGTGCCGGCCGGATGTACTACCCGGTGTTTATAAGAATAACCCATTCGCCGGAAAACCTGACCTTGCGTCTGGGGTCATCGGGCGAAGCAAGAATAAGTACCGGCCGCGACCGCATTATCCGGACCATTATGGGTACCAACCGCAAACGTCGCGGCAGCAAATAAAGGTTTTGCAATGAAGTTGATTGTTCAAAGAGTTCGCTCTGCCAATGTGAAAGTAGATGATAAAATAATCGGCGAGATCAACGGCGGGCTGATGACTCTGGTGGGTTTCACCCACAGTGATACGCCTGAAACAGTAAAATATCTGGCTGACCGAACAGTGAAACTGCGTATTTTTGAAGATGAAAACGGCAAAATGAACCGCTCTTTGCTGGATGTCTCCGGCTCCATGCTTATCGTTTCGCAATTCACGCTTTACGGCGATACAGCCCACGGCAGACGCCCCGGCTTTGATGCCGCGGCCAAACCGGATCAGGCCATACCATTGTACGAACAATTTATCGAAGAAGTCAAAGCCTTCGGGATCAACGTTGCCACCGGTAAATTCGGTGCAGAAATGCAAGTAGCGCTGATCAACGACGGACCGGTAACATTTACTCTGGAAAAATAAACGCAAAGGGTTGCTGCTTAGTTGTTTTTAGTTTCAGCAGCAAATCATTTTTTATTACCGGAATACTGTTTTGTTACAGTTTTTTGCAGTAATGATAATGTATATTATCCGGCACCAGCGGTTGAGGTTTTGCATTTTCACCGGTCAATTCATAACCGATTTTCAAATAAAAATCCGGTGCCTGAAACGAATTGGTGGTCACGGCAACTTCGATTGCGCCCCGGGATTTTACAATTTTTTCAAATTCCGTAAAAAGTCTGCTGCCCCAGCCCTGTCCTCGCAGAAGTTCGCTGACAAACATATAATCGACAAATATATTTTGCGAATCATCCAGCCAATGCCAGACAATTCCACCGAGAAATTCATTATTTTCAGCAGCATACAAGATCAAAGCTTCCGACCTGTCAACTTTTTTGGCTTTGACCGCAGGATCAAAATCCTGTCCGGTACACTTAACATTAAAGCGATAAAGAGCATCGTGAACAAGCTCCATATGAGTGTATGAGGTCGTATATTCTATCCGGCACTCCATAAATCAAAATCCTTTTCTGAATTTATACTGTTATTCACTGATATTACGCAGCAAGCTGCTTTCGCTCATACATGCAGCGGATATGCTCGTAATAATGTGCGCAGAACGTCTGTACAAACGGTGCATACCACAACATACCGATTCCCAGCGTAAAAATCAGGATGGGTATACCGATCAAAGTCAGCAGCAAACTGTAACCCAACAGCTGCATTTTGTGTCCGAACATCATTTCCCGGCTCAATATCATGGCATTACGCACACTCATATCCGGATTATCGAGCATAATGTAATAGGTCATTGAGTAGCGGAATATTGCCACATAACCGGGAATTATCAGCAGCAGAAAATGCAGTACAACAAAAATAACCACCCGGAAATATCCCCACAACATGCGCCAGTATTGCCGGAAGGGTTCAAAAACAGCTTCCACCCGATTTTTTTCGTTACGCACAAGCCGCAAAAAAAAGAGCATGACTCCAATTGTCAGCGGAAAGAGCAATATGCCGCTTACCAGAGAAACAAAAGGTATCATTTGCGCCGCCATTCCGATAAAAAACGGCACCAGACAGACAAGGATACCGCTGCCCCAATGCCCTTTGAGCGACTGCCGGGCTGCTTTCCAGATTCCGGAAAAAGAAAAAGTCGGCGCCGGAGTTACAGCTGTTTCGGAAAAAGTTTCAGCAAAAGTTTCGACGGGTTTTTCATGATCAAAATTTTCATTCATAGAGTAAAAACCTTCAGTTTTTTTATTTGCAAAGCAGGAAAAAATCCTGACACTCTGTGCAATATAGCCGACTGAAAAAAAATTTGCAAATTTTTTACCCCAACCTTTACAAGATTTTTTTGCAGAGGTTGAAAAATCGCTATCTTGTGCTATTGTAAATGAACAGAAAAAACGCAATAAAATTTCTATGAAAGGGTGTATTATGTCTTGTAGAATAGTGCAGAAAATGTTGTTGGCAATGGGCATTATTGCCGGAGCCGCCGGCAATGCAGAAGATGTAAAACTTCTGCTGCCGGAAAAAATCTATGCAGTTCCGGGGGTGGAATGCAATATTTATTTCAACAACATTGTTACGGTAATAAATCCAGCCAATTATGTATTTGAGGTCAAATGCAGCAAAGGCCGCAACGATCTCAAACGCTGGCGCTATACACCCAAAGCCGGAGAGACAGGCAAATACCCGCTGCAAGTACGGGTCATCAATATGCAGGGCATCGTTGCCCAGGCCGATGCAGAATTGATCGTGCTGCCGCCCGATGCCGGGGCCGGCAAGGATTTTTCCATGCTTTTTATCGGCGCCAGCCAAACCAATGCCGGTCATTATCCAAACCGCATGGCGGCTTTGATGAAGCGCCCCGGCAATCCGGTTTTCAAAACCATCGGGACCCGGAGCCGCGGTAAAAACGGCGCCAGACACGAAGGTTACGGCGGCTGGCGGTGGCACGTTTTCATGACCCGTTACGGATACAGCGGCAGCCGACAGATGGATGGTATGCATCCGGACCGCCCGGTAGGCTTCAACAGTCCGTTTATTTTCCAGAACGAAAAGGGCGAATACAAGTTCGATCTTGAGCGTTATTTCAAAGAAAACAACGCGGGCAAAAATCCCGACGCCGTGAGTTTTCAGCTGGGTTTGAATGATTTCTTCCTCTGCACCGACGAAAATATAGCCGAAATTACCGCCAAATCCCTGCAAGATATGGAAAAACTCATTGCTGAATTCCGCAAACTCAAACCGGCCCCGGCCATCTTTATATTCCTGCATATTCCCGGCTCCAATCAGGATGGCTTCGGAGCCAGCTACGGCTGCCAGCAAAGCTCCTGGCAGTACCGCAAAAATCTTGACTACTACAACCGGGCGTTGATGAAGAAAGCAAAAGAGTTGAATTTGCGGACCGTGCCGGTCTACATGAACTTTGATACCGAAAACAATTACCCGGTCATTACCTCTCCGGTCAATCTGGATAATCCCCAGCTCATCACCCGCCAGAACAACGGGGTGCATCCTTCCACAGCCGGCTACAATCAGATGGGCGATACGCTCTACTGTGCAGTAAAAGCATTGCTTGCCGAGCAAAAGTAAGAGGTCTGCACAATGGAGTTGTGGATAGTCTGGATAATCGTTGCGCTGCTGGCCGGCTCCTGGGTAGGCTTCCTGCTGGGCAAACTTTTCATGCAAACCAAACTGGCGGCAAGTGAAACAGCTTTGGCCAAGCAGCAGGAATTTGCCGCCCGGCAGGAACAGAACTGCCGGGAACAGCTTGCAGTACAGAAAAAGTTTTTCGAAGATCAGCTTTTATCGCAAAAAAGTCTGCAGAAAGAGGCCGCCCAAGCTCAATATGAACAACTGAAAGCCGAATTCAAAGTGTTGGCCGAAAAAGTGTTGGCCGAAAAAAGCGAATCTTTTGAAAAAAACAACAAACTTCAGCTCGATGCCATTCTGACTCCGTTCAAAGTCAAACTCGATGAATTTAAATCCAACGCCGAAACAACCCGCAGACAGACTCTGGAAACCAACGCCAGACTCTCCGAACAAATCTCGCTGCTTATGAAAAGCTCGCGCGAAATCGGCGAAGAAGCCAATCAACTTGCCCGCGCCTTGCGCAGCGACAATAAAATGCAGGGGAACTGGGGCGAAATGATCCTTGATGAGATCCTATCTTCCTCCGGTTTGATCAAAGATGTACATTATCAGACGCAAGTAACTTTGCGCGATGACTCCGGCGAAAAAATGCGTAACGATGACTCCGGCAAAGCCATGTGCCCCGATGTGGTGGTATATTATCCGGATGGCAAAGCGGTGATCATCGACAGCAAGGCAAGTCTGGTCAGTTACATGCAATGGGTGAATACCGATGATGAAAAAATCCGTGCCGCAGCACTCGAGCAGCACCTGAAAAGTGTGAAAAACCATGTGGATATACTGGATAAAAAGAATTATTCGGCTTATCTGAAAACCGCCAATCGCGAAGCGGTGGACTTTGTAGTCATGTTCATGCCCAACGCCGGAGCATATGAACTTGCCATGCGGCACGATGTAAATCTGTGGCAGTATGCCTTCAATAAAAAAGTGCTGATCGTCAGTCCGGTGAACCTTATGGCACTGCTGCAGCTGATCCACATCGGCTGGAAACGCTGCGAACAGGATCGCAACCAGGAAGCGATCATCAACAATGCCTCCATGCTGCTGGAGCGGCTCTACAACTTTTATAAAGAGTTCGATAAAGTGGGCGAACTTCTGGAAAAAGCGCAAACCGGATTTACCGATGCAGCAGATATACTGCGCGGCACCAACGGGCGGCACGGTGTGGTGCCCAAAGGTGAAGAACTGAAAAAACTGGGGGTAAAACTCAAGAAAAAACTGGCTTTGCCCAAGCGGCTGCAGCCGGATGAGTTTGTTTCAGATATTTCTGAAGGCGTGGAAGTGGAAGCCGAAGTGGAAGAGTTTTCCACCGCAGATGCCCGGTAAGCACTCCATAACTGTAAAAAAAACATCAAAAATTGCAGTTCAGAATTGGAAATATAGCCGATTTGGAGTTATTTTGTCTTCTGACAAAATGTGAATATTTTTTCCTGAATCAGGAGGTATGATTTGGATAACCGTATATTGCTGCGCAATGCAGAAGAAATGTCGCAGGCGATCAATGCTGTAGCCGACAGCATCATCAGCGAATTCGGCAAAGAAGGGTTGGCCGATGTGGCGCTGGTGGGGCTCTACAAAGCCGGTGTTCCGCTGGCCAGACGCATTGCCGAAGTGATCAGGCAGAGAACCGGAGTTGTTTTGCAGTCCGGCACGCTGGATATTTCCATGTACCGCGATGATTTCGGCCAGCGCAGCGCCCTGCCGCTGATCCGGGAAACGGAAATACCTTTTGATGTGGATAATGCCCGCCTTATCCTGGTGGATGATGTACTCTCCACCGGGCGGACGATCCGGGCGGCGTTGGATGCGGTAACCGACTACGGCCGCCCCGCATTGATCCGGCTGGCGGTGCTGGTAGACCGGGGCGGAGTGGAGTACCCGATCCGGGCGGATTATATCGGTTGGACATTGAATTGCGGAGCCGACCGCAAGATATTGGTTGAATTCAGTGAAGAAGATGGTGTTGACGGCGTTTTTGACGTAGCCTGGCAACGCCGTTCAGAATAAGAAAGCAGGATAGTTTTATGAGCTCTTTTCAGTGGACACGCAAAGATTTGCTGAGTTTGTACGATCTTGAAGCGCAGGAAATCGAATTTATTCTTGATACCGCCGCCGAATTCAAAAAAGTTTCGGCCCGGAAAGTGAAAAAAGTGCCGGCATTGCGCGGCAAAACCGTGGTGAACTTTTTCTTTGAACCCAGCACCCGTACCCGGGTCTCTTTTGAATTGGCCGAACAGCGTTTGAGCGCCGATATCGTCAACGTTACCGCCAGTACAAGCAGTTTGACCAAGGGCGAAAGTTTGCTTGATACGGTGCGTAATATCGAAGCATTGAATGTTGACTTGCTGGTGATGCGCCATCCGGTACCCGGTGCGGCAAACTTTGTAGCCGAACGGGTCGGGGCCGGGGTGGTGAATGCCGGCGACGGCGCGCACAGTCATCCGACACAGGCGCTTTTGGATCTTTTCACCATCCGCGAACACAAAGGCCGTATCAAAGGCTTGAAAGTGGCGATCGTGGGCGATATCATGCACAGCCGCGTGGCGCGCAGCAATCTGTGGGGATTGCTCAAACTGGGTGCGGAAGTAACTCTGGTCGGGCCTTCGACTCTGGCCCCCAAAGAGTTTGAAAGCGTGGGCGTGCGGGTTTGTCACAATCTGGAAGAAGCCATTGCGGATGCCGACGTGGTGAATATGCTGCGTATCCAGCGCGAACGTCAGGAATCGGGATTCTTCCCCAGCACGGGCGAATACGCCAGATTTTTCGGGTTGAACAGTCAGACCGCACGTTTTCTCAAAAAAGATGCCCTGATCATGCACCCCGGTCCGATCAACCGCGATGTGGAGCTTTCCAGCGAACTTGCCGACGGCAGCCGTTCAGTGATTCTCGAACAGGTAACCAATGGTTTGGCGGTTCGCATGGCAGTACTTTTCCTGGTGGCAGGTTGTCTTAAAAAGTAAAATCAGTTATTTTCTCCGGCATTTATTCATCACATGCCGGAGTTTTTTTGTGATTTTACGGCAAAGGTATACAGTATGCAGCAATCCAATATCAACACATTGAAAAACGCAGTCCGGCAAAAGTGGAACTGGTGGCTGTTGGCAACATCGGTAGTGATCTACTTTTTTGTCAATTTCCAGCGTTCGTCTATTCCGGGCACGATCTTCAATGAGCTCCAGAGCACATTCCAAGCCACAGCGTCGCAGGTTGCCAGTATCAGCGCAGTCTTTATGTATGTATATGCGGCCACCCAGCTGGTGGCGGGACTGGCGGCGGATAAATTCGGCGGAGTAAGGACGATTTTCTGGGGAGCGCTGCTGTTGTGTATCGGCTCATTAATTTTTCCTTTTTGCGGCAATCTCGGGCTGCTGCTGCTGGGTCGGATACTGGTAGGTTTGGGCTGCGGGGCGATCTATCTGGCGATCGTAAAAGAGATCGACCGCATTTATCCGGAAAAATTCACTTCAGTACTTGGAACAGTCATCCTGCTGGGATACGCCGGAAGCATTGTCGGCGGATTGCCATTGAGCAAGGCAGTAGAATATATTTCGTGGCGCTTGGCTTTTGCCATAGTCGCCGGACTTACTCTGCTGGGGTATTTGAGTTTTGTATACTGTAAAAGTAAAATCGATATTCCGCCGGTGCGGCGCGAAAAGCTCTCGCTGCTGCCTTTTATAGTGATTCTAAAAAGCCGCAACTGCCGCTGGCTGCTGATCGCCGGCGGCGTGGGCTATGCGGTCTATTACCTGCTGCTGGCAGTGATCGGCAAAAAACTGTTGGAAGATTTCTGCGGCACCCCGTCCCTGATCGCCGGCGGATGTGTATCTTTAATGGTGATCGTAGCTGGCATGATGAACTTTCTGGTGGGGTATTTGAGTACGCGTTTCGGCAATTTACGCAAACCGTTTCTGTATGCCACGCTTTCGTCGTGTCTGCTCGGAGCTGTAATGGGATTGATCGGGCTGCAGATCAAAGCCGGCACCGTATATTTTGTTATTGTTATGCAGTTGTTTGCGGTTTCCGCCGGATTTTCGCCGGTAACAAATTCTCTTATGCGCGAATATACTCCGCCGCAATACACAGGTTCGGGGACCAGCATACTTAATTTTGTAGCATATCTGGCAGTAGCGGTCTGCAGCAATCTTGCCGGATGGCTCATGGACATCTTTTCAAGCGGCAAAATTGTCAAAGAAAATGTGGTTATTTATCCGGCATCAAGTTACGCGGCAGTGTTGATAATGTCGCTGCTGATTGCAGTATTGGCTCTTGCCACTGCCACGATGCTGCCGGAAACCCGGGGCAAAAACATCTACCGGCAGGAAAGAAAATCCAGCCGCAGATAAACATCAACAGGGGCAGTATTTATGGATAAACAAGTTCAGCGTGAACAATTTTCTTCCCGCGTCGGCTTTATACTTATGGCCGCCGGGTGCGCCATCGGCTTGGGCAATGTATGGCGATTTTCATACATTGCCGGGGAGTACGGAGGGGGATTTTTTCTGCTGCTTTATTTGCTTTTTCTGGTGATACTGGGTTTTCCGGTGCTGCTTATGGAACTGGCGATCGGCCGCGCCGGACGCAGTACATTTCCGGGCGCGTTCCGCAATCTCCAGCCGCCGCAGGGCAAATTCAAATGGCACAAATTTGTTTTTCTGCTTTTTTCCGGCAATCTGATACTGCTGATGTTTTACAGCGTTATCGCCGGCTGGCTGCTGTTCTACGCCACGGGATATATCCGGGGAGAGTTTACCGGAGTGACTCCGGAGCAGAGCGGAAAATTTTTCAACAACATGCTCGCAGATCCGGCAGCACAAACTATAAGTATGCTCGTTGGCGTGCTGATTACAGTTGTTGTCTGCATGGGCGGAGTACGCAAAACCATTGAAAAAGTGATCAAATATATGATGATCGGCTTACTGGTATTGCTGCTGGCGCTGGTATTTTATGCATTGAGCATGCCCAACGCCGTAAAAGGTTTGAGCTTTTTCCTGAAGCCTGATTGGGGCAAATTCGTTGGCGATGGCGTGCTCAACACAGCACACGCCGCTATGGCACAGGCGTTTTTCACACTCAGCCTGGGGGTGGGCAGTATGGCCATTTGCGGCAGTTACACCTCGCGCGAGCGCTCGCTGGCCAGCGAAGGGGTGTGGATCATTACATTGGACACCCTTGTAGCGGTCTTTTCCGGTCTGGTGATCTTCCCCGCATGCGCCTCCAGCAACATTGCTCCCGATGCCGGACCTCCATTGATCTTTATAACGCTGCCCAATGTTTTTGCCAATATGCAGTATGGAAATTTCTGGGGATTTTTGTTTTTCATTTTTCTGGCATTCGCGGCGCTTTCCACCTTGATAGCAGTTTTTGAAAATCTTGTGTCGTTCGGCATGGATGAGCTGAAGTGGAGCCGTAAACGCTCCGGTATATTCTTTGCAGTGCTGCTGGCAATACTTTCCATGCCCTGTATATTGGGTTTCAATCTGCTGAAAAAATTTCAGCCGTTCGGCCCCGGCAGCAATGTGCTGGATCTGGAAGATTTCATCGTCAGCGATAATCTGCTGCCGCTGGGAGCACTGTATATTATCATATTCTGTACCAGTCGGTACGGTTGGGGCAGAGAAAAATTCATGCAGGAAATAAACACCGGCAGCGGCATAAAAATTCCGGAGATTTTCCACTTTTATCTGAAATGGATCCTGCCGGTACTGGTATTGACAATCTGGTTTATCGGCATTGCCAAACGCTTCAATATCTTTTAACTCTCAAGCGTACCCCTGACAACATAATACGAAAAAGTATCGCATTTCCTGCCGGTTTGTGGAAATGATGAACTGAAAAATATTTTTCTCAAACAGCTCGCTTACGCGGCAGGAGTTTCGGGAACTTTATCCTGATGTGTCGGAAAAGCCGAAGCTTGAAATTCTACTGACCAATGAGTTCGCCGCCGCCCCGGCACAGCGGCAGCTTATGCGGCACAAGCTGCTGCCGGATGAGCACCTGTGACTTTAATCATTTTTCCTTTTTGCCCAGCAAAGCAACGATCACAAACAACAGCAATGCGGTTCCGGCCACCCACAACGCCGGATTATCCAATACCCATGTGCCATTTTCGCTGGCAAGTGTACTGCCAATTTCGCCGGAAAATTTATCCGGCAAGCTGCCGCAGTTATTGCGTATAAACTGTGCCGCCGGAATCGCCAGCACCATACCGGCCAGACTCCACACAGCATAAAGTCTGCCCGAAGCCAGCGCACTTACGGCCGTAATCGGAATCAAACCATTCATACCAAGTCCGATACCGCTGACGATACCGCCAATCAATATACCCCAGAACGAAGCATTTACAGTATGCTCCTGCACTACATGCGCATCCCGGAGCAAAGCAAAAATTATCATGCCCAACCCCAGCGACAACAGCAAAACTTTGAGCATACGCATACTTTTGAAAGTCAGATTATCTTTCACCGCCACCCGGTCGGAAAAATCACACTTGACGATCAGCAGCCCCAGGAACAATCCGTAAATGACCGCCACCGCCAATTTTGCCTCGTCAGAAAGCGCCAGCGGCTCCACTGCTGAAAAGATCAAACAGCTGTTCATCACTCACCATCCTTTCCGTCGGCAGAATCTTTACTTTTGCTGCGCTCAATAAAAAGCGCCGTTATACCGGCAGAAATAAGCGCAGTCAGCAAAAAGAACAAAGCCCCCGGCGAGTGTTGAACCGCCGAAGAAAACTGCCCCGCCAAAGCATCACCGGCAGTAATTCCCCCCAACATCACCAGAAATCCGGAAATCAGCCCCCACAATGCAGTGCCGAAAGTTTTTCCGAAAAAGCCCCGGCTCTCTTCCAAGCCCCACAAAATCTTGAAAGCCCCGTGGATAAGAGCCCCGCAGAAACTGCCGAAAAACACGCCGAAAAGCAATCCGATGCGCCACGACCACTCAATGTGCGGTGCATGTTGTTCAGTTACGGCATCCTGCGCTCCGTTGAAAATTCCACTCAATGCGTCAAAAAGTCCGACTTTATCGTTGAATAAGTATAACCCCAGCATAAGCATAAGCACCAGACAAAGTGCATTTACCCATGTGTACCATTTCTTTTTCAGAAATAACATAACAATACATACCCCCTCAATTTTGCTCTTCAGCATTCAAAACACCGGACAAAAGATTTTCCAGCAAACGCATGGTCCATACCACATCGTCCCCTGCCCGGTGGGCCGAAAGATCATCTCCCGCCCGGTCAAGTTTCAGCACACTGCGCAAATTCTGCAAGCTGTAACTGGGCAAACCCGGATAAAGCTTGCGTACCAGAATAAGCGAATCCATCGTCTTACCGTTCCAGAGCGGCAAACCGGTGCGCGCCAGACTTTCCTGCAGAAAACTCAAATCAAATCTGGCATTGTGCGCCACCAGCGTGGAGCTGCGGGCAAATTCCAGAAAATCGTGTCCGATATGTTGAAAACGCGGCGAATCGGCCACCATATCGTCAGTAATATGATGCACCCGGCTCGCACCATGCGGAATGGGTCTGCCGGGATTTATCAAACTGTGAAACTCCGAATATTCTCCGGTAAGCTCCACCCGCATGGCGGCAATTTCCACAATACGGTCATTTACCGGACTCATACCGGTAGTTTCCAGATCAAAGACCGTAAACGGGCCCAATTCAAACCATTGCATAAAAGCCGCCGGTTCTTTCAGGCAATGCTGATAGTCTGCCGCAATTCGGCCATGGCGCCGGGAACCAGCACGCGGTCATCGCCGGCAGCCGGAGCGTTGGCAGCTTCCACACACACCATGGTGTGATACTCCTCGTCGCCAAAGTCGGGCATACGCTTGGATTTTTCGATCCAGGGATTCCAGACCACCGTGGAGCTGCTGCCGGATTTTGCAATACGGAGAGTACGGTTGAATACCGGGTCAACAACTTCCACAATGCCGCTGGTGCGGCAGTAAACGCGGTCGATTTCGCGGTCGATAACGATCGCACCATTCTGCACGCCATCAACATTCAGCACCTTATCGGCATAATCGCAATCTTCCAGCCCCGTGACTTTGATCGCTGAAGCATCCGCCACATTAAAATAGCTGTGCAGCGCGCCGGAATAAGCCAAATCGCAGCTGCCGGTATTGTAGATTTTCAAGGCCACGGTAAGCGTAGAGCCCAAAGTAACAGTAAGTTCCAGTTTAAAAGGCTGCGGTGCAAATTTTGCATCCACATCCTTTTCAGTCAAAGCCAGCGTAACAGTGGTTTTCCCGGCCGGAGTTTGAGTCGCCGATACCACATTCCAGAACGAAACACGCGCATAACCGTGGCCGCCGAATTTCCCCGCCGGATCCGGCCCGAACCAGGGCCAGCAGACCGGGATACCGCCGCGGATGGGCTCGCCGGCAGTAAACATGGATTTATCACTCATCCAGAGCACCGGCACCGCACCGGCAGGAGTGTAGCTCATAACATGCGCACCATACAGAGTCAAAGCCGCTTCGCCGAAGCCGTTGACCAGTTTAACAGCTGTAAAACCGCCGGGAGCGGCAAAGAAATTGACATTTTCAGAACCGAAACGGCTCTGCAAAGTTTCGATATTTTCCATAAAAAACCTCGCTGATTGCATTTTTATTGGTCGATTACGGATAATTTAACACAAATAATTACTTTTTGCAACTCCAGACCGCAGAAAAAATGGATTTGCACTTGAAGATTTCAACAAACAGTGGTATATTAAGTGATAAGTATATATTATTGCAGAAAAACATTCGGGAGAAACATAATCAATGTTCGATAATCTCAGTGATAAATTCGGAGAAATATTCAAGAAGCTCCGGGGCGAAACCCGTTTGAGCGAAAGCAATATCTCCGAAGCTATGCGCGAAATCCGTCTGGCATTGCTCGATGCCGACGTAAATGTGGATATAGCCAGAAATTTTGTGGAAAAAGTCCGTACCGACTGTCTGGGCGAAGCCGTGCTGAAAAGCATCACTCCCGGCCAGCAGGTGGTCAAGATCGTCAACGACCGCCTGATTGAACTTCTGGGCAGCGAAGTCGGCGAACTTGACTTGAGCAGCAATCCCACCGTGATCATGCTGGTGGGTCTGCACGGCTCAGGAAAAACCACCACTGCAGCCAAACTGGCAAAATTCCTGACCGACAAGATGAAAAAATCGGTATTGATGGCCGCTTGCGACGTTTATCGCCCGGCTGCTATCGACCAGTTGGAGATCCTCGGTAAGGAGCTGGGTATAGAAGTCTACTCCGAACGGGGCAACCTGAATGTGCCGGCCATTGCGGCACAGGCGGTCAGCCGTGCAAAATTCAACCACAACGATGTGGTCATTCTCGATACCGCGGGGCGGCTGGAAATCGACGATGCCATGGTGCAGGAATTGATCCGTCTGCGCCAGAGCGTCCGCGCCGATGAAGTATTGCTGGTGGCCGATGCCGCGCTGGGGCAGGAAGCGGTCAATGTGGCCGATACATTCCATAAAGCCTTGAACCTCACAGGTTTTATCCTTACCAAACTCGATGGCGATGCCCGCGGCGGTGCGGCATTGTCGATCCGGCAGGTAACTCAATGCCCGGTAAAATTTGTGGGTACCGGCGAAAAGACCGATGATCTGGATATTTTTTACCCGGACCGTATGGCATCGCGTATTCTCGGCATGGGCGACGTGGTGTCGCTGGTGGAAAAGGCTGCGGCCGACTTGGATCAGGAAGAAGCGGAAAAGCTGGCGGCAAAATTACGCAAAAATGAGTTTGATTTCAACGATTTTCTGGGCCAGATCAAACAATTCGATAAACTTGGCGGTCTTGAAGGATTGCTGAAATTTCTGCCCGGCGGCAAACAGCTCTCCGAAGCAGCCGCGATGGTCGATCCGCGGGAATTCAAACGTCTGGAAGCCATGGTGCTTTCGATGACTCCGCACGAACGGGCCAACCCCGACAGCATCGATTTTGCCCGCCGCAAACGCATTGCCAAAGGTTGCGGATTGCCGCTGGAAAAGATCGCCGGTTACATCCGGCAATTCAATCAGATGCGCAAGATGATGAAAAAGGGCGGTTTGATGAAGTCGTTGATGTCAGGCGCCGGCTCTATGCCTGGCAGCATGCCGTCAGCCGGCGGGTTCAATCCCTTCGGCGGCGGGACACCGGCGATCAGCAAAAAAGAACAGGAAAAGAAAAAGCGTCTTGCCAAGCTCAAGAAAAAAGAAAAGCAAAAGCAGCGCCGTAAAAAATAATCAGATTTTATTCAACAGGAGAAAATTTTTATGTTAACCCTTATCACAGCAGTTATTCTGGGATTGATTGCCGCATTTTTCAGCGGTCAGGCATTGAACAACACCGCATGGGGCGCCCTTATCGGGATCGCAGTTATGGTGGTTTGTCAGATATTGATCGGGCTTTTCGTCCGCCGTCAGGTCAACAAAGTAAATCAGGCGATACAAGCCCAGCTGCAAGAAGTGCAGAACAAGATCCAGCGCAAGATCAATATAATGCAGCAGAAACCGGGCATGTCGCCCAAATTTCTGCAGAGTACCGTGGAAAAAGAACAGACACAGGCTGTACACAAAGCGCTGGCTATGACCAACGAACTCAAGCGCTACTATCTTTGGAGCCCGCTGCTTGCCAAACAGATCAATACCATGCAGATGATGTTCCACTATCAGATCAAAGAATTTGCCCAAGTGGATGCTCTGATGAGCAAGTGTCTCTTCTTCGACCCCACTTCGTCAGCCATGCGTATAGCGCGCATGTACCGCAAAAATGATCCGGCGCTGGATAAATTTGCAAAAAGCAAGCTCAAGCGCGCCAAAGGCGATTCCGGTGTGCTGCTCTATGCGCTTTACAGTTGGATTCTGGTCAAGCGCGGCGAACTCGATGCCGCACGCAACATCCTTGCCGAAAGCAAAAAACGCTGCGGCAACGAAGTGCTCAACGCCAACTGGGAACGTCTGGCCAACGACAAGGCCAAGAACTTCTCCAATGCGGCGTTGGGCGAAATGTGGTATATGCTTTATCTGGAAGAACCCAAAGTCAAAACCCAGCGGATGCGGCCCCAGTTCTGAAGCGTATAAAACGGATAAGTTGCTGTTTTTATGAGTATAATCCAACAGAAGATCGCCGATCTGGCACCGGCACGCACCTTTGCTGTCCGGCCGGTAGATCAGGATAAACTGCAGCATGGGATTGCAGTAAAATCCCCCAACTGGCTGGGCGATGCAGTAATGACACTTCCGGCACTGCAAGTATTGAAAAACATGCTGCCGGAAAACGCTCCGTTGGTGGTAATAGCGCCGCAGCAGGTAGCCAACCTTTACCGGCTCTACCCGGGGGTAACATACGTTATAAGCATAAAAGAGGCTCATACGGCCTGGGATAAGATCGTTTTCAAAAAACTCAAAAGTTTCCAGTTCAAAGTCGGAGTACTTTTCAGCAACTCATTGCGCGATGCGTGGCAGATGCGTCAGGCCGGAATCAGCGAGCTTTACGGTCGGGCAGCGCGCTGCCGCGGCTTTCTCATGAAACGGACTTTCAAATTCCCCAAATGGCAGCAGGGCATGCTCAACGAAAGCCACCATGCCAATGAATACCTTTCCATGGTATACAGCATGGGCGGGCTCCCGGCAAAACAGTTTATGCCGCAGTTGAAATCGCGTTGGACCATGGGGCAGATGACGTTGAAAATGCAAAGTTTCTGCCAACATCCCCGTTTGCTGCTGATGGCTCCGGGAGCAGCATACGGTGCCGCCAAGCGCTGGGAAAGCGCCAACTTCCGCGAAGTGGCCGCCAGCTACATTGAAAAAGGCGGTATCGTGGCAGTTCTGGGCAGTCCATCCGAGCGGGCGATCGGAGAAGAAGTGATTGCCGGATTGCCGGAAAACCGGGTGTTCAACCTTGCCGGCGAAACATCGTTCAGTGATCTTTTCAACCTTATAAGCCATGCGCGAGCCTGCGTGGCAAATGATTCGGGTATTATGCACATGGCGGCGGCAATGGGGCTGCCGGGAGTGGCGGTTTTCGGCCCCACCGACTACCGGGCAACCGGTCCGGTCAGCGATAAATGGCTGTTGGTTTTCGATAAAGAGCCGTGCGCGCCGTGTTTCAAACGTATATGTCCGCACGGCGGCAAACAATGCATGACCAAACTCCAGCCGTCAGAGGTAATTGAGGCATTAAGCCGCCTTTAATAGTTCCGCCGGATCATTATCCGGCCAAATAATACAAACTTGGGCTGTTTCAGCGAAAAAACGCTGTTTATTTAATTTTCATCAATATTGGAGTGTTGTATTTACACTCCAAATGAAGTATCTTTTCAGCAAGGTTAATCAACAGGAGAAATAATATGAAAAGTCACCGCATGCAAGACCTGACAGTCTTGGAACTGCAGAATTATCTGGCCAATGCCCGGCACAAAACTATCATCATTCCTTACGCCTTGAGCGAACAGCACGGTTACCATCTGCCGCTGGATGTGGATATCAGAAACGCTGAATTCTGCTCCCGCAAGCTGGCGGAAAAACTCGATTGCCTGATTGCACCGGTCTTGAATTACACATTTTCCGGCGGCTTACTGACCGGTACGATCAATGTAAAACCCAATACATTCAGCAATCTGGTGGGTGAAATCATCGAATCCCTTGCCTTGCAGGGTTTTGACAACTTCATTATTCTGCCCGGCCACGGCGGCAGCGAAAGCATGCTCCATCTCAAAGAATCGCTGCGGATTCAGAAATGGCTCAATCCCATGCTCAAGAATAAAATGATCTTGATGACTCCGATCTGGGATTTTTCGCCGACCTGGCTGGAACTTTTCAATGCCCGCGACTACCACGCGGCCATGGCGGAAACCAGTCTGCTGCTCCATTGGTGCCCGGAAGTGGTGCGCAAAGATATGCTCCAAACCGATGTGGAAGAAGTTGCCGAGCGGTTGCGTTCCGACCCGGACAGCTATCAGCTGCGCGAAAGTTTCACCGAATTACCGCAGGAAATTGTGCAGACCAGCCAGCGTACCGATGTGGTTGTGGGCGTTATGGGTTATCCCGAAAAAGCCAGCGCCGAACTTGGTGCAAAACTGGAAAGTGAATTTCTGGAAAACGCGTCTAAAGCGATCCTGCAAGCCATTGCCGATGCCGACGAAGCCAGAAAAACCGGTAAACGTATAGTCCACGATAATGGTGGAGCGCTGAAGATCCTGAACGATCTTTAATAAGATATATATCCTTAAGCTCTGTCCCCGATATCGGTTGATAAAATATCGTTTGCCCACAGGTGAAACGCCGCAAAGCGCGGTCAGAGCCCGTCTTCATTGTATTACGCCGTGGCAAGGTGCGTAACGGATGTGAGAGCAGTTTGCCGGATGAATTTCGGCAAACCGGGGCGGAAAAGTTCCACGAAGCCTCTCCGAAGATGAGCGAAGGCATCCGGCGTTTGAGAACCTTAATGGCGCGTATGCGCCTGCCTTTACCTGAAAGTCGGTGAGTATCTCGCGCAGGCTGGTGCAGTACAATGAGCAAAGGGAATCAAGGAGGAGAAAGCAATCTCCTCCCCGATTGCAGCAGCTGCTGCATACGATAAATATTGCATATCAACCAATATTGTGAACAGCGTGTATTCTTATTACGGGCAAAACTGCTTGATGTTTTGCCCGCAATATTTTTTACCAATCTTTTACTGCAAAATCCTGATACTGCCGCCGCAAACCAGTTGCGGTTCGAGTTGAGTATAAAGCGGCTCATCCGGATCGCTCTGCTGATCGATCAACGCTAAAATACGCCGCACAGCGACCACCCCCAAATCCTCTTTGGGTTCGTAGACCGTGGTCAAACGCGGCCGGGAGGAATTAACGATCCACTCCACGCCGCCGTAACCGGCAATCGAAAGCTCCTGCGGTATACTTATATTCATATCCCGGCAGGCATCATAAAGTATTTTTGCCTCACTGTCGCGCCGACAAAGTACGGCAGTAAATTTATGACGGTTCTGCAAAAGAGCTTCCGCGGTATCGAAATGGAAAGCTTCAATATTATTTGCCGCACAAATCGTGTTGAAAGCCCGGTAATTTTCATTGAGCCGGTAATTTATATTGCCGCAAAGCCCTCCCAGAAAAGCTATCCGGCGGTGTCCGCAACGCAAAAATTCATTCATCACCTTGCTCATGCCGCAGAAGTGATCGGTGTAAACCGAAGGTATATTCGGCAGTGGATGCAGAATATTGACCACTTTCTGCTCATACCAATAAGGCGGCAGCTGCAGATTTTCCGAGTCGGTAAACGAAAAATTCAACGCACTTATGATCCCGTCGACCCCTATCTGCGACATATACGCAAAAGCCTGTTCCTCGCGGGCGTGATCCGAACCGGCTTCATCCAACAACATGTGGTAGCCATTGGCAGTAAGTTCGCGGCAGATACCGGCAATGATCTGATTCCAGAAACTGCTGGTAAAGTTGTGAATAATAACCCCAACCAGAAAGGTTTTGCCCTCCTTTATCGCGCGGCCGTGAAAATTCTGCCGGTAATTATATTGTTTGACCACTGCCCGCACCCGCTCGCAGGTTGCCGGCGAAATATTATATTTTTCCGCCCGCCCATTGAGCACAAATGATACCGTAGTGGGCGATACCCCTGCCAAATCAGCGATCTGCCGGATACTCAAACGACTGTTTTTATTGTTGTTTTTCATCTGCATAGATTTTATTTTTTGCTACTCCCCCTATTTCAAAACTATAAAATAGCACCGGAAAAATAATTTGCAAATCACATGGAGATTTGATTACTAAAATTTACTAAACAATGCATACCATATGTGCATTGCCCACCTCCCGCGGGAGCATACTCCTGATGCCGCAAAAAAAAATGCCGGTTTGTTTCCAAACCGGCATTTGTGGTATTCAGCAGAAACTGCTTATTTCTTTTCTTCAGCAGCTTCTTCTTTATTGGCATCAACTGCTTCCAGAGCAGCTTTGTCGGCCAGCGACATGTTGCCTTCCACGCGGCCATCGTCGAGTTCGTTGATGGTGCGGGTTTCGAGGTCGCGGAACATCTGCCGCAAGTCGATCACACCGCCGATACCGAACCAGACCGCAGTTACGGCGGCCATGAATCCCGGCACGATCAGTACTGTGATCAGGAAGTACCAGCTCCAGAGCTCGATCGTCCACGGCGTGATGGCATTCCAAACCAAAACCAGAATGAAGGTCAGACCGAAACGATAGATGAAGCTGTAAACAAAGTAACTCCAGGCAATGAATTTATCGCCCTTGGTATATTCAGGAGTAATACCGATGAGTTTACCAAAGACATTCTTCCATGTCCAGGAACTCTTGATTTCACGCTGTTCATCCAGAGCATATTTGCCGCGGTGCAGCATACGATCCAGATTGAACTTTTCTTTGCAAGTCAGCCAGGAGACCACACAATAGAGAATCAAAGTGGTCATCATGGTGATGAAATACCACTCATAGCTGTTGATCGGGCAGCGCTCCTGAGTAACATTGGTCCAGTTGATGTAGGGCATGAACGGAGCACAGAGGTTGGCCAGAGCAGTTTTGACACCTTCAAGCAAGCCGTTATCACGCAGCCACGGATAAACCAGATTGGCCCACTGTCTCTGCACAAACATACCGCCCAGCGCCATAACCACACCGGTCAGCAAACTGGTCCACGCACCGATAGTCGTACCGAACCGGCTGTAAAGCCCCAGAATAAGCATAGGTCCGCAACCACCCAGCCACATGGTACACATCAAGGATACGAACAAGCTTATGTAGTCCAACTGCGACATAAAGCTCGATCCGCAGAAGAAGAAGATACCGACACCGATTGCCACCAAACGCACCATCCACATGTGTTCACGCGGAGTAAGCTTTTTCTTGCGCAAAGGCAGGATCACGTCCTGACTTACGGTAATTGTGGCACTGAAAATACGCGTATCGTCAGTCGAAAGCATCAGAAGAATCATCATCAGGCAGAACAGACCCAGCACACCTTTGGGCAGAATGTTACGCATGGTCACCGGCAGCATCAGCTGATAGTAAAGAGTACGGAACTTCTGATATACCGGCATACCTTTGTCGACGGTTTCTTTGCTGGAAACACCGGCGGCATCAGTAGTCATAGCTTTCTTGGCAACATCCAGATAGCGTGTATCAATATCGTTACCTTCCGCCAGCGGAGCTTCTTCACCGATAATGTGTTTCTGCACCGGCATGGCTTTGATGCTGGAGACCACCTGCGTACGCATTGTTTTATCCACGATCACTTCGTTGGCGATCTTGTCAGCAAGTTCCAAACGGATCTTGTGGGCTTCTTTGGAGTGGTTTACATGGTTGAGCATTACCAGCACAGTTACAGCAACCAGTACATAGAAGATCAAGCCGAGAGCCTGACGCCAGGTACCGAGCAAGCTCGCCATCTTCTGTTCATGCGGTGAACGGGCAGCGTTGGAAGAAGAACCGGCGCCGATCCAGCTGGCACGCTGCAACAGCTGGGTAACGATCGGCAGCATAACCAGTGAGAAGATATTGAAGTCCTTGAGCTTGGCAATATCCATAGCATCAATAAAACTTTCGCCGGGAGCACGGTCGGCCATAACCGGGAGCATTTCGGTGTTCCACGGAAACTTGATAAGAATAAAAATGGTGAAGAACACCAGCATCGGGTAAACAATGAAGCCTTGAATGGTATCGGTAATGATAATACTCATCGCACCGCCCATACAGATAATGGATATTGCCATAACAAGGCAGATGAACATAACCAGCTGGAAGGTGCGGATCTCCATACCGAAAAGCATAAAGCTGTGCGGCAAATCCAAAAAGTAAATAAAGAAACGCGCCGCCAGTGCAGGCAGGATCATATTGGCAAGCATTTCCGACAAGCTGCGGAGCCCCGCTGCGAAGATACGCAGTTTACGGCTGTAACGCATTTCGATAAACTGGCCGATACTCTGCGATTTGGTTTCGCGGAAGCGGTAAAGCACATATCCGAACAACCCTAACACCACACTTACCGGCAGCAGCAGCGACGTCCAGAAAGTCGTAGCAAATCCGGTTTTGTAGTGGATTTCCACATAGCTGACCAATCCGATGATCGACAATCCGGAGGCAACATCGCCCACCGAGATCACATATCTGCCGCAGACACGACCTGCAGACAAAAATGTTGTTACGTCACGCAGATAACGGCGTGAATACAGCCCCATCCCCAGCACGAACAGTGTCGGCAGAATTACGATCAGCCAATCCCATACTGACATCATGTCTCTAAAATTCCTTTCTTATGTGTTATTTACGACTTATTGCCATGATATAATTCAAAGCAACAAAAACTTATTGGTAATATATCACAAAATCCCCTTTTTGCAAGTATAAACTGCAAAGAACTGTAAATATATGATTAAAGAAAAAACACCACCGCTGCCGGAAAGCAAGGCATAAAAAAAGAATATTCCAAAACTGTTGATATTGTTTACCAACAGCAACAAGCGCGGTCAGCGCCCGTCTTCATTGTATTACGCCGTGGCAAGCCGCGTAACGGATGTGAGAGCAGTTTGCCGGATGCATTCCGGCAAACCCGGGGCAGCAAGCTGCGAGGTCGAACGGAGATGAGCGAAGCCATCCGGCGTTTGAGGACAACTTTGTGTGTTAACGCAAAGTTGCTCAAGGGGGCGGCAGCCCCCGCTCTAATTAAAAGTCGCCAGGTAATTCGCACTGGATATTGCTGCTGATTGAGCAAGAGTTTCCCAAGGGGCATTGCCCCTTGGGGATGTGTAAGGTCTGTTATATAGAGTAATTCTGCAAGTTAAGCCGCACAAAAACAACATTGCATAAGTTATTGCTCAAACAAACCGTTTGAGAAAAAGATAATTTATGGTTTGAATATTGGTAAATAAGCAATGTTTGTTTATAAGATTGTGCAGAAACAATAGAAAAAAGGCTGTTGCAAAACAGTGAGTTTTGCAACAGCCCCATCCGGAAAGATTTTATAAATTACTTATTATCTTTGGCAGCTTCGTTTTTTTCCACAGCTTCCAGTGCCGCCTTGTCAGCCAGCGACATATTGCCTTCCACGCGACCGTCGTCCAGCTCGTTGATCGTGCGTTTTTCCAGGTCAATGAACATCTGCCGCAAGTCGATAACACCGCCAATACCGAACCAGATTGCAGTAATCGCAGCCATCGCTCCCGGCACGATCAGGATGGTGATCAGGAAGTACCAGCTCCACAGCTCGATAGTCCACGGAGTGATAATATTCCAGACCAGAACCATAACAAAGGTCAGACCGAAACGGTAGATAAAGCTGTAAACAAAGTAGCTCCACGCCACAAACCTATCGCCTCTGGTGTATTCAGGAGTGATACCGATGAGTTTAGCAAAGACATTCTTCCATGTCCACACACTCTTAATTTCACGCTTTTCATCCAAAGCGTATTTACCGCGATGCAGCATACGCTCCAGATTGAAGGGTTCTTTGCAGGTGAGCAGCGATATAACAACATACAGCAGCAGCGTAGTCACCATGGTAATAAAATACCACTCATAACTGTTGATCGGGCAGCGTTCCTGAGTAACTACACTCCAGTCAACATAAGGTGCAAACGGGCTGGAAAGTGTTGTCAATGCTTTGATAACACCATCAAGCAACCCATTGTCACGCAACCACGGATAAATTATATCCGCCCAGTTACGCTGTACAACCATACCGCTGATCGCCATAAACATACCGGAAAGCAAGCTTGTCCAGGCGCCCCAAACCGTACCGAACCGGCTGTAAAGCCCCAGAATGAGCATAGGTCCGCAGCCGCCGCACCAAATGGAGACCATCAAAGTAACAAACAATCCGATGTAGTCCAACTGTGCCATAAAGCTCGACCCCAGGAAGAAGAACACCCCGACCCCGATCGATACCCAACGAACCATCCACATATGTTCACGGGGAGTGAGCTTTCTCTTGATCAGAGGCAGGATCACATCCTGACTTACCGTAATAGCCGAACTGAAAATACGCGTATCATCTGTAGAGATCATCATCAGCAATATCAGCAGGCAGAAGAGCCCCATCATACCCGGAGGCAGCATATTACGCAACGTCACCGGCAGCATCAACTGATAGTAGAGCGTACGGAACTTCTGATAGATCGGCATACCGGCATCGGTACTGTCCTTGGAGACCTTGCCGTCAAGACCTTTGGTCAATTCATTTTTGGCGGTATTGAGATAACGTATATCAATATCTTTGCCCTCTCCCAGCGGGGCATCTTTGCCGATAATGTGTTTCTGCACCGGCATTGCATTCAAACTGGAAACAACTTTAGCCCGCATAGTTTTATCTGCAATAACTTCGCCGGCAATCTTGTCAGAGAGTTCCAGCCGGATCTTATGTGCCTGACTGGAGTGATTGGCATGGTTGAGCATGGTCAGAACCGTAACCGCAACCAGCACATAGAAGATCGTTCCCATCGCCTGACGCCAGGTTCCCAGCAGCGAAGCCATTTTCTGTTCATGCGGCGAACGGGCAGCGGTCGATGACGACCCGGCTCCGATCCAGCTGGCACGCTGCAGGATCTGGCTGACAAAGGGCAATGCCAACAGCGAGAACAAGTTGAACATCTTGAGGTTTTCAATATCATTCGGGTTGATAAAACTTTCCCCGGGGACACGATCAGCCATCACCGGGAGCATTTCTGTACTCCACGGGAACTTGATCAGCACAAAAATCGTGAAAAACACCAGCATCGGATAAAGGATGAAGCCCTGAATAGTATCAGTAATAATAATACTCATCGCCCCGCCCATACAGATAATACTGATCGCCAAAAAGAGGCACAATATCATGATAAGGTGGAACACGGAAACAGTTATACTGAAAATCTGAATCTGATGCGGCAAGTCCAGAAAATAAATAAAGAAACGGGCAGCCAATGCCGGCAGAATCATATTGGCAAGCATTTCGGAAATACTGCGCAGTCCTGCTGCAAAAATACGCAATCTGCGGCTGTAACGCAGTTCAATGAATTGACCGATACTCTGAGACTTGGTTTCACGGAAACGGTAAGTTACATATCCGAACAACCCCAGCACCACCCCGACCGGCAGCAAAAGCGAAGTCCAGAACGCTGTGGCAAAACCGGTTTTGTAGTGAACTTCCACATAACGCATCAACCCGATAACCGACAAACCTGACGCAACATCGCCCACCGAGATCACATATCTGCCGCAGACACGCCCTGCAGACAGAAAAGTAGTTACATCACGCAGGTAACGGCGAGAATACCACCCCATACCCAACACAAAAAGTGTCGGAACAATCACGATCAACCAATCCCATACAGTCATCATACCTTACCCAAAACCTCCCTTATAAACCCTTATAATTTTAAAATCTTTATTATCCTAATTTGAATTAAAACAATAAAAACTCAAAAAAATAAAGGTAGCATAAAAATGGTATAATGCAAATTAAGAGGTAAGTTTTCCCAAAAAAACAGCAATCAACAGGCAGTAACAAGAGCAGAGCTCCTATCCGGCGCCTCTTGTTTTCACAGCAATAAAACAATTTGCACTACGCGCCGAAGGATACTCCGCTTTCTTCGGCACACTTCACCCACGGGTGATCAATGGAGAGTTCTTTGCGCTTGCCGGCAACTTCTTCAATGGGTACCAGCATGGTTTCGCCATTGGCGTAAGCTGCCATAAAACCGAATTCTTTATTCAACACCGCCTGGGCGGCGCGTACTCCCAGCCGGGTGGCAAGCATACGGTCAAAACAGCTGGGGGTTCCCCCGCGCTGCAGATACCCCAGAATCGTCACCCGGGTTTCAAGCTTGGTGAGTTCTTCAAGTTTTTTGGCCAATTCAAAAATGCGTTCAGGCTTGTATGAAGTCAATTCGGCAAGTTCAGTTTTAAGTTCAGTTTTGCGCTTTTTGTCATCGCACTTTTCCAAAGTTTGCTGTAATTTGGCGATTTTATCTGCGGTTGCCTGGTCCACGGCACCTTCGGCCACCGGCACAATGCTGAAAAGCTTGCCTTCGCGCGAACGCAGTTTAAGTGCGTCGGCAACTTTTTCCTCATTGTAAGGAATTTCGGGAATCAGGATAACATCGGCACCGCCGGCAATACCGCTGCCAAGAGTCAGCCAGCCGGTTTTGTGCCCCATAACCTCAACCAGCATAATGCGCTTATGGCTGCTGGCGGTACTGTGCAGACTGTCAATAGCATCGGTAGCCACATTCAAAGCTGTATCAAATCCGATAGTGCCGTTGGAACCGGAAAGATCGTTATCAATAGTTTTGGGAATGGTAACAATATTCAAGCCGGCCTTTTTCAGCAGCAGCGCACTTTTATGCGTGCCGCCGCCACCGATACAAATCAGCGCTGCAAGCTGGTGCTTGTGGTAATTTTCCACAATCGCATCGGTCATATCCACGATCTTCTTGCCTACCGGCATTTTATTGGGCTTGTGGCGGCTGGTGCGCAAGATAGTGCCGCCCACGGTCAATATGCCGGAAAGCATTTCGTCATCAAGTTCAACAAAACGGTCAAACGCAATACCCTCAAAACCATCTTTGAAACCAATGAGTTTGGCATTGGCGCGCGAAAGCACCTTACCCACTGCGCGGATCGCAGCATTAAGTCCGGGACTGTCGCCCCCCGCCGTAAGAATACCGACACATTTACGCATAAAAAATCACTTTTTCTTTGATTTGGGCGGTTTGTATTTACCAACGCACACACCCAGCGCAGTGGCTACCGGCCGGGTAAATTTGTGTTTATCTTTTTTGGTATGTTTGGCATCCGACGGCATATTTACCAGCTTGCTTCTGCCATTGCGGCAAGTAACCAGTGTAGTAGAACCGCCGCCATCCATATTCACTGCGTTAAAAGCACCCAGATACTTCATAAGTTGAGCCCCCTCATGGCAGGACATCCCCATGCTGTACCCCGGCTGACGACCATCAACCACACCAATATAGAGAGTCTTTTTATCACTGGAAAGTCCATAGAATGTTCTGGGGTGCAGCGGTTTATCCGGTTTCATAAGCTCTCCGGAGCGCAAGATGAAAGAAAATCCCGATACCGCAAGCTTAATGCCTTCAGGATTATCACCTTTTTTGAACGTTATCAAATCGGCCTGGCCATTATCACGCACGATCAGCGCCGGCACGCCGTTGGCTTTTTTTCCATGCGGCGTTGCAAGCACTTCGCCATTGCTTACCAGCAGCCCGACACCGTTGGCAAAGAGATGTTTTACTTTAGGGTCACCCCACGGTCCCCAGGGGGAAGCATTGACCGCCAAGCGGATATTATGACCTTCTTTGTATTTGGCTTCGGCAAATTCCCATACCCGCATGCGCTTGGTTTCGATCACCCGATTGGCCGGGTAAGGCATGAATTCTCCCCATTCAGGAGTTTTGCTGTTGACCACCAGATAGACTTTGGGATTGCTCAAATCCACCTTGGCAGCATAAATCACCAGTTTACGCGGAGATTCCAGCTTGAATGTTTTGAGCATGATGCCGGGAGCTTCATTTCTGGCATCCTGCCAATCGTACCCTCCCCTGAACGGCAGTTCTGCAGCACCGCACAGCAATGCAGTCAAGCCCATCAACGCAACAATCAACCACCGTTTCATGGCTATCTCCCGATTTTATTTATGCGGCCGCAGGATATTATTCCCAGAAGATTTTTCCGCAGAAATCGCGCAATCTCACTTCGCCGTGCAGGCGGTTTTCGCTATCAACGACCATAATACTGTTGATCGGAGAAGCCAGCAGCTGTTTAATGACTTTAGCCGCGGCCACATCCTCGTTTACCGCCGAAAACTCATCGCTCATAACCTCGGAAACTTTGATATTGGCGGCCTTGCCGATAACTTCAGCATAGGGTTTGAGGTCATAAAGGGCAGTCAGGTTGTCACTTTCCAGCAAATCCATGGGTATATTGTAGCGCAAGATATCCTTCAAGGTCAGCACCCCAAGCATTTTACCATCATCATCCAGCACCGGAATAACCTCGACCCGGCTTTCACCGAATTTCCGGAATGCAAATGCCAGACTGTCATCGGCCTGCAGCACAGGACCGATACCGCTGGCGATATCACCGACTTTAAGATAATCGGGCAGACGGACCTGCACCACACCGAAGAAGTTCACAACTTCTTCCACGCTTTCAAGATCAGCAACCTGACCGATCTTTTCCAGATCCGAAAATTCACGCGCCAGCGCCGACACCACATGCAAATGCAGCCCCGGGTTATCTGCCGGCGACAAAACCAGCACCACCACGCGCACATCTTCGCCATCATCTTCGCCGCCAAACCTTACCGGTTCCTTGAGTGTAGCCAGCGCCACGATCAGGCGGTCAAGACCGGCCACGCGTGCGTGCGGCATTGCCAGGCCGGGAGCGATAACTGTCGGGAACATGGCCTCGCGGGCGAAAACGCCGCTTTGAACTTCATCAAACTTGAGCGAAGGATTATTTTTGACCGCCAGCCGGATCAGATCGGAAATGATCGCCTGATTATCGGCGGCACTCTGCCGGCAGATGATAGCTGCGGCATCTACAAAATCCTGAAATTTCACGTTATTTTTGCTGCTGTTCACGTTGTCCATAGATTTCCTACTTTTTTGAGTTCAAATTGTGCTCTTGGTTACGAATATAATACCTGCAAATAACTTTAGCAAATAAATAAAGAACAAAAAAGTGATTTTTTTCAAAATTTTTATTCATTTTTATATCAGATAAAGCATAAAATCCGTTATTTTCCACCCCCGTAAGCAATATAAAGCTGAAAAATAATCCGCTTCTCTCATAAAAGGCTATTTGCTTTTTATCCGGGAGGTGTTATCTTAAAATCAGGATGAAAATTTTTTAATTCAGCAAAAAAGGAGCAAAAAAATGTATCCATTCAAAAGCTATTTTCTTGATAAACCGCTGATAAAAGGCCGGGTTTTTGATGTTTTTGAACCCGAAGCCGGTGTGCCCGTAAAAGATGTGGCAATATTTTTTGTCCATGGCGGCGGCTGGAACGCCGGATCGCGTACCGGTTTTTACCAGCTTATGGAAGCATTCGGCAAACTGGGTTATATAACCTGTACCACCGATTACCGGATGAATGGAGCCAACGGTTTTACCCAGCTTGAAGATATCCGCGAATCGTTTGATTGCTTTGTACATCTGCTCAAAGAACGCAATCACTCCTGCCGGATCGCGGTTCACGGTTCTTCGGCCGGGGCTCATCTGGCAAGTCTGCTCTGCTGTGCAAAACCGGGAGAATGTGGCGAAATTGTCGATAAACTCAAATATCCGGAAGTTCGCCCCGAAATGGCATTTCTGCAGGCCACACCCCACAATTTCAAACATTGGGATGGCATGATGCCGCCGTTCTGGGATCAGATGCAGCGGGTCGCCGGAGCCAAATACGAAGAAAACCCCGAACCATTTGAACGGCTTTCGCTGGAAAACTTCATCCGCGAAGACAATCCGCGGCTGTTTTTTATCGAAGCCGAGCTCGAACACTTGTTCCCGTCGGAACACACCAGAGAGCTCGCGCTCAAACACCGCAGTATGAATATTGCCTCGCAATGGAAAGTCTACAAACGCGTTGAACACGGTTTTTTCTACGAACTCCAACGAACTATGCAGCTGCAGGCATTTCAGGATATCTGCGATTTTCTGGAAGACAAACTCGTTACCGAGTTCTGAAGCATTTTATACCGCAGCAAAAAGCTCTTGCGCACCACTCCAACGTGCAAGAGCTTTTTATTACAGATCTTCGATAAGCCAGCATTCAGGTACGCATCGGAAACAGAGTATATTTTCTGATTGTACTGCAGTTTTTACTTTTCGCCAAACTTTAGATAAAAAAATATTGATAAAAAAATATTCAAGTCTTGCATTTCAGTTCAAACGTGGTATATTATTTGCCAATATTTCGTATCAACCATCTTTTTTTTGGAGCATGAAAACCATGGAACTGCAGTACACCCATCCGCGCAATATCCTTGTGCAAACATTGAAAACTCTCTACGATTACGGTATGACCACCACTTCGGGCGGAAATCTTTCCATCAAAGACGAAGACGGCAATATCTGGATCACGCCCGGCGGTATCGACAAGGGTTCACTGCGCCCGGAAGATATTGTGCGAGTTGCGCCCGACGGCACAGTACACGGCTTGCACAAACCCAGCAGCGAACTGCCGTTCCATAAATCAGTTTATCAGCTGCGTGACGATGTCAAAGCTGTTCTGCATGCCCACAGCCCGGCACTGGTGGCGTTCAGCCTTACCCGGCGGATACCGGATCCAACTCTGATCCCCAGCGCCGAACGCATTTGCGGCAAAGTTGCATTTGCAAAATACGAAATACCCGGCTCCGAAGCTCTCGGCAGCATCATCGCCCAGGAATTTGCCAAAGGCAACGACTCGGTGATTATGGAAAACCACGGTGCAGTCATGGCCGGTAAAACCATTACCGAAGCGTTTGCCCGTTTTGAAGCGCTGGACTATGTGGCGCGTATCCAGATCAATGCGGCCAGTTTCGGCGACACCATCCAGCCGCTGACCGGCAAACTGCCCAAGCGCACTTATCCTGAATTCATCCCCGACGTAGTCAGCGCAGCCGAATGCGAATTGCGCGACGAACTGGCAAATTTCCGGGCCCGCGCCTATCGCCAGCGGCTGCTGTTCAGCGGCAGTGCGTTCCTCAGCGCGCGTTTGGGCGATAATGATGACTTTCTGATAACGCCTTCCAACTTTGATCCGATGTATCTGGATGCACCCGGCATTGTGCGTATGCGTATGGGTATGCGCGAAGCCGGCAAAATGCCCTCCACTGCCACGCCGATCTGCCGCAATATTTTCAACAAATGCCCATGGGTAAACAGCATTCTTATGATGCGCCCGCCCTACATCATGGCGTTTGCCGTCACCAACCACAAGATCGACAGCCGCACCATTCCGGAAAGCTACATTATGATGCGCGATGTACCCATGATCTCAAGCAAAGAGTATTTCAGCGATCCTGATGCCGTAGTGAAAGTGCTTTCTCCGGCCAATCCGGTGGTATTGATCGAAAACTGCGGTGTGCTGACCACCGGCAAAACGATTCTGGAAGCCTTTGACCGGCTGGAGGTATCGGAATTCACCGCCAAATGTATCATTATGGCAAGCCGCCTCGGTGAACTTTCGCCGATCAACGATCAGCAGGTAACAGATATTATCGAAGCATTCAAGCTGCCGACGGCCTGATGCGGCAGATATATTACTGAAAAAACTCAATGGGGTTGTTGCAAAAACATTCAAGTTTTTGCAACAACCCTTACTGCATTATTTGATTATAAATTTCAAGTTTAAGCAATATTTAATGTTTACTCGGGAAATAACCGTGCGTTTACTTTTACAAGGCCACAAAAAAGATTTTTGCAAAAATCCGGCAAAAATCTATTTTTTTATTTGCATTTATTTTTATCAATGCTATTATAGCCTTGGAAAGCCGGTTCGCCGGAATACCCCGAACCGGCTCAGCTTTGTTAACTGTCTGCTGGACAGCAGTTTGCAGAGCAAGATAAATTTTGTCCGGCAAAGGAGAAATTTGTATTATGGTTACCGGAATTGCGTTGGTCACCGTCGAACGGAAAATGCTGCGTCAGGCTACTGAAGCGTTGCTGAATATCCCGGGCGTTACCGAAGTTTACACCGTTGCTGGAGAATACGACCTTGTGGTTATGATCCGCGTAAGTACCAATGCAGAACTCTCCGATGTAGTTGCCAACAAGATGACCCGCGATATTCCCGGAATCACCCATACACGCACAATGATCTCGCTGCAGGCCGATGCCAAAGTCGATCTCTGCAAGTTCTACGACACAAAATTGCATACCGATCCCAAAGTATACATCTGATAAAGTAAACAACACAAAAAATACATCTGCCGCAAAAATATCTGCGGCAGATTTTTTTTAACAACGATTTTATTTATCATACCAGTCATGGTTGCCGGCATTGTTTTTGCTCATCTCCGGGCGATTCTCCGACGTTGCATACAATCCGGCATCAAGATTCAAATCGAGTCAAATGCACCACATGCCCGCCGGTACTCCAGCGGTGTTTTCTGATATTTTTTCCGGAATACTTTGATAAAATATCCGGCATCGGCAAAGCCGCATTCACGGGCGATCTGATTTATTTTCAAATCCGGATACTGCAGCAGCCAGCAGGCCTTTTCCATACGCAGATCAAGTATATAATCTTTCATATTTCTGCCGGTCGAATTATGAAAAATCTCTGACAGCTGTGTCCGGTTAACCCGCAGTGCTTCCGCTACTGTTGAACAATTTACAAACATATCATAATTCAAATCTATATAATGTATGGCCTGTTCAACTATTGCCGGCAGCTCCGGTGTACTCTCTTCCACTCCGGCAATATCGATCTTGAACTGTTCCAGTATTGCACTCAACAGCAGCCGGATGCGTTTACTGCGGGCGTTATTAATATCGGCAATCACATCATTGGCGCACTCCAAAAGTTTCTGCAAACACTCTCCGGGGGGTGGATAGTGACAGTAAACCGTACGTTTAGCACCATTTTCATCCCAATACGAATGTACCAGCCGGATAAGATTGTGCATAAAAATTACCGAATAATTTTCATACTTCAAGTTTCCTGCGTAAACTGGAGCATTCCAATTTCCCCTGCCACCGACAGCGATTTCACCGGCGTGGATAAGCCTCTCCCCCGCCCGGCGGTCATACGCCGCAGTCATCCGGCATGAGCCCTCAATAAAAAATATCATCCGCAATATATAACCGCGCCGTTCCCGCCCCGATGGACAATCATTATCAAAGAGATAATGAAAACGCTCTCCGGCAGCAAGTATTTTTTCGCACTTTGCCAATCCCTCAAGCATGATTTCACCGGCTACCGGCTCCCCCGGCCACTCGCCGCGCCGACGCGGAATAAAAATTTTCTTTTCCGACATATTTACCATAAAATAGACAATATAACCATTTAAAACATCTTAAAACTGTACTAAAATAATATATGCGATCACTAAAAAAATACAAACAAAATTACAATAAAAGGAGTGCAAAAAAAAATGAAAAAAGCATTTTTTAGTTTGCTGTTGCTCATATCAGCAGCAATCATTCTGGCAGCAGGAGAAGCGGCAGTTACTGCTCAAGGCACATTGGTAAAAGATGGTTTTCACAATGCTTTTCCCTCCATTGTGGAGTTCAAAGGCAACTGGTATATGTCGCACCGGCGGGCTACCGGTCACCGGCGGCGGGATGGCAAGATTCCGGTCTACCGTTCGACAGACCGGGGAAAAACCTGGAAAGAAATCGCACTTTTCCAGAAAGACAAATTCGATATGCGCGATCCGCGGCTGGCGGTAGTAAACGGCAAACTGACCATCTATGCCGGTTATACTTTTATCATGCCGGATAAAAGCGGCCGTCATGGTGTTTTTGCGTTCCGCAGCGCTGACGGCAGCACATTTGAAGAGTTCAAACCCACCGGTTTTGCCGATAACTCGTTTTTCTGGGGGTGTCTGCCTTACAAAAAAGGCTATGTAGCTACGGCTTATCACAAAATTAAAGATGTTATGTACGCTTGTTTGTACCGCAGCAATGACGGTGAAAACTGGCAGCACTTTCTCCAATTTCCTGACGCCGGCAGCAACGAAGTAAGCATGAGTGTCGATAAATCAGGCGAACTCTACTGTATTGTCCGGCGGGCAGTTCCCGGCGATGTACCGCTTTTCTGCCATATCAGCGAAAACGGCATGATCACCCGCAGTATTGAATTGTCAGAACCTTTACAGGGGGTCATGCTCCAGAGCATCGGCAATGAATTTCTCGTTGCCGCCCGCCATTGGAAGTGGCGTGACACCAAAAACTTCAAAGGACGCGTCGGGGTGAAAAATGATCTCTTTATTATGGATAAAAACGGCAAACTCACCTTCCAGCAAACCATCCGCAGCGACGGCGACTGCTCCTATACATTCTGCGTGCCGGATCAGACAAATGAATTTTACGCGGTGTATTACTCGCAGCACGACTACATGGCTCGCTTTCTGAAAGAAAAAAATGCCAATCCACTGACCGACAAACGCCCTGCAGATATTTGTTTTGTCAGGATAAAATACAGTCAGGGCAAGTAACAGACCCAAAAGATTTTTGCAAAAAAAACGAGCTGAAAATAATACTCTCTGCAATAAAAAAGCTGCAGAGAGCATTTTTTTTAAAGAAAACGGCTTTTTAAGCTTGAATAAAGTTTGTATTTTGCTCTCAACCGGTTATATATTTACATTGAATAAGGAGATGGAAAGGAGTTTTTTATGCGGAAAATATTTTCTGTGATAATAAGTTCGCTGCTGACAGCCTCCGCTGTCAGCGGTTCAATTTTTGAAAAAAGCGCCGGCTACGATCCGGAATACCCGATCAATAAGGTACTGTTCAAACATTGGGAGACACGGAATATCCGCCCTCCGGCAGTCTCATCCGACAGCGTTTTTATCCGCCGGGTGGTGCTGACTGCCGCCGGACGGCTGCCAACCGCCAGAGAAGTGCAGAATTTTATTTTTGACGATACCCCCGGCAAACGGAGCAAACTTATTGAAAAATATCTCAATTCGCCGGATTATGCCGATATGCAGGCAATGCGCTTTGCCGATATGCTGCGGATCAAATCGGAGTTTCCAATCAATCTCTGGCCCAACGCGGTGCAGATCTATCACCGGACTATCCACGACGAACTGCTGGCTGACCGGTCACTGAAGAGCATGTTTTATGATATGCTTACCGCATCCGGCAGTAATTTCCGAACCGCCTATGCAAACTTTTTCCGGGCCAGTGCCGACCGGTCACCATCCGGTTTAGCCAAGATGGTGCTTTTGACAACGATGGGTATGCGGGAAACAGAATTCAGCCCCAATGAGCTGGAATCATTTGCCAGACTTTTCAGCTGTATACGTTATAAATCAACTTATGAGTGGAAAGAAGAGATCGTTTACAATGACATTGTGCCGAAAACACTTCAAGCCATGCTGCCGGATGGAACCGAAGTAACTGTTGACAGCAGCAAAATCGATCCCCGCAAAGTTTTTGCGGATTGGCTGCTCGACGATAAAAATGACTATTTTGCCCGCGCCATGACCAACCGGGTCTGGTATTGGGTATTCGGCAGAGGTATTTATCCCGATGCTGATGCTCTGCCGCGTCTGCCACCGGAAAGATCGTTCTGGGATAAACTTTTCGGAAAAGCTCCTGCTGCGGCAAGCGTGGTGCCTTTCTCGGAAGAAGTTCAGAATTATCTGATCGCCGAGTTCAAGCGCAGCAATTACAGTTTGAAACACCTCTACCGGGTGATAATGAATTCGGCCGCATTTCAGGCTTCGGCAGTGGATCAGAGCGAAGAACGGCTGAATAATTTTGCCTCCTACCCGGTCAGACGTCTGGAATCTGAAATTCTGATCGATGCTCTGGCCGGTATAACCAAAGGGTTTGACCGCTATATGAGTGTGATCCCCGAACCGTTTACTTTTCTGCCCGGCCGAACCAAAGCAATCAACATTGCTGACGGCAGTATCTCCACGGGTACGCTGGATAGTTTCGGCCGCCCGCCGCGGGACTCCGGACAGTTTTCGGAACGCAACAAAGCGAGCACCGATTCGCAGGGACTTTATCTGATGAACTCGGCGACGCTTTACCGGCGGCTCAACAATTACTGCCGCGATCTGCAGCGGAATATCCGTACAGATGCAGAACGGCTCGACAGGATTTATCTGGATATTCTTTCGCGCTATCCGACCAACCGTGAACGTCTGGTGTTCAAAAAATATCAGTCCAGTCTGGATAAAAAATCCCGTCATCTGGTCTGGAGCGATACGGTTTGGGTATTGTTTAATTGCAAAGAATTCATTTTTTATCATTGAGGAGGAGTTATTATGATTGACCGGAGAGAATTTCTCAAAATGATGGCTATGTGCGGAGTGTACGGTGCTTTCAACCGGGTATCCGGAAATCTGCTGGCTGCTCCCGTGGAACAGAAGCGGGAACCGGCACGTTCGGTTATTGAAATATGGGTATGGGGTGGTCCATCTCATCTGGAAACGTTTGACCCCAAACCCAATGCCGGCAAAGCATACAACGGCGACTACGGCGATATACCAACCAATGTAAAAGGTATACGCATCAGCGAATTTCTACCCAAACTGGCACAACAGGCAGATAAATACTCAATCATCCGCAGTATGTGCCACCGCACCAATGGTCACGAAACCGCCACCTATCTTATGCAGACCGGGCGCATGCCCGGCGACGGTATAACCTATCCGGCGATCGGGGCAGTACTTGCCATGCTCAAGAGCGGCAGTTACAAGGGTAAATTGCCGCCTTATATTGCATTGACCGGCAACAAAGGCCGATTTTCGGAAAACGGTTTTCTGAGCGACCGCTTCAAGCCGCTTGCCACCGGATCCAACCCCAACAATCCCCAGTTTCTGGTCGATGGTTTTGTAGCGCCCGGAGGAGTGAGCAAAGAGCATGTGCTGCGCCGGCAGAAATATGCCGATGAGCTGGACAGTTTCACCCGCAGTATCACCAGCTGCCGCGAACTGCGCGAATTTGAACAAGCCTCGCTGGATGCACAGGCAGTCTTGAGCGGCAACGACGCCAAAGCCTTTGATCTGAATCTGGAATCCGAAGCCATGCGCAACCGTTACGGCCGCACCCGTTTCGGGCAATGCTGTCTGGCGGCGCGGCGGCTGGTGGAAATGGGCGTACCATACATCACTATCAATGCCTCGGGCTGGGATACACACAAAAAGCACTTTGAATCCATGCAGAAACTCGGTCCTGAATTTGATCAGGGATTTTCTGCCCTGCTGGAAGATCTGGCCGAAAAGAAATTGCTTGATACCACACTCATCTGGTGCACCGGTGAATTCGGCCGTACCCCGCGCGTAGACTATCAGGAGCCCTGGAACGGCGGGCGCAACCATTTCTGCCACTGTTTCAGCACAGTGGTTGCCGGCGGCGGCTTTGTCGGCGGCAAAGTCATCGGGGCATCGGATGCCCATGGCGAACGGCCCATCGAACGGCCGGTATCGCCGGTGGATCTTTTGTGGAGTATCTACGAACTTGCAGGGATCAATCCGGCGCAGAAATTGCCCAATCCGCGCAACCTCGACTTGACCATTCTGCCGCCCTCCGGCGGCAATAACAAACTCAAAGAACTCTACCGGGAGCAAGTATGAATATAAATAAAGTCTTTACCGGGATGCTGGTGCTGGCGTGCGGAAGTACGCTGGCGGCATCTCATATCGGATTCCTGATGCCTGCCGGCGCCAGACAGGATTCGCGAGTGGAAATTATTGTTGGCGGACAGGGGTTCTGGGGCTCTCATGGGGCCCACATATCCGGTGGCGGTGTAACCGTGGAAAAAGTCCGGTATATCCGAAATCTGCCCAATATCAGCGGCACACAGCGGCGGTATTATACTCAAATATTGCGCCAGTTCCATGATGGCAAACCGATCACGGTCAAGAAGCCGGAAAGCACTGAAGGATGGCGAAATCACTCGTTCCACGACCGCTTGACCGAACTGACGCCCTGCGAACGCGATATAATGTATCAGGCATGGTTCGTTCCGCGCAACAGTCTGCAAGCCAGTCCGGCGATCGCAGGACGGGTGATCGTGGAACTGAAAATTGATAAAGATGCAAAACCCGGAGTGCGGGAATTCCGTCTGACCGACCGCAACGGCACATTGAGCAATCCTTTGAAGTTCTTTATAGGCGAGGTTCCCGAAGTGCGGGAAGATTATTTTCCATTCCCGCCTGCCGTACGCAGCATTCCGGCAATACCGATACCATCGACAGTCAACGGGCAGATCATGCCCGGAGAAACTGATCAGTACACCTTCAAAGCGGCCAAGGGCGAAGAGATCACTTTCAAGCTCTATGGTCGATTCTTCAATCCCTTTATCGGGGACGGCGTACCGGGACATTTTCAGGCAGTATTGGAAGTATTTGATGCGCAAAAAAAATCCCTTGCCTACGCCGACGATTATTACTTTGATCCCGACCCGGTGCTGACTTTCAAAGCCCCCGCCGACGGTGTTTACACGCTGAAGATCCGCGATGCGCTTTACCGCGGGCGCGAAGACTTTGTTTATCGGGTGGATGCTTTCAGCGGCAAGATGCCGGAAAAAAGCGTAACAGCTCCGAAAATCGCCGGCGTACCGGTAAAAGATATGGGTTCGCTGCGGATAACTTCGCCGGTGGAGTATCCTGTGCTCCTCGGGCAGGTGCTCAATAATCCGGCAGGCAACAGCTACCCGGTGAAGCTGAAAAAAGATGAAGAAGTAGTGCTGGAAGTCTTTGCCCGCCGTCTTGGGCTGCCGCCGGATGCTGTTATAAAAGTTTTTGACTCCAACGGCAAACTGCTGGCTTACAACGACGATGCCGAACGCGAAAAAGCAGGCACTATTCTGCACAATACTGCCGACCCGGTACTCTTTTTCAAAGCGCCGGCAAACGGCACTTACACCGTGAGTGTCAGCGATGTGGCCAAAGCTTGCGGCAAGGATTACAAATACTTTTTGCGTATCGACCGCAAGCGGGAGCGCTTTGCACTTTATACGGCGCCTTCCACGCTGCGGATATCGTCGAATACCGCCAATAAACTCACAATAAAAGCCGAACGTTTTGACCAATTCAATGGCGAAATCAAGCTGAAAATCATCAAACCGCAGGGTTTCAAATTCATGGGGTCGGACACGATCCCGGCAAATTGTAATCAGGCCGACTTCACTGTTACCGGTGAATTTAAAAAAGATCGCCCCATTGAATATCTGGTTATTGAAGGCAGCGCAGGTAAGTTCAAAACCCGCCTGATCGCCGGAGATGAAAACATGCAGGCATTTGCCTATACGCATATAAATCCGGCTCAAACATTCCCGGTTCGGGTTACCGGCAAAGGATCTCTGATAGAATTTCAGAAAATCAGGAACAATCAGATCACACTGGGCACCAAACCTGTAACTTTGAGCGCAAAACTGGTCAATGGCTACATACCGCCCAATGTGACTGTAAAGTTGGAAATAGTCAACAAGCCCGACTGGATACAGCTGGTTTCAGCTCCGGAAAGCAAAATCGAGCAGGTCAAATATAAAGTAAAAAACAAAGTCAGAGTCAAAGGCAAGGGCAAACCCCAGTGGAAAGTTGTAACAACAACGCGTACCAGAATTGAAGTTCCGCAATTCAAAATAACTTTAAAAGCGGCAGAAAATTCCACCGGCAAAGCGGCCAATCTTCTGATTCAGGCCAGCTGGCTGGTCACATCCAAGCCGGACAAACGCGGCAAAATAAGAAAATACCCACAGCACATCCTTTTGCCGGTGCTGCGGGTGCAAGGAGGTAAAAATTGATCGTTTCCCACGCTGAATTCACCACGCAGGAAGGTATCAGGGAGGATTTCTTCACAGCGTACGGAGCCCATCAGGATAACTTTGCAGCAGAAGCCGCCGAGGTGCTTGCTGCATACGAATCAAAGCTTTCAGAGTATAACTGCAGTCAATCCAGTGAAATACTTTTACGCATACATTTAAGCGATATAACGAATCAGGCGCATATCCTTGAAAAACTCCTTGCCGGCCGCGAAAGCTTTATTTCGGTTGTCGGTCAGGCTCCGGTCGATGGCAAACGCATTGCCATCGAAGCGTGGCATTGGCAGAATGTGAAAAAAACTGCCGACGGCGATGCGCTGAAAGCAGCTTTGCAGAACTATCCGGTCTTATGGTTCAAAAAGGATCAGCTGGCGGCCAGCGGCAGTTACGACCAGACTTATGAAGAATTCACCGCATTGGGTGAATATCTGAATAAATACAACGCCAATGTAGCGGATCATACGGTGCGTACATGGCTTTACAACCGCGATGTGGACAATAACTATGCCGGTCTGGTGCAGGCCCGCAACAAATACTTTGACGGAATCGGTCTGACCAAAGATACTCACTTCATTGCCAGCACCGGTATTGAGGGGCAGCTGGCCAATGTCAGGCGCCTGGTCAAGATGGATTCCATAAACTACCCCACTCTTCAAAATGGGCAGATGCAGTATTTGTATGCGTTGGAAAATCTCTCGCCCACAGCAATCTATGGTGTAAGTTTTGAGCGCGGCACCCGGTTGATCCTCGGAGACCGCTCACATTACTTTATCTCCGGGACAGCCAGTATAGATAAATACGGCGAAGTTATGTATTGCTTTGATACAGCCAGCCAAACGCACCGGATAATGGACAACATCGAAGCCCTGCTGCAGGAAGGCGAAGGAGCCTTGAGCGATATAAAACTGGCAACGATCTATCTGCGCGACACGGCTGATGCCGATACTGTCCGCTATATCGTCTGCGAACGCCTCGGCAAACAGATACCGATGGTAACAGTAAAAGCTCCGGTCTGCCGTCCCGCATGGCTGGTTGAAATAGAGTGCATAGCCGTAAACAATCACGGCAACAGCCAATATCCGGTATTCAAGTAATCACCCCAAGTGCGGTTTTCGACTTTCATCCTTACGCGGCAGCCGGTCAAACCGGACTGCCGCAAGTGGGTGTACCGGAGAATATCATCAAATCCGGAGTGTAAATTTCAAATGCTGTAGCCCAGAATCTGGCAGATCTTTTCGCAATCCAGCAAATGGCAATCGGCATTGCCGAACTTGACCCGTTTAAGCGCTCCGGCTTTATCGAACTCATTTTCCAGACTGCCGTAATATGCATTACGCCCGCCGCCGCAATGGCGGTGTTGCGGACAGGATATGACATTGCCGGAGTAATCAACGACTTCCAAAGCCTGTGTACTTTCCGTAAGCAACCCGGGCAATTTCAGCCACTCATCGCAGCCATGCAGAAAAGTATTGCAGCTGATGCCGGTACCGATAAAAAGTATCTTACCTTTGCGCTGCAAAAGCTTCCACCACGGCGAACCGACCGCACCCGGCGTATCAAAAGTTTCGTGTCCGGCAGTAAATCCGGCAGCATCACGCCCATATGCCGCCAGCGAATGAGTGGGGTGTAAACTGCGGATGACGCCCGGTCTATTGCGGAAAAGTTCCGGCAGAATCCCCACGCATGACGGCGTATTTCTGACATCAAACCGGGGAGTTTCGCTATTTATACTGCGGTAGCTCAAAGCCGGAAACACCAGCAGCCCCGCATCACGGAAATACGCCATAAGCATATCAAGCACAGCCCCGGCACCACCATCGACCTCGCCGATCGATTTCATAGACGAGTGAATAAGCAGAGTGTCTGCGGGGGCAATGCCTGCTGCCCGCAAATCTTTTTCAAGATCATTTGCAGTGAACATCAGTTATTTTTCCTTTTTAAAGGTTATGATTTCGCCGGGTTTGAGCGGATAAATGGCGTTATCTTTGCCGATATAGATTACTTCGCCGGAATTGTTGCGTACCATGGTGTTGTTTACAGCCCATTCGAGAGCGTTTACAGCGGAAAGATATTTGTATATTTCGCCGAAAGTCGTGCGCCAGATCTTTTCTTTGCTCATTGCCTTGCAGAAATCTTCCACGGCGAGCCAATCTTTTTCGGTTTTATATTCCCAGCTGTGCCCCCAGAGAGTGCAGAGCTTGAGATCGCCATCGCTGCTTTCGGCAATAAAGCGCTTGCCCAGAGCTTCCAGATCTTTGGCCACTGCTTTGGCGGTGGGTTCCCAACACATAAAGTTCTGCGGCAGAACAAATGTATTGTGGCTCGTGGTACCGCGGGCATACGCGATTCCGGCTGCGTTCAGAATATCCTGCGCAAAAGCAGGGGCGCCGAAAGTACTGCCGTTGGGCCAGGCATGTCCATTAACTATATCATTACTGAAAGTTTCCATTATCTTGCGGTCAACTACGATATCGTTGAGGATCTGCTCTCTGGTGAGCAGTGTAGCTGTTGCATGCCGCACGCCATGTGTGGCAATTTCGTGATCGCGATACCATGCCAGCTGCTTCGGATTTTTCACCAGCACATTGCTGACCACATTAAACGTGCCTTTGCAGTTGTATTTGCTCAAAAGCCCGGTCATACGCTCATCATTCGGGTGACCATCATCGTAATTGAAAGCCAGCGCCTTGCGGCTGCCGTCCGGGAAAAATATCATTCCATCCTGGGGCGCAATCACCGGAGCCGGTGCTGCGGGTTTGACTGCCGGAATGATTACCGGTTTATTATCTTTGCCCCAAACCATGGATTCACCGGGAGCAAGTTTAACTTTTTCCGCATGGATAGTCATATAAAGCGTTACGGCGCTGTTGTTGTAAAGCTTGCGGTTGTCCATGGAACTGATCAAATTGCGGTAGGCAGTCAGATACCGGTAAATATCAATATTGGTGGCGTACCAGATATCCGGGTGATTGCTCAATTTTTTGCAGAAATTTTCGATCACATGCCAGTTTTTATCTTTATCAAACTCATAGCCATGGCCCCAAATGTAGCACAAACTTATCACGCCGCCCCAGGGTTTGTAATCCTTGAATTTATCGGCAATAGCATCGATGTTGTGCTGATGCTTGGCCGTGGGCTGCCACAACATAAAGTTATCCGGCAGACTGAAATTGAAAGTCGGCTTGCAAATACGGCCATAATATACCTTATTTTCCAGAAGAGTATCGATCACCGATTGAGAAGCCGCAGCGCCGGGATAAGCAAATCCGCGCACCGGATAACCGGCAATCTCGCTCAAAAAGTTCAAATCGTCAACAATTTCTTCGGTCTGGACTTTTTTGGTCTGCCGGGTCATATTTTTGTGATTTTTGCCATGGCTGGCGATTTCGTGCCCGGCATAAAGCGCGGCAAGTTCTTCTTTGGGCAGAAAACTCCGGTAGCCGAGCCGGTTGCTGGAAACATTGAATGTAGCTTTCATACCGTATTTGTTGAAGATACCCACCAGTCTGCGGTCGGCAAATACCGCATCGTCATAACTGAAAGTCAAGGCCTTATACTTCCACTCCGGGAATGTGAGTCTTACATCCATCGGGAACAAACTTATCAAAGCTGCCATTGCCACGGCAACGCTTGCTGCATCCATACCAACTCCTGAAATTAATGTTAAACGGGTTAAAGAGTAATATATCACAAATCGCCTTATTTGCATAAAAATAACACCGCAAAAGCAAGATTTATTGCATTATTTTTCCGTACCGGATAAATACGCTGCAGTATAACTGTGTAGGCCGGGTAAGTAAAACACAAAATTATTTATTGTATTTTACTTATTAAAAATAAATTGGAATTGCTTTTATTTTTCAGATAAAAGCAATTCCTGCGAAAGTTTCCAACCAACGAAGATCGGGGAAAAGAACCTTTTTTTCAACGCTCTGTTCCCGATATTGGTTGATATGCAATATTTACCGTATGCAGCCGGTGCTGGAGCCGGAGAGGAGATTGCTTTCGCCTCCTCGACAGCCGTTGCTCATTGAACTGCACCATCCGGCGCGAGTTTCCTGGCTGCTTTCAGGTAAAGGCGGGTGCTGACCGCGCTTTGCGGCGTTCCGCCGCATGTCCTGTGGATAAACGACATTTTATCCAACGATATCAGGAACAGAGCTTTTTTCAAAAAGTTTTTTCCCGCAAACAGTTTTGCAACACTCCGTTTTATTTTTTATCAACTCAACGATAACACTTCAGTTCAGTAGACCTCTATTTCAGCAATTTGAGTATATTTGCCGTTGTTGCGGGTTACAAATACCCGCAGGACCTTGAACTCCTCTTCCGGGAAAACGAATTCATTGCGGTCTTTTTTGGCATCTTTTATCCTGCCAACGGTTACAAACTTACCATTCTTGAGTATCTGTACTTCATAATCACGCAGAGCATTTTTGATACCGCTGACTACCACTTTTTTTGCCTTGACCGGCTTGGGGAATTCCATTTCGATCCAATCGGGCACTTTGCCGGGGGTATTATCTTTGAAATAAGTGCGGTTGTTGTCATAAGTCAACGCTTTTGCGCCCTGATCGACTCCGTCAGAAACATGCCACAAAGTGTTGTCATGACGGCCCTGCAGCCAAAAGTTGCTGGAACTGCGGAATTGCAGTAAATCATGCTCAAGCATCTGGAACGCCAAATTGCCGGGCTTGCGGCGTTGGGCATTGGCTTCGGCGATAAGCTTTTCGACTTCCTCAACTCTCTTCATGTTATCTGCTGCAAGGTCATTGGTGTAAATATGCACATCAAAGTTGTTGAATTTATCAGCAAATTTGCCATTTTCAGCAGTAATGAATCGGCCTTCGCGCCAGACCGTCAGTTTTTGATTTTTCAGTTCCGGGAAGTTGAATTCATAATCAAACGGCGCTTTTTGAGTGGAAACAGCAAAAATCCAGAGTTTGCCATTGTGTCTCTTTATCATGGTACGCAACTTGCCTTGAGTCAATGCGCCCGGCTGATCATCTTCGCACAAGATATCGTGCAGTGCTGCAAATTCTCTGCCGACTTCCGGCATGCCGATGTAGAGTTCCGGATAATGCGTACTGCTGCGGTTCCAGAACATGATCCCCCTGCCCCCCATGATAACGGTCATCAAAAACTGGGTCCGTATTTCGTCAAATGTGGGAATGCGGCTGTTGAGGCGGCCCCAGTCGCCGTAGTTGAATCCCTGCTGCAGATAGAATATACTTTGCTTGCGCTGCTCCGGCAGCTGATCGTTCATATTTCTGACTTGATCCATAAAAGCCACAATCCGGCCGAAACCGGGGCGGGTTTCGCCTTTATCCGGATTGGGATAACAATGCAGACCATTGATCTCGCTGCATTCAGCATAATCAAGCATACCGGCAACCGAGTTGTTGGAAACAACCAGCGGGTGATAGGGATCGACATCACGAACAATCGCCGCCGCTTGAGCCGCCGCCGAAACAGTAGTGCCCATAATTTCCGGTTCATCGGAAAAATAGCGGGCAAAAAGCTTTTCATCCCGGGTGTTTCCGGCAATGCTTTCCCGTATAGCTTTTTCAGCAGCCAGTGAAATGGAATTTTTGCGTAATTCTTTATATACGGCATGTTTTCTTGTCATCATTGCCATATCAAGATAACGGCTGTTTTTAACACTGTACATGTTGGAAAGATTCACGCCCGGTACCGGGACATTGCCCCATTCGGAAATCATGAAAAAGCGTTTGCCGTTGGCACGCCAGAACCCCTGTTTATCGCGCCACACTTCATTAACCTGCGGTTCAAGTTTACGCAGCGGCATGGTAACATTATTGCCATTACTTTCGGCAACAATGGTGTATTTGCCATATGCAAGTTTATCGGCGGGAAATTCCACAATACCGCCCTTGGTAAGCGTTTTACTGAAAACGGTCTTACCTTTTTCATCCACAATTCCGGTGGTCAGCGGGAAAGCATTTTTATCTGCCGCCGCAACCGCATAGCGAACCTTATCCAAATTCATACTCGCAAAGATCGCATTGCGGTAATGCGGATCGAGCATACTCAGATTGATAGGATTGAATTTGACTTCCAGCGGAAAACTGCGGCGGACGAAATTCTTGCGGGTCACAGGATCGGCCAGCGTAACGGTTGCCTTATAGGAGCCGGCTTTTCTCACAATCATTTCCGACATTTTCATCGTAGTTGTACCATTGGGGGCCAGAGAAAGGTTTGCTTCCGCAGCAGCAATATCAGCACCACTTAAGGTTACATCCAAAATCACAGAACCGGTCTTTTTACCGTTGTTGGCCAATTTTACCGCCGTAGAACAGACAAAATTCTCACCTTTGCGGCTGACAGTTATCTGCGGCGGAGTAATACGCCACTCATAATTGGCAAAATCATACTTATCGAAACCTTTTACATCAACAAAGGCTCCGGAAACATGATATTCACCATTAGGCAATACCGAAGAATAACGCAATGGCGTGCTCAAGTTGCGGCAGAAATTGAATCCCCAGCTGTCAGCAGCGCCATCGCCCAGTTCCAGAGTGGAATACGGCACAAACATTTCCACACTCCAGAAATCCTTACCGACAAATGTTTTAACTGTAATATTGCCGTTCCATTTACTGTCAGAAACAAATCCGCCCTGATCGGCGTAAGCATCGGCAATCGTGCCGATACTGTTGACCGTAAAATGTGCGTAGCAATCGCGCCCCTTGGATGGAGCGATCATCAATTCAACGGAGTCATCGGTAAAAACCCGACCGTCGTGCTTGGTGATTTTTGCCCGGGGTGGATTGCCGTTCTCAAACGGCACATTGAACCCGACATAAAAGCCTTTACTATCGTACAAAAGCATCGCTTCGCAGGCGGGAGCCGCATTTTTGGTATTGTGATAGACAAACTTATTGAATTTGGCCGCATTGCTCCATTCTTTATCATCAAGTTTACCATCTATTACCGGGGCGGCGGCGGCGGTAAGTGCACATAATACGGCCGAAAAGAAAACAGTTTTTTTCATTATTCAATATCCTTCACCATCGCAAGAATCTCTTTATCTGTAAGGGCTTTATTAAAAATCTTCACATCTGATACAGCACCGTGGAAATTGTAGGCATAGCCGCGTTTGTAGCTGCCGATATCCACAACAGCCGGATGAGCGGCTACGGGCATCATTTTATCGCGTTCAGCCACTCTGGTGCCGTTAAAATAAATTACCGCCTTGCCGTTATCGAATGTAACGCTCAAGTGCTGCCACACCCCGCGAGCCACTTTAACTTTGCTGGGGTTGGTATTCAGTTCAGTGCGTTTTTTGCCGTCGCCGATCCAGAAACAGATACGGTTCCAGCAGAACATAGTGCGAAACCCGGCACCATTTTCGCCATTGGAACAACTCACCATTTCTTTATTGGAGGCGCGGGGCACTTTCTTATCGAGCTTAAAGTAATACATCAAAGTAAAAGGCTTGCTGAAATCAACCGTTTTACCGGTATAAAGCCTCGCGCAGCCGCCTTTGCGTGTTTTGTCCGCAGCGCCGGAAAAATAGAGTACTTTACTTCCTTCATCACGGCCCTCGCCCCATTGGGTATTTTCCGGGAAACACACTTCGCCTTTAACAGTTCCGGCAGAATCTTTCAACACATTGCCGGTACCTTCGTTGAGTTTGAACTCAACCACCGGAGTTGCAGCGGTAATCATCCATGCCGTACAAACGATCATCGCAGAAAGCATCAATTTTTTCACAACTGGTTCCTTTCTTTCTGAAAATTTTTATTTAGTGAATTCTATAACAAATCTGCCCGATATAAAAACCTGAAGTTCAACGATTTTTTTCAACGGAGTATTTTCCGGACAACGCAATACGGTCAAAGCATATTTTCTCTGCCGGAAGATATTGATCAATCCGGATGCCGGAATTTTTTTGCCGTTTAAAAAAACTTCTCCATTTGCCTTGAGTTCAACTGCTGCAACATTAAGCAGATAGTTTTCCAGCTTGATAACTTCTGCGAAAGTCTCTTCTTTACCTTTGGCATCAAGCCCGATCCGGGCAGCCAACATCCGATTGTTTTCCATCGGATACAAGCCGACTGAAGTGTTGAAATTCAAATAATCAACTGTTTTAAAATCTCTGCTGATGCGGTAAGTGAAATTTTCTGAACCGTAGCACCCGGCATAAAAATATTTGCCGTTGCAAGCAAAGGTCTGAATACCTTTGAATGTATTGAAACTCAATTTGTGCTTTTTCAGGAGTTTGAAATCTCTGCTGTATTCATAAATGGTGTTGCCGGGAAGGTCTGCCGGTCTGCCGCCGGTTACAAAAAAATTTGTTCCGTCTGTGGTCATAGCACCGGCTCCATACTCCAGTTCCGGAATGGGAATGCTCTTTACATAGTTCAAATCAGCGTCATACACCTGAACAAAGTTCAGCGAAGGCTGCCCATTGAGTTTTTTGTTGAACCCGCTGGCGCAATAAGGCACATAGAGTTTATCCAGCCATGCCGGAGAACCACCATGCACCCTCTTGCCCGCTTCTTTGTGCAAAGGCACATTTTTAATGATTCTACCGGCAGGATCGGTTTTTATGATTTTTTTGGAAAAAACCCAATAAATATATTTTCCACAACTGGTGATCCCCTGCAAGTGCAGTCCTTTCGGGGAATCCGCCGCACATACGATCCTGGTCCCCACCGGCAGTTGTTCAATTTCTGTGGCGGCAAAGGAAATATTTAAGCTTATCAACAGCACCAGAATGGTCAGCAGTTTGAATATTTGTTTATTCATGTTAATAATATCTCCTTTGCCGCATACAGTTAATACACTTCAATTTCAGCGATCTGGGTATATTTGCCGCGGATGGCAGTTACCAACACTCTCAAGACCTTGAATTCAGTTTCCGGGAAAGAAACTTCCGACCAGTCGTCATTGACATTTTCGGCTTTGGCAACGGTGACAAATTTTCCATCTTTCAAAACCTGCACTTCGTAAGTTTTAAGAGCTTTTGCCACCGAACAGACTCTGACCCGGGTTGCCTTGACCGGGGTCTTGAACTCCATAGAGATCCAATCCGGCAGTTTACCGGGAGTCTTATCTTTGAAGTAAGTGCGCTGATTATCATAAGTCATTGCTCTATCGCCAATTACAATACCATCGGTCACATGCCACAAAGTATTATCCGCGGGACGGCTGTGCGGCCAGAAGTTGCTTGAACAGCTCATTTTCAGATGTTCATGCTCAAACATCTGAAATGCCTTGTTGCCCGGCTTGCGGCGTTTGGCATTGAGTCCGGCGATCTCTTTTTCCACTTCCGCAACTGTACGCATATTATCTGCAGCAATATCATTGGTGTAAATATGCACATCGAAGTTGTTGAATTTATCAGAGAACTTACCGTTTTGGGCGGTAATACGCCGACCTTCCCTCCAGACTGTCAGCTGCTGATTTTTCAGCTCCGGAAAGTTGAATTCAAATTCAAACGGTGCCTTCTGGGTGGAGGCGGCAAAAATCCAGAGTTTGCCGTTGTGCTTTTTGATCATGGTGCGGAGTTTGCCGGAAGTCAAAGCGCCCGGCTGATCATCTTCGCACAACACATCGTGCAGAGCTGCAAATTCTTTACCGACTTCCGGCATACCGGCGTAGAGTTCCGGATAATGTTCCACGGTACGGTTGTAGAACATAATGCCCCGGCCGCCCATGATAACGGTCATCAAAAACTGGATGCGGACCTCGTCAAAGGTGGGTATGCGGCTGTTCATACTGGCAAAATCGCCGTAGTTGAAGCCCTGCTGCAAATAGAATATACTCTGCGGATCTTTGCGAAGTTTGTTCATTTCCGCGGCCTGATCCATAAATGCAGCAACGCGGCCGAATCCGGTACGGAAACTGTAAATATCCGGTATCGGATACGGGTGCAGACCGTTGATTTCGCACGAATCCACATAGTCTTTCATGCCGCCTACGGAGTCATTGGAAATCACCAGCGGGTGATAGGGGTCTTCATCGCGGATGATTTCGGCAACACGCAGCAGCGAATTGACATTGGCCCCCGAGACTTCCGGCTCGTCCGAGAGATACCGGGCAAAAAGTCTGGCATGTTTTTTATTGGCACGTACCACCTTGCGGATCATTTTTTCATCATTTTCATCAATAGCGCTTTTGCGGAACAATTTACTGAAATTCATTGCGCTCATATCCAGCCAGCGCGATTGTGTTCTTTTTTTACTGTTGGACAAATTAACGCCCGGCACATGAACATTGGCCCATTCGGAAATCATGAAAAAGCGTTTGCCGTTGGCGCGCCAGAACCCCTGTTTATCGCGCCAGACTTCGTTTCCCTGCGGTTCAAGTTTACGCAGCGGAATCTTGATCTGATCGCTGGAATTTTTGGCAAAAATATTGAATTTGCCGTATTGAATCGCCGCTACCGGAAACTCCACGAGCCCGGGCTTGTCAATCTTTTTGCTGACGATAACCTTGCCGGCTTCATCCATAATGCCGGTAGTCAGCGGGAAAACCTTAACATCGGAAGCTGTTACGCTGTAACGGATTTTTTCCAGCTTCATACTCTCAAAAATCGCATTGCGGTAATGCGGGTCAAGCAATTCGATTTTTACCGGATTGAATTTTACCGTCAGCGGGAATGTTCTTTTGACAAAGGTTTTGCGTTTAGCTGTATCCATTACCGACACAATTGCCCGGAAATCCCCGGCATTTTTGAGTATTACCGGCGGCAATTTAAAACTCTTTTCGCTTTTGGCGGCAAGCACGGCATCCTGATCGGTTGCGGCAATACCGTTGCCAAGCAGAGTCAGATCGAGCTTGATTTTCTGCGTTTTATCTGCAGTATTCACCAGCGTGACGACCGGAGTACAGATAAAATCTTTACCCTGCCGTTTTACTTCCAAAACAGGCTCGTTTACTCTTATGCCGTAATCCGAAAAATCATAATCAAAACCTTTTACCTGCACAAATGCCCCGGCAACGTGATATGCACCATTGGGCAGAATCGAAGAATACTGTTTTTTGTAAGAGTTGTGGCAGAAGTTGAACGCCCAGGTATCCGACACATCCTGCGACAGATCCATTGTGGAGTAAGGCACAAAAATTTCCGCGCTCCAGAAATCTTTACCGACAAATGTTTTGACCTTGAAATTGCCGTTCCATTTGGGATTATTCAAAAATCCGCCCTGATCGGCAAACGCATCGTAAACCGTACCACGGCTGTTGACTGCCAGATGAATGTAAGTATCGCGGCTGCGGGTGGATACGATCATCATTTCCACCGAGTCATCAACCGATACTCTGCCATCTCGCGTTACAGCTTTGGCCACCGGAGTTCTGCCGTCTTTAAGCAGCAGTTTGAACCCGATATAAACGCCCTTGCGGTCATGCAGCAGCAGAGCTGTCGCCAATTTGGTATCGTTGTTGGTGCCAATCAAATTGAATTTATCAAATTTTCTGGCTTTTGCCCACTCTTTGTCGGTAAGTTTGCCGTCGATCCGCGGCGCAGCGGCGGCACTCAAACTTACGACCACGGCCAGAAACGCCGTAAAAAGACTTTTCAAACTCATTCTTCGCTGATCCCTTTAACTGTTCCAATGATTTCTTCAGGAGTCAGCACACGGTCAAAAAGCTTCAAGTCAGCCATGGCGCCATTGAAGTGATAAGTTGTACCGCGGCTGAAACTGCCGATATACAGAATATCCTGATTGGGGATAAGCGGCATTTTTTCATTTCGGGCGACTTCCACACCGTTAAAGTAAACAATCACTTTGCCGTTATCAAAACTCAACGCCAGATTGTGCCATACTTCGCGGGGAACTTTGACTTTGTTGGGATTGGATAAACAGGACAAACGCTTGTTTTCCGCGGTGCCGACAAATACGCCCAGCATATTCCAGTGCAGCAGTACGCGGAAACCGGGGCCTTTTTCTTTGGAAGTATTACTGATCAATTCGCAGGTGGCTTTGCGGGGAATGGTTTTGGAAACTTTGAAATTGAACATCAAAGTAAACGGCTTGCTGAAATCAAACTGCTTTAAGAGTTCCAGCAATACCGTTCCGCCGCCGCGGCGCTGGGTAAGCGGAGTGGTAAAGTACAACGCCTTGGTGCCTTCTTCTTTCCCCTCGCCCCACTGGGTGTTTTTGGGGAAAAGCACCCGCCCGGCAACTTTTTTGCCGGAAGCTTCTTTCACCGCCGTTCCGGTGCCTTCATTGAATTTGAATTCCATTGCCGGATCAACCGCCGAAAGCATAAGAGCCGAACAGCAAACACCCAATACAAAAAGCATTTTTTTCATAGCAAAAATTTCCTTTATCTGATATTTGTAAATCAAAAAAAACCGGAGTCTGATCAAAACTCCGGATAAATGTTTCTTCAATTAAAATGCCGCATCAAACTGCACGTTGGAAGGAGCAAAGTCGATCTTGCGGACAAATTTGCACGCATCAGCTGCGCCGTATTCGCGTTCCATGCCGCAATCTTCCCATTCCACGGAGAGCGGCCCGGTGTAGCCGATCGTGTTCAAAGCACGCATGATCTCTTCAAAATTCACCTGACCGTGACCGGGACTGCGGAAGTTCCATCCTCTGCCGGGCTGATTGAAGTCAAGGTGCGAGGAAAGTATGCCGCTTTTACCATCCAGAGTCAGTGCCGCATCTTTGATATGCACATGATAAATACGATTCGGAAACGCTTCAATAAATTTTACCGGATCGACCATCTGCCAGTGCAAATGGCTGGGGTCGAAGTTGAACCCGAACTCTTCGCGGTTGCCGATGGCATCCAGCGCACGCTGCGCGGTAACAATATCAAAGGCTATTTCAGTGGGATGCACTTCCAGAGCAAATTTCACTCCGCACTTGCCGAATTCATCCATAATGGGGTTGAACATTTCGGCAAAATACTTGAAGCCATCTTCAATAGTCTGCGGAGCTACCGGCGGAAAGCTGTAAAGCATGTGCCAGATGGGACTGCCGGTAAAACCATTGACAACTTTCACCCCCAGATTTTTGGCGGCCTGAGCAGCGGCTTTCATGCTTTTAACGGCCCATTCGCGTTTGGCTTCGGGATTGCCGGCACATTCGGCGGGAGCAAAACCATCGGAACGGCTGTCGAAATTGGGGTCGCAGATCAGCTGACCGGCCAGATGGTTGGAAATCGCCCAGACACCCAAACCATATTTTTCCAGCAAAGCGCGTTTTTCATCGCAATAAGCGGTACTGGCGGCGGCTTTGAATACATCAAAGTGGTCGCCCCAGCAGGCGAGTTCCAAGCCGTCGTAGCCGAAAGAACTCATCTTTTCGCAAACTGTCTGCAAAGGCATATCCGCCCACTGCCCGGTAAAAATTGTAGCTTTTCTTCCCATAAATCACACCTCAAATTTGATCCATTTACTGGCTGTTTTGCTGCTTTTTACTACATTTTCGATAAATGCCACACCGCGCACACCATCATCCACAGTGGGGTAACTGGTAACATATCCAACCCCGTCGGCTCTGGCGGCAATGGCGTTGGCCATATCGGTGTACAAATTGGCAAAAGCTTCGAAGAAACCTTCCGGGTGCCCGGCGGGCAGCCGGCTCCATGCAGCTCCGGCACCGGCCCAGTTGCGGCGCATGACCTGACGGTTTCCGGTATTGGAACGCACAGTCAGAGTTTCGGGATCTTCCTGCGCCCACTCCAGAGCTTTTTCGGTACCGTAAATGCGGATACGCAAGGCGTTTTCTTCGCCGACAGCAATCTGACTGGCAAAAAGTATGCCGCGGGCACCGTTGTTGAACTTGAGCAATACCGAACCATCATCGTCCAGCGTTCTGCCGGGTACAAAACTGGTCAAATCGGCACAAAGTTCAGTGATTTCCAAACCGGTGATAAATTCAGCGAGGTTTTCGGCGTGGCTCCCGATATCGCCCATGCAGCAACTGATTCCGGCCAATGCGGGGTCGGTACGCCATTTACCCTGCTTGTTGTCGTCGGTCACCGCATCGGCCAGCCAGCCTTGCGGATACTCTACAACGATCTTGCGGATGTCGCCCAGCACGCCGTCGGCGATCATCTGTTTGGCCTGCCGCACCATGGGGTAAGCTGTGTAGTTGTGGGTCAACGCAAAAAGTTTACCCGTGGAGTGGACTTTGGCGGCGAGCGCTTTAGCCTGTTCGAGCGTGGTGGTCATGGGTTTATCGCAGATAACATCGAACCCGGCATCGAGAGCCGCCATGGCTACTTCAAAATGCGCCGCGTTGGGCGTTACGATCGAAACCAGATCGATCTTATCTTCGCGCTGCGCTTCTTTTTCAAACATGGTTTTGTAATCAGTATAGACCCGCTCCGGATCAAGAAAAAGTTCGGCTCCGGTAACAGCACCTTTAGCCGGGTCGCGGCTGAAACAACCGGCAACCAGTTCGATCTTGCCATCCAGATTAGCGGCTCTGCGATGAGCTCCGCCAATAAAACTGCCGGGGCCTCCCCCGACCATACCCATACGAATTTTTCTCTGCATTTGTATTTTATCCTTAATATTGCAAATGGTACTTATCAATAAACCTTTTCACGCCGGCCCCAGCCGAGATTCCACTGGGTATTGGTTCCGGGATATCTGAAATACTTGAGTCCCAGCGGTTCGGCATGACCATCGTAAAAACCATAATTGGTCAATTTGCCGCCGCCATGACGCTGAGCGCCGTCTATGTGCGTCAGATACGACACTGAATAACCGCCCTTGAGTTTAGTTGTGGAATCCAGGAAAATAATAGCTTTAGACGGATTGACCAGTTTACTTTCCTGAATTTTTCTTACCGGGTTGCCGGATTTGCCAAAATCTCCGAATTCAGCTTCAACAGTGGCATCGTCCGCAAGACTGTGTCCCACCAGGTGGACATTGATCGTGTAATGAGTAAACTGGTATTTATCGGATCCCCAGCCCATAGCTTCACTCGGACATATATAGAGAAACCACTTGCCGTTCTTATACTGCGCTTCCCCCAATGTTCCTTGAACCCCCATCTTCTGCCCGAACACATAATCGGTTATATACCGTGTCCAGGCAGTCTTATAGTTGGTCTTCTGCGCTGCCGCATGGAGCCAGCCATCAAAATCATTGGCATACATGGAGTAGCCGAGCTGTATCTGTTTGAGGTTGGATAAACATTGACTGCTCTTTGCTGACTCCCGCGATGCCGACAAAGCCGGCAGCAGCATAGCTGCCAAAATTGCGATGATAGCGATTACAACCAAGAGTTCTATAAGGGTAAAGCATGCATGCTTTACCCGACCATGGTCGGAACACTTACTGATACTCTTCATTCAAGGGACCCTTTCCGGCAAATATCTTTTTGCCTTTTAAGTTAATTTTGAATTATCAAACTCCTCAAACATCGCCCAAACGACAACCGTTGTCCCCTCAAAGGGATATTTCCGGCTCTCATCTTTCAAGCTGCAAATACAATTTGACTTTCGCCATTCTGCAAAACAGCAGCTTTGTATTTGTTTTTTATAACTATTGATTACTTTGCTAAAACTCTACTTAATTATCCACACTGATATACGATCCGGGTCTCTCCGGATCCATATAAAATTTAACTTTATAACTCGACCCTCCTGCCGAATAAAGCCCCTTCAACTCCTTGCTGGTAAATGACCCCACATGAAAGTCTGCCAACAGCAAGTTACATATCTTGCTGTGACGGATACAGGGCCGTGCATAAGTATCCGACGTAGCATTTTGAAAATACATTCTGAAGTAACTGGTTCCAGATTTGGTCGCGCCATCCCCCAGCACCACCGCCTGACTGGGATCCCAATCCGATGTTTTATCGAGATTCATAGGTTTGGTAGTTGTGGTATAAACCGCTGAATACGAATAAAAACGGTCTGAGTTTTTTCCAAGTACAGTACGCGGACAGAATAAAACTTTTTTATAATCCTTGCCAAGATCAGTATTCATAAGTACACTTGTCCACTGAAATTTACCGCCTTTACCATTCAGAGAAACATTATCAACATCGCTGCTGAGAAAATAGTTTCCGCCATATAAAACCCCATAATTCTGAATTGCCAACCCGATATCTTTCAGATTGCCGACACAATTTGTTGCTGTTGCCCGTTCTTTCGCTGCTGAAAGTGCCGGCAGCAGCATAGCTGCCAAAATTGCAATGATAGCAATTACAACCAAGAGTTCTATAAGGGTAAAGCATACATGCTTTACCCGACCATGGTCGGAAGATTTACTGGGACTCTTCATTCAAGGGATCCTTTCACATTAAAATTTTGTCTTTTAAACAGTGCAACAGAAATATTACATTATATAAGAAACACCAGTTATGCAAAAATTCAACTTTATAAGTAATTAAAAATCAATTTTTTTCAGCGCCAACAGCCCGGAGCTTATTTTCAATCTCCGGGCTGTTATTTTTCGGTTACTTATTAAGCAATTTACGAAGGTGAGTCAAACTGATAACTGCACTTTCAAAAGGATCGATCCTGGAATAATCCTGCTCGTAAATGAGCCATTCTGCCGGAATATTTTCCGCCGCCTCAATACAGCCCCGCAAATCCACATTTCCGTTGCCAAGTTCGGTAATGGAGCCGTCTTCTGCCATATCTTTCATGTGCAGCTGCCAGATGCGGCTGCCATGCTTTCTGATGTACGATACCGGATCCTGACCGCCTTTTTTCACCCAATACACATCAAGCTCAAAACCGACATTTGCCGGGTCTGTACTGTTGATAACTGTATCCAGACCGCAATTACCGTCGGCATATTTTTTGAGTTCAAGATCGTGGTTGTGGTAGGTAAAACGCAAACCACGGCGGGAGGCACCCGATCCGGCATTGCGGCAGATTTCAATACACTCTGCTTCGTGATCACGGTAATCAACCTTATTGGCACGGTCACCGACAACGCTGGTGGTTACAAAAGGAGCGTTCAAAGCCACTGCATAATCATAAATCTGACTTTCCGGAACAGCCAGATCCGCCGATTTGCCGTGGATACCGCACACTTTCAGACCGACTTCCTTAAAGAATGCCGCCAGTTCTGCCGGTTCCATATCGCCGAAATAAAACGCCGGTTCCACCGCATCGCAGCCCAGCTTAACGAGTTCGCGGCAGACGCCCTTGAAGTCCTGTTTCAGGGCTTCGCGGATACTGTAAAGCTGAATACCTATTTTAAAATCTTTCATTTTCTCAAATACTCCAATGCTCTTTTTACGGCTTCATCGCCGGGATATTTATTATTTTCATATTCAATATTGATAAACCCTTCATAGCCGAGTTCTTCGAGCGTTTTAAGTGTAGCACGGCTGTCTACTTTGCCTTCGCCGATCAACGCAGCACGGTAAAAACGACCGTCTTTCATCGGACGCCAGCCTTCTTCTGCATGGTCAATAATATCCCAATCTTTGAAATGCACATGCACTACATCGGCAAAACAGCGTTTCAGACTTTCGACTTGATCTTCGCCGGAAGCGGCATTGCCGTTGTCAAAGGTAAGTTTCAAACTCGGAACCTGCTTTTTGGCTTCGTAAAAATCATCGGCTGTTACGAACGGGCTGTACAAACCGGGGAAGTTTTCCACCGTCATAGCCAGATTGCGTTCTTCGGCGTAAGGAGCCACGTTGGCAAGGATTTCCGTCCAGCGCTTGCGGTTTTCTGCGGCATCTTCCACACCGGCAAACGGCACCGGCACGATCATGATCACCGGAGCGCCCAGCGTGCAGGCATCATCCATGGATTTCTGCGCTACGCCCTTGTAGTTGAAATCATTGAAATCATCACCGCGGAAAAAGAAGGTATGAGCCGCAACTTCCAACCCGGCATCCACACTCATCTTGCGGAGTTCTCTGGGGTCACGACCGTAAGTGGTGATCCAGTCAATACCTTCCATTTTCAGCTCAGCAGCGACTCTCACGCAATCTTCCGGCGTGTAACAGCCCTGACGCATCATGGTATAGGTCATCATCGAAAATTTCATTTTTTAAGCTCCTTGAGTACTTTAAGTGTTGCATTTACCAGATCCTGACCGCCTGCCGGCGAAGCCTGATTGCAGTAAGGTGTGGCACTGTATCCTTTGTTGGCAATAGCGCGTTCGGTGGCCAGATAACTGCCCACACCATATTCGTCAGTAACCAGCTGAACGATAAAGGTCTGTTCAAAGGGACTGCGGGCCTGAATACGGTGCATGTAGTCCATAAACAACTCAAAACGGTTGGTGGCAAATGCTATGTTGCCGATCCGCACGACATGTATATTGGTCTTGACAGTCGGATTGGCGGCATCTTCTTCGTAACGGGCAACAACCCGGCCGATACGACCGCGGCGGCTGTTGAGAACACTGTTCTTCTGAAGAACATAATATTTATTGCCTTCCGTAATGAATTTCTCAGCCATTGCATTGGCGAGATTACGCCGTTCCTGATCGACCAACTCTTTGGGGAACTGGCGGCGGGCAAGTTCCAGCGTTCTGACTTCGTGTTTGAGCTCCGGCGAAGCAAACTTTTCTTTACCAGCCCACGAAAGCACTTCGTCAAAAGCCTCGGTTATACGCTGTGCGATATCTTCAGCACGCAGATATTCCATGCAGTCGTAAGCATACTGAACATCGTAATTTTCCTTTTTTGGGAACAACCCTTCCGGATATTTGAACGGGTCAGCCATGTACGCTTTGAGCATTTCAGGGTATTTGAGCGCAAAACGGCGCTTTTCCGCAGCCAGATAGTGCAGCTGCTGGGGGCAGAGGTCTCCGGCGGCGGCACTCTGAGTGATAATGGTTATATCGCCATATTTGGCAGCAAGTTTTTCGCGCACATTATGCCAGAAACTGGCGTGAAGCTCCCACACCGTACCGCAGGTCTGCGAAGGACACGGTACATTGATAACAGCTCCGGTGAGCTTGCCGTTTTTATCAAATGTATACATAAGATTGATGAATGTATCGGTACCGGCTTCGTAGCCGTCAAACATATCATCGTTGGTTTTACCGTACATTTTGGCGCGGCCGTTCATGGCAATACCGGGACGGCCGGCATCGCGTTTGCTTACATCATCAAGATACACGCTGCGGCGGCTGTAACCGGTCATGGCGTGACCATAGCCGTAAGCAATACTGCCGAAATCACGCTTGGCCCATGCTTCTTTGATTGCATCGACAAATTGCCGGGTAAGAAACTCACTCATTTCGCGCCGTTTGATAAAATCCACTGTGTTGGGGTACGGCGTATCTTCCGGGCCATTGGCAGAAGGTCCGGCATGAGTGTGGGTAGCATTGGCAATGATTTTATCTGCCGGAATTTCCGGAGCTTCTTTTTTCAGAGTCTCCACCACATTTCTCAACAGATGCGCCGGTACACTTACCATATCTGCCGATACAAAAATCACTGCATCGCTGCCGTTTTCCATAACCATGGCACTGGCAAGCATCGGAGTACGCTGTCCCAGCGATACACGCAAATAGAACTGCCCCGTGATCGGAGCTATCCCCTCGGAAGGAACAATAGAACGCTTGGCCCAGCCGATCTTAATTGGTTTATCAGTAGTCATAATAATCTCATTTTTATCTGATTCAAGTATGGAACAACCGACCAATAGCATTGCAGCGGCAGCAGCAAAAAATATTTTTTTTCCAGTTCTTTTCATTTTTTGATCTTTCAACGCACAGCTTTAAGCATATCCAATGTCTTATTAACAAGTTCCTGACCGCCTTCGGCAGAAACTACATTGCAGTACGGTGTGGCACTGTATCCTTTATTGGCAATACCTTCTTTGGTGGCAAGATATTTGCCCTGACCGTTCAAGTCGGTTACCAGCTGCACGATAACGGTCTGTTCAAAGGGACTGCGCGCCTGAATACGGTGCATAAAGTCCATAAACAGCTCAAACCGGTTGGTGGCAAATGCCAGATTACCGACCCGCACCACATGGATATCGGTGATGATATAAGGTTCTTTTTCCTGAATTTCAGCCCGCTCGGCTACGCTGCCGATACGGTTGCGGCGGCTCCGCAGAATACTGTTGGCCCGGAGCTGCGCCCACTTGTCGCCGCCTTCAACATATTTTTGCTGCATCAGAGCTTCGTGGCTTTTCTTTTCCTGTTCAACCAGTTCTTTCGGGAACATACGGCGCGAAAGTTTTACCGTCTGAACTTCGTGTTTGAATACCGGATTGCACATCTTGTCTTTTGCCGCCCAACTCAGGACTTCATCGAACGCAGCAACAATACGGTTGCCGATATCTTCAGCGCGCATCCATTCAAGAATATCGTATTCGAGCTGCTTTTTGACAGCTTCGGGAGTAGCTTTTTCCTGCCCGGGGCGCTTGCCGGGATTCTTCATATATTCAGCAATCTTGTCGGCATATTTGAGCCGGTAACGGCGTTTTTCCGCTTCCAGATAGTGCAGCTGGCGCGGAGAAAGGTCTCCGGCGGCGGCAGACTGACCGATAATACCGATATCACCGTATTTGGCGGAGAGTTTTTTACGCACATTATCCCAGAAACTGGCATGCAGATACCAGAAATTTTCTCCGGTCTGCGCCGGGCACGGCACATTTACCACAGCACCGGTAAGCTTGCCGGATTTATCAAACGTATAAAAAAGGTTGATAAACGCATCAGTACCGGATTCGTAACCATCAAACAGAGGATTGTTGGTTTTGCCGTACATCTGGGCTCTGCCGTTCATGGCAATACCGGCTGCAGAAGTATTCTGCTTGCCGATGTCTTCCAGATAAACCGTGCGGCGGCTGTGACCGGTGGTGGCAAAGCCGTAGCCGTAAGCAATACTGCCGGGAGCGCGGTTTGCCCACGCTTCTTTGACCGCATCGGCGATCTGCCGCGCAATAAAATCCTGCATTTCGCTTGAAGGAGTGAATTTAACCCGGCGCGGATAATCATCGGGTATCGGATTGGCAGAAGGTCCGGCGTGAGTATGGGTGGCACTGACAATGATCTTTTCCACCGGGATCGCCGGATTTTCTTTTTTCAGAATGGCGTGGACTTTATGCAGAACAATTTTGTTGACCGATACCATATCTGCCGCCACAAAAATCACAGCATCATTTTTATTAGTCATGGCCATTGCCTGGGCGATAACCGGAGTCAGCTGCCCCTGCGCCACGCGCAGATAAAATTGTCCGGTAATCGGTACCGGTCCGCCGGGCGAAATGGAACGTTTGCCCCAGCCGATCTGCAAACGATCGACTGCAGCTTCAGGACAAGCATTTTTGCACGCCTGATCACACACACATCCGGCAGTAACGGCCATTACAGCCGCAACAGCCGTAAACATTTTGACAAGATACAACTTTTTCATAAAAAAAACTCCTTTTGTTTTTTATGGTTATCTCAAAAGTCACTCAAAAAATTTTGCATGACTTTTGAAAGAACCACAGAAAAATCAGTACAAGGGTTTTTACGCCCCTGTACTGACCGGATCTTATCAGCGGATATCTTTCAACACCTTGAGTGTTTCTTCCACCAGTTCCTGGCCGCCCTTGGGCGAAACCTGATTACAGTACGGTGTGGCACTGTACCCTTTGTTGGCCCAACCTTTTTCGGTGGTCAGGTAACTGCCGGTACCGTAATCATCGGTCACCAGCTGCACGATAAAAGTCTGCTCAAAGGGACTGCGCGCCTGAATACGGTGCATAAAGTCCATAAACAACTCAAAACGGTTGCTGGCAAATGCCATATTGCCGACTTTCACTACATGTATATCGGTGGTGATATACGGCTCTTTTTCCTGAATTTCAGCCCGCTTGGCCACGCCGCCGATACGGTTACGACGGCTGGTAAGGCGGGAGTTGCGATAGAGCATTTCATACGCATCGCCTTCTTCCATGAAAGATTCTTTCATAACGGCTTCGTGATTACGCTTTTCTTCGTCAAGCAGTTCCTGCGGGAACATGCGGCGCGAAAGCTTGAGCGTACGCACTTCATGCTTGAGTTCCGGAGCCGACTGCTTATCTTTTTCCGCCCACGAAAGCACTTCATCAAATGCTGCTGTAATACGGTTGGCAATGTCTTCAGCCCGCATCCACTCAATAGCATCGTATTCGTACTGCCGTTTGGCAGATTCCGGATCCCTGACCCAAAGCGACGGATAAGGCATCGGATTTTTCATGTATTCAGCGATTTTATCGGCATACTTGAGCCGGTAACGGCGTTTTTCCGCTTCCAGATAGTGCAGCTGACGCGGCGACAGGTCACCGGCAGCCGCAGCCTGACAAATGATCCCGATATCACCGTATTTGGCTTCAAGTTTCTTGCGGACATTATCCCAGAAACTGGCATGCAGCACCCATGCGTGTTCGCCGGTCTGCGAGGGGCACGGCACATTGATCACCGCTCCGGTGAGTTTGCCGCTTTTATCAAAAGTGTAGAATATATTGATAAAGCTTTCGGTACCCGATTCATAACCATCGAACATATCATCATTGGTTTTGCCGTACATCTTGCCGTGACCATCCATGGCAATACCCGGCTTGTCTGCTTCACGCTTGCCGATATCATCCAGATAAATGGTGCGGCGGCTGTGTCCGGTGGTGGCAAAGCCGTAACCGTAAGTTACAGAGCCTTCGGCGCGTTTTTCCCACGCTTCTTTGATCGCATCAGTCATCTGGCGTGAAATGAATGCACGCATTTCTCCGGTCGGCACAAACTCCACTTTGTTGGGATAGCTGGTGTCGATCTGATTGCTGGAAGGGCCGGCATGAGTATGCGTAGCATTGATAATGATCTTATCAACCGGAAAGCCTTTGATTTCTTCTGCCAGATTGGCTTTGACCTGCTTCAAAACTTCCGGCTGCACCGACACCATATCGGCTGATACAAAAATCACTGCATCTTTGCCGTTTTCCATAACCATGGCACTGGCAAGCACCGGCGTATAAACACCTTGAGAAACACGCAGATGAAACTGACCGGTGATCGGCACCGGTTTATCCGAAGCTATTGAACGCTTTGCCCAACCGATTTTCACAGGATTACACATAGACTTTTCACACTTTTTTTCGCAAATATTATTGTTTGCACAGCCGCAGAGCATTACTGCTGCTGCGGCAGCAACGAGGTTTTTTCCCGTAAAACGGATCATTTCTTTCTCCGGTCTTCCATGATTTTCTGGATACGTTCAGGATCGATCTGATCAAAGTTGTTGAAGACCTTTTTGATCGCCTGACAAACCTGTTCGGCAATATCCAGACCATTGGGAGCGCGCAGAGTCTGCACAATGGAGATGTGTTTGCGGCTGTATTCCAGAGCGTTGGGGAACTTGGAAAGGCTGTAATCCACGCCTTCATCAGCACCCGGAATCGCCCACGGATAACCCATACCATAAGCATTCTTGGCGGCAAAAACCGTCATTTCCGGCAGAATAAAGCGCTGCCAGACGTTGGCGGCAACACCTTCGTCTTTCAGAGCAAATGCTACGGCATTACGGAACGCAACCTGCTGCTCCGGATCGGTAATACCCATCTTGGCAAAGTCGATACGCAAGTTGAAGTTATACCAGTTGTGGGTGGCATAATCTGGTTCGTAGGGCAGCAGCAAGTTGGGGGTGCCGGCCAGATTTTTCAAAAGATATTCGCCATTTTCACGGAGAGTCTTGAAGTAATAATCGTATTTGCTCAGCTGGGCACGGCCGTAAGCAGCAGTGATTTCGTTGTTGCGGTACATCCAGCCCAGCGCATAGGCGTGATAGTCGCGGCTCTGTTCCGGACGGGCAGTTTCGCCAAAGCTCCAGAGCTTGGCGGCACCGTTGTAAATTTCTTCGTTATCGGTCACAAACATACCGCCTTCGCCGCAGCAGAGGCACTTGTTCTGATTGAAACTGAACGCAGCGCAATCGCCCAGGGTACCGGCTTTGCGGCCTTTGTACATGGCACCGTGAGCCTGACAGGCATCTTCGATGACCTTGAGATTGTGCTTTTTGGCAATGGCATTGATCTTGTCCATATCATTGCAGAGACCGTGCAGCTGAACAACGATGATCGCCTTGGTCCGGGGAGTGATGGCTTCTTCGATCTTATCGGGATCCATCAGGAAGGTTTCCGGATCGATATCCACAAAGATCGGAATAGCATCGTGGTGCAGAATACAAGTTGCGCTGCTGCTCCAGCTGTAAGAAGTCACGAGCACATGGTCTCCGGCGCCGATTCCGCAACCGACAAGGCACATGTGCAATGCCGCAGTACCGGAGTTGGTAAACAAAGCGTATTTATTGCCATTCCATTCGGCGAATTCTTTTTCGAAAGCCAGATTCTGGGGACCGCGGGCCTGACTTGGAGCATGGAGAGCTTCCAAAACCATCTTTTCATCGATTTCATTGATCGGGGGCCAATTGACCACTTTGCTGACATCAACTGCGGGTTTACCACCATAAATTGCGAGAACTTCAGACATTTTAACGCTTCCTTTCCTTTTGATTGGCGTTTGATTTTTCGGGTGTCTGTGATAAATTATAGCTGTTTTTTTGAACTCTGCAATAGCAAAAAATAACAATTTTTTGTAAATAATAGCATTTTTTTGCGATTTCAGTTTGACGATATGATTTTTTATGCTATTTTTATACAGAAATAAACCGTTACCAGTGTTTTTTTATGGAATCAGCTGTCAATAATATTTTCGTCACAGTGCCGCAAGTGAGCAACTTCCGGGTTGTGGAGTATTCGAACATATACTCCACCAATGAACATATCCCCCGTGAGCATGAGCTGCTTTATGTACTCGATGGCAAAATAACCCTGCATCTGGAAGATCACCTGGTCTTTCATGCCATGCCGGGCGATTTTCTGATCGTGGAAGCCAATACACGTCACCGCGATGAATTTGCCGCGTTGAAAGGATTGCGCATCATGCTGCTGCAATTCCACTGGGATATCCGGGACTTTTTCAATTTTGTCAACAACCGCACGCTGCGGCAATTAAGTTATGATGCGCACAACGAAGTTCGCCGGCGGCTGGATTTTATGCGCTCCAACTGGGACGACACCCCGGAAAGTCTGCTCCATGCATCAATACAGCTGCACAGCATATTGCTGTTGTTTTATTTTGACCTGATAAAAGGTCATGACAATAACGCGCATCATCTGCTGCCCCTGCAGGAAGCCATGCGCCGGGCAAAGCATTTTCTGGATCAGAACTACGCTGAACCGTTGAGTCTGAAACAGACCGCCAAACACATCGGCATAAGTCCGGCGTATCTTTCAAGAATATTCCATCAGGAATACGGTGTGAGCTTCAGCAAATATCTGACATCGCTGCGGCTGGAGGAAGCGCGGAAACTCCTGCAGACAACACGGCTGCAGATAGCCGAAATCGCCAACCGCTGCGGATTTTCTTCCAGCAGTTATTTTATAAAAGTTTTCAGCGAACACTATAAAATAACGCCAAAAAATTATGCCGCCGAAGCCGGTAAATACAGTATTGTGACCGACAAAAAATCCGGCCGCTGAAGAGCATTCCGCAAAATGCAGAAAAAACAAAAGCCGGAACAGTTGATGATCGTTGCCAATCCTGTTCCGGCTCTGCAGTTTACCGCCTGCTTTTACAATACCATACCGGCGATCCAGCCGGCGATCAAAAGCGGTATATTAAAGTGTACAAAAGTAGGTATGGTAGAGTCATAAATATGGTCATGCTGACCATCGGCATTCAAACCGGCGGTGGGGCCCAGCACCGATTCGGATACCGGAGAACCGGCATCACCCAGCGCACCGGCCACACCTACGACCGCCAGCGTTGCTTCCGGCGACATACCCAGTTTCATGCAAAGCGGCACATAAATAGCTGCAATCAGCGGCACCGTTGAAAATGATGAACCGATCCCCATAGTGATAAGCAGACCGATAAAAAGCATCATGAATACTGCAAATGCCCGGTTGCTGCCCAAGCCTTTGGAAATCATATCCACCAGTTCATTTACCCCGCCGGTGGCTTTCATGACTTCAGCAAAACCGCTGGCGGCGATCATTACAATACCTATACCGCCCATGAGGTATACACCATGCACAAAGACATCCTGCGTATCGCGCAAGCTTATCACCCGGGCGATCACAAACACCAGCACCGCCGCCAGCGAAGCCAGAAAGAGCGAATCCAGCACGATCTGCGCCGTAAAACCGGCAATGATCGCCACCACACCGGTAATGACTTTCCACGGTTTGATCTCCACATTGGAGGGAGAAACAGCCTGGATCTTGCTTTCATCGTATTCGCGCGGTTTGCGGTAAGATATGAAAACAGCGGTCAACAGCCCCACAAGCATCCCCAGCGCGGGGATAGCCATGGCTTTGACCGAAACAGCAGGATCGATATTCATGCCATTGCTCTGCAGATTGCCGATAAGTATATCATTTATATAAATGCGTCCGAACCCGAAAGGGAAACACATATAAGGAGTGATCAGACCAAATGTAAGAATACACGCCACCGCTCTGCGGTCAAGCTTGAATTTGGCAAAAATCTGCAGCAGCGACGGTATCAGGATCGGAATAAATGCAATATGTATGGGGATAAGGTTCTGCGAAGACATGGAAATCAAAGTAAGAATGAACAGCAGAACGTACTTGAATCCGGTAATACGGTTGCGGGTAACTTCCTTATTCATTTTTTTAAGCAGAATCTGCGCCAGCAGTTCCGTCAAGCCCGAACGTGAAATCACAATTGAAAACGCCCCCAGCATGGCATAGTTGAACGCAATTTTTGCACCGCTGCCAAGCCCAGTGGAAAACGCAGTGAGCGTTTTGGCATCGCCGATGCCGGAGAGCAGTCCGCCTGCCAGCGCCGCAATAATAATGGAAAATACAATATTCAAACGCAATACAGCCAATACCAGCAGTATTACAACTGCGACCAATACCGGATTGGTCAAAAAATCTATCAACATAAGAAATCCCTTCCGTTGTTATTTATTTGATTATGTTGAAATTATTACGAATACTCTTTTACTGTTTGCATTTTCCGGCAATGATACCGTATACATCCCGGGCTGCCTCCGGAGCTTCGGCAGCTTGTTTATGCAAATAGTTTTTCATTGCCTGCGGCAGGGCCCCGGACGGCAGATTTTTCAGTTTTCCGGCAATCGGTCTGGCTTCATCGTATTTACCGTTGCAGAGCAGCGCCACAGCATAAAGCATTTTTTCCCGGTCGGTCGGTGCATTCTTGAAATTTTTCACTACTTCCAATGCTTGCTTGTTCAGGATTTGCCATACGGCCAGCATCACCTGATATTCGCGATCATCGGGATAGAGTTTTTTGACTTCCGCCAGATACCATGCGGCCGATGCCATATCATTCTCATTCATAGCATCAGCAACATTGTTGAGCAGAAAATCGCGCGTTGCATGATCGGTGGAAGAAAAACTGCGCAGGATCTCTTCAAGGTAACTGTCTATACCTATGCCATTGGATTTGGCAAGCATGTAGAATTCGCCGGCTTCCTTGCGCCGTTTTTCGTCGGCCGAAAGCATCAAAGCCAGCTCATAAGCCGCTTCGGCATTATTCGGAACCAGCTGCAAAACAGCTTTGAAAGTCTTTTCGGCTTCTTTATTGCTGCCGCTGCGGCTCCATGCCACCGCTTCGGTAAGCAAGGCATCGGCATCCACTCGATTACCGCGCTGTTTTTTGAGTTCTTTCAAAACTTTCAGTGCCTGATCGTAATCTTTTCTGCCGATCAGGGCCCGGGCGTAGCTGTTGACCACTATAGAGTCACCGGGAGCCCGTTTTGCGGCGGCTGCAAGCAGTTTGGCCGCATCATCTGCTTTATTGAGCTTCAGATAAATATTGCCAAGTCTTACAGCTGCTTCCTGGTGATCACTTTCGCGCGCCAGCACCTGCCGGTAGTTCCAGATTGCAATCTCCCGGTTACCCCGGCTTTCGGCACTGCGGCCATCGGAAAGCAAATCTTCAATGAGTTCAAGTTCCATATTTTCAACTGCAGCATTTCCGGAACCTGCACTCATTTTACGTTTGAGTTTTGATATTTCGCTCAGCAGAGAACTGTTTTCTTTTTCATAACGCTTGAGACTTTCTTCCAAGCCGGGAATACGGTTGAGTGCAGTAAGCACATCTGAATTGCTGGCCTGATTGAAGAGATCAAACTTGGCTTTCAATTCGTCATAAGCTTTCTGCAAAGCAGCCATCTTGCGGAGCTCCACTTCGGCAGAATGCTGACGCGCTTTCAAATCAATGATCGAAGCCCGGGATTTTTTGATCATCTCCTGCTCTTCCTTGAGATTCCGGCGGAGTTTTTCGTTGGCTTTCTCGATATTCTGCAATTTAAGATTGCATTCCTGCAAAGCGCGCTGGGCAAGTTCTTTGGCTTTGGTCAGTTTGCCGGTGTTGACCGCATCGGCATTGAGCCGATCCTGATAACGTTTTTCCAGTTCACGATAACGGTCAGAATAGGTTTTCAGCTCTTTTTCGAGCTTGGATGTACGGTCAAACAAAACGTTTATTTCATTACTGCTGACCTTTGCGGCATCCTGAAGCTTACGTTCACGCTGACGGAAATTCTGCAATTCGCCATCTCTTACTTTCATCAGGCCACTAAGCTGGGCAAGTTCATTTTTAAGCGATTTTTCGCTGGCTGTCAGATCGCTTATGGTTTTACGCAGAGTATTTTCCATGCCGCTGCTGCGGCGCAGATCAGCGATCTCTTTGCGCAAAAGCTTCATTTCTGCTTCATTAGCAGCGGCCGCAGCATTGCTGACACCTTCGCCGGGGTTATCGCTCAAAAGCTTCATCAGGCGGTCGATACGCTGATCTTTGCGCTTGAGTTCACTTTCGAGCAGCTGGAGTTTTTCCTGCAGCTCTTTATCTGCGCCGGGAGCAGCAGCAAGCTGATTGCGCTGAAGTTCCATATTGCGCTGGATACGGCGTTTTTCGTTGGCAGCCTGCTGAAGTTCATCGCGCAATTTCAACACTTCGGTACGGCTTTTGGAGTAATCCTGATCGCGGGTGCGGAGGGTTTCTTCCAGCTGCTGAATGCGTTTCAAAGCTTCATCGTTAGCCATTTTCAGACTCATGATCTGATCTTCATAGCGGGTACGGTCAGCAGTATTGGCGCGTTCCCGGGCATTTTTGTACTGTACTTCCAGCAAAGAGTATTTTTCCTGCAGCAAACGATAGTCGCGCAATATGCCGTCGATATCGCGGCTGCGGACCTCGCTCTGCTGAAGTTTTATCTGCAACTGATCTATTTCCATAAGCGCATTACGCAGTTTCCGGCGGTATTGATCGATCTCGGACTGCATTTCTATGTAGAGCCGGTTGGAAGCGTTGGGATCAGCCATTGAATAACTGCCGCTGTAAACCGGACGATTTTCCGGCACATACGCTCCCGGCGCGGAATAAGCCGGCACCCGGTGTTCTGCCGGCACATGCGTTACCGGGCGCTGAACCGTTTGCGGCGGATAAACTTCCGGCCGGGAAGTTGGGATTTGAACTTTCGGAGATTTGGGTGCTACAATCTTTTTCAAAGCCTTTATCTCGTTATCGCACAGCCGGATACGCCCCTGCACAACGGATTTGTTCCATTGCGGGAAATTGCTGCTGACGGCATTGAAATACTCCCGGCTGCGGGTGAAATTTTCCAAGGCAGCTTCCACTTGATTATTTTCTTTGGCGGCCGTGGCTTTGTCGTAATACTCGTAGCCCTTGCGCCACCCCACCCAGGGTGAACTATCCAATGTTTCGCTTGCCGCGGCCGGCAGGATCGCCAGCACCGTGGCCGCAGTCAACAGAAATTTCACAACTCTTTCTTTCATTACACCACCTGAAAATCTTTGAATTTTTCCCGGTAAAAGGCATTGCAGCTTATTGTCATAACTGCATTGCCGCAATCATCGTAATCACTGGCCAGCACCGTGGTTTTACGATGCGCCAGCGCCGCCAGATCGGAGCGCTCCGGCGGAATAATCAGCTTCATTACCCGGGAGTGTTCACTTGCCAGCTGCGACACCGTACTTAAAAGAGTTTCCACACCCTCTCCGGTTGCCGCCGAAATAAATATGCCGTTGGCGAAAAGACTTCTCGCCCGGATCAGCGCCAGCTCATCATGCGGGCGGTCGATCTTATTGAACACCACCAGTATTTTATCTGTATCGGCGCCCAATTCTTTAAGCACCGATAAAGTCGTATCCCAATGCTCATCGATCTCGGGGCTTGAGAGATCCAGCACCAGTATAAGAAAATCCGCCAGCACCGCTTCTTCCAGCGTGGACTTGAATGCCTCCACCAGATCATGCGGCAGTTTGCGGACAAATCCTACCGTGTCGGTCAGCAGCACGGTCTGCTTATCCGGCAGCACAACCTTTCTGGTCATCGGATCAAGCGTGGCAAAAAGTTTATCTTCTGCCATAACTTCCCGGCCGGACAACAGCTTTAAAAGTGATGATTTTCCGGCATTGGTATAGCCTACGATCGCCCCGTGCGGCACATCGTGACGTTCACGCAGTTTCCGTCCGGTGGCTCGCTGCTTGCGTACTTCGGCCAGCTCCTGTTCCAGCCGGGATATACGCATTTTTATCTGCCGCCGGTCAAGTTCGATCTGGCTTTCGCCCTCCCCTTTGGCATTGACCGCCCCGCCCCGCTGACGGGAAAAGTGACTCCACGCCCCCGCCAGCCGCGGCAGCTGATAACGCCAGCGAGCCAATTCCACCTGCAGCACCGCTTCGCGGGTGTTGGCCCGGTCGGCAAAAATATCAAGAATAACTTCCTGCCGGTCGATAACGCACAAATTGCGGCAAAGCCGTGACCAATTGCGCTGCTGGGTGGGTGTTATTTCCATGTCAAACACCAGCACATCGGCCTTGGCTTCTTCCGCCATAAGAGCAATTTCTTCTGCCTTGCCGGTGCCGACAAAATATTGCGGATGCGGAGCACCTTTGAGCTTGACCGCAGCTCTGCCTACAACTTCTATATCCAGATTTTTCAAAAGCTCTGCAAGTTCATCCAAATGAGCATGCACTCTCCCGGGGTCGTCATTGACCATAAGAGTTCCGACAATGAATGCTCTCTCCACTCGCTTGCGCGCTTCTTCTGCAACTTCGATCACGTTATTTTCCCGATAAAAAAACTTCTTCACTCTATTACTATAATATTAAACTTGCAATTTTGCCTGTTCTGAAACGATTTTTTTACATTTTTAACTGGGCAACATGTAAAAAAGTATGATAAAATACTGTTTTTAACTTGAATTATTGATTTTGACTTGGTATATTTTCTATAATCAAATAAAAATTCAATAAAGAGGCAGCAATGTTTATTGATATACATACCCATATAACCTATCCGGATTTTCCTGAATTTGCCGCCGGCATATTGGACCGCCCGCCGTTTACCGAAGAGATTCTGCTCAAACGCATGGATATGGAAGGCATTGAAAAATCAGTAGTTCTGCCGCTGATCAATCCGGAAGTGCTCGACCGTTACGGCTGTGCCGGCAATCAGGATGTATTGCGGGCGTGTCGGCGCCACAGCGACCGGTTGATACCATTCTGCGCCGTGGACCCGCGCTCAATGCTGATCAGGGGAGAAAAAGGTGCACGCGGCAGCATGTATAATCTGCTGAAGATCTATAAAGAACTCGGCTGCAAAGGCATCGGTGAAGTTTGCGGTTCCATTCCCATCGACGATCCGCGCTACGGCATCATCTACGAAGCCGCCGGAGAACTGGATATGCCGCTGATATTCCACATCCAGCGCCCCGGCGGGCACACCTATGGAGCGACCGATGAATTTCACCTGCCCGGATTTGAAAAAATGCTCGCGCAATACCCCGATACAGTATTTATCGGTCACTCCATGGCCTTCTGGAGCGAAATTTCCGGAGATGTGACCGAAGCCGACCGGGAAAAATATCTGAAAAGCGCTTACGGCAGGAAAGGCCGGCTTTGGGAGCTTTTTTCCCGTTACCCCAATCTGCGCGGCGATATTTCTGCCGGCAGCGGGGCATACGCTTTGAGCTGCGATCCGGTGCATGGGGCTGAATTCATGGAAAAATTTCAGGATCAGCTCTATTTCGGCACCGACCGCTTCAGCAGTATCGACGAGCCGATTCCGCCGCAAAAACCTTTGATGGATCAATGGCTGAATGAAGGTCTTATATCGCAGCAGACCTATGAAAAAATATCGCATAAAAATGCTGAAAAGCTTTTGAACATTTAACAGAAAAACATTTTTCAACCATAATCGAAAGGATAAAAAAATGGCTGAACTCAAAGTCGGTATGATCGGGTTGGATACCTCGCATGTATCTGCATTCGTAAAATTGCTCAACGACCCCACCAACGAATTTCACGTTCCGGGCGTGCGGGTAGTTAAGGCGTTCCCGGGCGGCAGCACCAAGTTTTCTTCGAGCATCAACCGCGTGGAAGGTTTTACCAACGAACTGCGCGAAAAAGGCATTGAAATCGTTGACAGCATCGAAGCGCTGGCCGGTCTTGATGCGTATTTTCTGGAAAGCGTCGATGGCGACCAGCACCTTGAACAGTTCAAAGTGCTCGCCAACTTCGGCAAACCTGTTTATATTGATAAACCTTTGGCTTGCAACTATGACGATGCCAAAGCTATCGTGGAACTGGCAAAAGCGAAAAATGTGCCGCTGATGAGCTGCTCGAGCTTGCGCTGGGCGCTGGGAATCTGCGACCTCAAGCAGGAAGAAGACACCCAGGTTTTTGCCTGTCAGGCATTCGGACCCATGAACCTGCTCGATGACTATCGCGACTATTTCTGGTACGGCATCCACTCCACGGAAATCCTCTTTGCCATGATGGGCAAAGGTCTTGAATCCGTACAGGTGATCCCCACTGAACACGCTGATTTGCTCTTCGGCCGCTGGGCCGATGGCCGAATCGGCTCGATCCTCGGCAACCGCAACGGTGTCTGGGAATTCGGCTGCACCATCACTACCAACGTGCATCAGCGTCAGGCAGTGGCTTCGGGCGCTATTCCCTATTACAGCATGATGCTCAAGCAGATCGTGCCCTTCTTCCAGTCCGGCAAGAGCCCGATCGATATTGAAGAAACTCTCAATATCATTGCATTCCTCGAAGCTGCCAGCCGCAGCCGCGCCGCCGGCGGGGCACTCATAAAGATCGCCGACCTCTGAAACGTATCTGTTGATTAAGTAAACCACATAAGTGGTGTATAAAAAGCTGCTGCAGAATCACTCTGCAGCAGCTTTTTTACATGTATAAAGCCGTACCCCCTGTACCGGGACAACCGGGCACAAAACTTCACTCAATAATCCATTACGGTACGGCGGTAGATGGGTTCATCTTCTTCCACGCCGGGGAAGCGCAGCTGCGGCTCATAAAAGATATTGTCGGTATGATCGTCGTTTACGCTTGAGACCTCGCCGATCATAACATCGTCGCTGTCGTCGGCATAAAACTGGTGGAACACATTGGGAGTAAGGGTCAGACTTTCGCCCGGATCAAGCACCACCTTGCCGCCGGCGGGTACGGTAATTTTGCGGCCGTCACGCACCAGATTTACCGGAGTATCGTCAAGCTCGCAAGTATCACCTCTGCGGTTGTAAAGTTCAAAAACAAGCTTGCCGCCGGCGCGGTTGATTATATCTTCGGTCTTGAGTGCGTGGCAATGCATCAGAGTCATCTGATTGCGGCGCGAAATCATAATCTTTTCGGCGTATTTTTTGGTGTAGACCGGCGAATTATTCACCCCGTTGCGGATAGTGAAAAGCAAAAGACCGTATTTTCTGAAATCATTTCTGCCGAAATCAGTTATATCCCACCCCAAGCCGCAATCAAATATTTCGGCAATCTCGTCCTGATTCTGATGCGCCCAATCTTCCTTGCTCCAGGTGGCAAATTTGGGAAGTTTGAAATTATGCCGGGCAAAAAACTCCTCGGCGGCTCGAATTTCGCGATTTATTTCGGAACGTTTCATGGCATTTCCTTTCACTTATTTTCCACAGCGGAAAAGCTTGATCATTTCTTCAGTTTTAGCCGCCACAGCTTCCACCGCCGGGCGGTAGAAATTCCCCGGAACCGAAGGTGTGAGAACATTTTTGGCTTCATCAATAGCATTGAGCATAGCTTTGTTTATATCAGTACAGATATTGATCTTGGCAATGCCCAGTTTGATCGCTTTCTGCAGCAAATCGGCCGGAGTTCCAGATCCGCCATGCAATACCAGCGGCACATCCACAGCATTGGCGATCTCCTGCAAGCGGTCGAGCCGCAGTTCCGGCTTGCCCTTGTAATCGCCGTGAACCGTGCCGATAGCCACCGCAAGGCAGTTGATCCCGGTGCGTTCCACAAACTCTGCGGCTTCAGACGGAACAGTCAGCACCGATTCGGTTGCCGCCCCACCATCACCACCTCCGCCAACATGTCCGAGTTCGGCTTCGCACGAAGCGTTATATTCGCGGGCGATAGCAGCAGCTTGAGCTGAAAGTGCAATATTATCTTCAAACTTCAACGTGGAAGCATCAAGCATGACCGAAGTAAAACCGGCGGCAAGGCATTCCTGCACATGTTCAATGGTGCTGCCGTGATCCAGATGCAAAGCTGCGGATATATCATACTTTTTCACATAAAAACCGGCAATATCCGCCAGAGCATCTGCTCCGCCCATAAGGTTGTATTCCACCGGGCTGGCTTGCAGAATAACCGGGAAACGGCATTTGGCAGCAGCCATACAGACGGCGCTGATATTCAAACTGTCCCAGCACTCAAAAGCACCCAAAGCGGCGCCCTGTTTGCGGGCGGCGATCATAAGTTCATCCATACGTAACAGAGGCATAAGTTCTCTCCTGATATTTTAAGTTTTTCACGTCTTCAATAATATACAGTTACTATTTTTTTTTGCAACTGAAAGAGTGATGTTTCAGCGTAATAAATCCATGGCATCCCTGCCGGGCGCCGCTGCTGCCAAATCAATGGTGTTCTGATTAAGTTTTTATACTCGGTTGATGGGAAAAAAACTGTATCACTGCTTGCAATTTGCGTTTGCGCGTGTAAATTAACCTCTGTTATATTTTCAATGAACAAGGAGCTGATGGATTTTTATGAATAAATATGATTATCTTGCAAATACTCATGACCTTGAAAGCCTTTCCGACTGGGGACCTTTTGCCCGCGACATTTATGCTTTGAGCCATATTGCCGACCGTAAAAAAGGGATCAAATTTGATTTCTGTCTGATTCCCGGCATACTGCGGAGAAGTTTCTTCCCGCCGGAAACTTTGCGCGAATGTGGCTGTTCGCCGTTGGAAGCAGCGCCGGACTTGAGCTATTTTGCATTCCGCCAGCAAATGGAAGGCATGGATCACCTGTATTGTGATACCGCCTACGGCAATATAGGCAAAAATCTCTGGATCGGACGGGCGGAATTTGTCAACAATACCCATGAACTGCGCGCCTCAAGTTTGCTCGCTTGCGTAAGACTTGCGCCCCGGCCGGATGTGATGCCCTTTATTCCGGAGAATGCCCAATTCATTGATGCACTGGATTACGAAGAAATCAGCTACTCCTACACGCGATTTGACCACAATCTGGTGTTTGCCGGCGGCAGACGCGGCGAACAGAATTTCCCAGGCACGGTCAATAACCGCTGTATCGGTAAACCTTTTTACGACAAGGGTCTGCCCTGCTTTGCCGAAAAAGCCGGTGATAAAATCGTCTATAAAATAACTTCCGGCCATACCGACGGCACAATCTACGCCCGGATGCGGGTGGACAAAGAAAAAAATCAGCAGTTCGATGTTCTGCTCAATGGTCAGAAATTTGCTTTTGACCTTGCCGGCAGCGGCGAATTTGAACTTGTTGAACTTTATTGCGGCAAGCTCGAAAAAATCAATACTCTCGAAATAATCAGCTCGTCCGATGGTGCCGGGCTCTACATCGATGGCTTTATTGCCGGCGATAAGACTCTGCAGGTTGCCGATATACTCTTTGCCCCCATGGGCCGTGCCATGTCGCCGCAGGTGCAAGATGGCTCTGCGGCACAAAGCTGTATTGTTTCCAGCGATAAACTCTCGCATAACTATGCTTGCTGGTGGAGCAGAGCCGAATCAAGCTGCCGCGAATACTGGGTGGATAACCTCTCTCATTTTATAAACTACTCCTACGGATTGCGCCACCCCTATTTCCGGCAGGGGCGGCCCATCGGCAATGAATTCTGCCGCGACAGCTATATATTGCCTATCGAAATTGCATCCGGCGGCAGAGAAGTGGTTTATACCCTTTACAGTATGGCCCCCTCTGCCGCCGAAGCCGAAGCAGCAATCGCAGCGATCGATAAAAGCGAGGACAATCTGGAAAAACTTTTCCAAACGGCCAGAAAACGTGCCAGTATTCCCCGCGGTTCCACTGCCGGCAAAAAGTATGAGTTCAGCCAGCAGCTGATGCGGGCCACCAGCTTGACCAATGTCAATTTCCCGATCAGCAAACAGGGCTGCAATATACGCCATCATGTACCGGATAAATTCTTCAACAGTCTTTACAGCTGGGATTCCGGTTTTATCGGTCTGGGCTTTATGGAGCTGGATAAAACCCGCGCCATTGAAAATTTGAATGTATATGTTACCGACCCCGGCGCAGATAATGCCTTTCTGCTTTACGGAACCCCGATGCCGGTTCAGATATATATGTATCTTGAAATATGGAACCGCTGGCAGGATAAAGAAATGCTGGAGTTTTTCTACCCCAGATTGCTGCAGTTTTACAATTTCATCGCCGGCCATGTGCCGACTTCCACCTACAACCGGGCCAGGAGCAACATGCTCTGCAGTTGGGATTACTTCTACAACTCCGGCGGCTGGGATGATTACCCGCCGCAGTGGTATGTGTACAAAAACAAAACCCACAACTGCGTACCGGCAGTGACTACGGCACACGCCATTCGTTTTGCCAAGATCCTTTTGCAGGCGGCAGACGAACTGGGCATTGAAAAAGATAAAGAACTGCTGCAAAACGATATTGCAAGATTTGCCGAAGCATTGCAAACTCATTCGTGGAGTGAAAAAGATTCGATCTTCAGCTATGTTGAGCACGATCAAAACGGCAATCCGATCGGGTTCTGGCTGGATCCGGAAAGCAAAGTGAATTTCAACTTTGGCATGGATGGAGCCAGCCCGCTGGTTTCCGGTATATGCAGTAAAGATCAGCGCGAAAAGCTCTTTGCACGACTTGCCGATCCTGAACACATGTGGAGCGATATAGGTATTTCCACCGTGGACAAAACCGCTCCGTACTTCCGTACCGACGGATATTGGAACGGCTGTGTCTGGATGCCGCACCAGTGGTTCTTCTGGAAAGCGGCGCTGGACGACAACCGCAGTGACTTTGCCCGCAAGATAGCCCAAACCGCACTCGATCTCTGGCAGAACGAAGTGGATCAATCCAGATATTGTTTTGAACACTTTTCCATGAGTTCACACCGCGGTGCGGGCTGCTGTCATTTTGGCGGACTCTCTTCGCCGGTGCTGAACTGGTACGCAGCCTATTTTGAGCCGCAACGTTTCAATGCCGGATTCGATTGCTGGGTCAGGAGTCTGAAAACTTCGGAAAACGGAGCCGAAGCCGATCTGGTCATTTCCGGAGATCATGGCGATAAAACAACGGTATTGTATGTTGCCGGCGCCGGCGAATGGGATGCGTTGTACAACAACAAAAATGTACCGGTAAAAATGGTCATCGACGGCTGCCTGGAAATAACGCTCGAAAAAGCCGCTTCCGGCAAACTGGAAATCAAACGCCGATAAAATATCTGAAAAAAAATGGCTGTAAATAAAAATTTCATAGATATGAGCCACGGGCCGCTTTTCGGCAAGCTGCTGCGTTATGCTCTGCCGCTGATACTTACTTATCTTTTACAGTTGGCCTTTCATGCGGCAGATATGGTGGTAATCGGGCGCTGGGGCAGTCCGGAAAGTCTGGCGGCGATCGGAGCAACAGTGGCGATCACCGGATTGATAATCAATGTTGTAACCGGCTTATCGACCGGCACCAACGTGCTGGCAGCACAATATTTCGGAGCCAAAGACAGTAAAAACATGACCCATCTGGTGCATACGGCCATTGCAATAGGTGTAGTTGGCGGCGTAGCGGCATCGCTTTTCGGCTTTGCTATGGTCAAATGGCTGGTAACGGTTACAGATATACCGGAAGATTCGCAATCTAAATCAATACTCTATCTGGTAATATGTTTTATCGGAGTACCTTTTCAAATCGTCTACAACTTCGGCAGCGCCATACTGCGGGCGGTGGGCAATACCAAAAGTCCGCTCTATTATCTGATAATTTCAGGGGCAGTCAATCTGCTTTTGAATATATTTATGGTTGTAGTATGCAAACTCGATGTAGCGGGTGTGGCACTTGCCACCGTAGCCAGTCAGGCGCTTTCCGCCTGGCTGGTGATCCGGCGATTGCAGAACAATCACGGCTCAACGCGGTTGATATTGCGCAATTTGCGTGTTGATACATCACAGCTGAAAAAAATCCTGCGACTTGGGCTGCCGGCCGGAGCGCAATCCGGGTGTTTTGCCATTTCCAACCTGGTGGTTCAGAGCGGGGTCAATACCTTTGGAGTGGCGGCAGTTGCCGGGATCACTGTGGGGTTGAATATTGAACACTTGCTCTATGCGGTAGTTTTTGCCATGCACCACTCGTCGATCGCGGTGGTGGGGCAGAATTACGGTGCAAAACAGTATCACCGGGTAATAAGGGCGATCTATCTTTGTCTGGGCATGACTTTTGTCATCAATATCCTCTCCGGTAATATTCTGCTTTATTTTTCGCCGCAGCTGGCGGGGATTTTCAGCAGCGATCCGGAAGTGATCCGCTTTGGAGTCATCCGGGCTCAAGAGATGTTCCCGGTATATTTTCTGCTGGGGTTCATGGATGTCACCAGCGGTGCGGCACGCGGACTCGGCTCCACGCTCATTCCGGCGATCGCCACCTTGGCGGGCACATGCGGATTGCGGGTTCTGTGGGTGCGTTTTGCCCTCGGTCATTATAAAACCATTGAGTCCATACTCTGGGCCTACCCTATTTCGTGGACAGCGGTAACAACATGCAATATCTTGCTTTTGATATACTTGTGCAGAAAACTGTTAAAAAGCAATCACTACAGCAATCTGCCGCCGCTGAAGTAACACGTTAAACTACATTTCAAGGAAACTGTTTTCATGAAGATCCGACACGAATTCAGCTTTGATCCCACCAATGGCATGACAAGAAAAGCTCTTCTGCAGATCAAACCGGGAGTTCCGCCGGAAGGTTTTGCGGATTTCTGGCAAACACATTACCAACAAGTTACCTCCGGCAAGCCAGACTACCATGTGGAAGCAGAATTGTGGAGTCCCCGAGAGAATGAAAAAATCTACCGTATCCGGGTTCGTAATTACGACGGAGTGGAATTTGTCATGTTCATCGCCCGACCGGAAAACTCATGCGGGGGGTTGGTTATTGGTCAGGGCTACGGCAATCCGGGCGCTCCGGCATTGAGTGCATACAATCTGACCACAGCTTTTGCCTGCGTGCGCGGCTTGGGCTTTTCGCAAAATAAAACAATTCCCTGGGAGGTGAAGAGTCATGTACTCCACGGCATACAGGATAAATCCACTTACATACTCCATGGTGTGATCGCTGATCAATGGATGGCTGCCAGCGTACTGCTGGATATGTTTCCGGATACGGCGGCAAATCTGAATTATTCCGGTGCCAGCATGGGCGGCGGTATGGGGGCCTTGCTTCTGGCCTGGGATAAACGTTTTAAGGCAGCATATCTGAACGTACCGACTTTCGGGGCAAGAATACGTTTTGATTACCAATCCACCGGCAGCGGCGAAGCCTGCCGCCAGTATGTGCTCGCCCATCCGGAAGCCTTGGAAGTACTCGACTGGTTCGACGCCTCGGCTGCGGCCGGATTCATAAATATCCCCGTTTGCTGTGCGCCTGCATTATTCGATCCATGTGTTGCGCCGGCAGGACAGTTTTCGGTAGCCAACGGCATTAAAGAAGAGTACAAAACTCTCTTTATCCGCGATGTCGGCCACTTTCCGGCCACGCCCGGTGACAACCAGCTGACCGAAGATATACAAGCTTGGTGTCAAAAAAACTTTGCGCCATAAATCATTGCCGACAGAGGAATACAATACAACTCCACCAGACGAAATTCAGCGGCAAACGGACTTACGGAAAAAATTTCCGCAATTCGACTTCCAGTTTTTGCGCCATCTGGGCAAATCCACGATCGGTGGGGTGAGCACCATCAACGGTATTTTCGCTGTAATCCGCAGCGTCAAAGAATTTACTGCCGTCAATGAAATAAATATTTTTATCACCGGCAGCTTGTTTCTGCTCAACGATCGCGCGAAATTCTTCTTTGTAACTTGGCAGTTCCACCGCATAGCGTTTACCGTAAGGTATCTTGCTCAATACCAGAATCGGAATATCCGGGTATGCCTTACGGATGATATCCAGAAAACGCGGAACCCGTTCCCTGATAAGCGCCGCCGAAACACTGTTGGCTTCGCTGTCTAAAATAAACATTGCCGGATTTTTTATTTGAGAGAGTATTTCAGCTACTTCCAGATGATTCTGTCCATTGCCGGAAAAGCCGAAATTCAAAAATTCCCGTTGCAGTTTGCGGCTCAGGATATTGGTAAAAGCGCTGCCGGGGCGCGAAGCACATCCGCCTTGAGTAATGCTGGTACCGTAAATGACAATCGGGCGTGGATCTTTCAGCGGTGCGGGCGGCAGAATCTGTGCGGAATCTTCCAAGCCGATAAAAATTTCGTCAATTCCATTGTAAAGCGGAAAGTTGATCCGGAAATGCCGCATTTGCTTCTCCGGCACATTGAATATTTCATCTACAAAAACCGTCTCACCGGGCACCGGGCGCGCGGTGTTCCAGAATTCTTCATCCACTCCGGGCGTTCCGCAATAAAGGTCAAAACCGCTGCGGCCGGTTTCTGCCATGGTGGCAGAAGTTTTGACATTGCTGTTGCGGGCGGAAATTACAATGCACCTACTGTCGGAAACAAAACGTATCTGCGCGCCGGCGGTACAGCGCGCCAGTTCGTTGACCGCACTGCGGACATTCTGTTCTGATCCGACCGGCAAGCGGTGATACCGCTTATCCACAGGAAACCAGTACAAACCCTCCACGGCAAATTTTCCATCGCGCGGATCATAAAATGCAAGTCCGGCACGATCTACTTTACGCCGTGCCATATAACGGTCGAGTTTTTCTATATCCATAATCGAGTCTTTATGATTGTTTTTCGATTTTACATTGTTTTTATTTACTGTTTTCATCAAACTGCCGTCCGGCTTTTCCGGGACAGCCAAAGCTGTAAACGATATACCGGAAAAACAGCCGGCAGCAATAAACAGACTTAAAAATCCGGTAAGATCCACTACATTTAATCTCCTGAAAGTTGAGTTTAACTTTGTTTTATTATAGCATAAAAGAAAATTTTTTCAATTATTTCGCAGCTCATAAGAAAGGGGAAACGCATTTTATTTTTCAATATCAATATAAAATACGGCAATAAAATGGTAAAAAAGGTGAAACATCAGATTTTCTGCATATTTTTTTTTGCCTTTTGCAAAATCAGTGTTATATTATATGACATATTGCGATTGAGAGATCGCCGATTGCAGCCCCGTGGTGTAATGGTAGCACAAGTGATTCTGGTTCATTTTGTTGAGGTTCGAATCCTTACGGGGCTGCCATTTTTTTGCCTTGAAAAGGCAAAAAAAACGAAGTCGCAAGACTTCTCTTCGTACGGCTTCAGCCGTTCTTCACTCAAAAGCCTTTAGGCTTTTCTTCCTTGCCACGGCGTAATGTAATGAAGCCGGGACATCTTCACTTATACTGCAAGAAGTCTTGCTTGTGAAGTCGTGCCGCTATCGCTCCACTTGTGTAGTGGTGAGCTGCGCTGCCCGTGGAGTTGCTCGCATTCGGAAATATCAGCAAAGCCGGGTTTACTTTTGCCAATGCTCTTTATTTTGACTCGATATTGCCAAACATCGAAAACATGCCTTAAAACTCTTTCGATGAAATCATTGCCAAGTATGTGAAAATGAATGTAGCACATCCTTTTATGGAAAGCAACGGTCGCAATACCAAAATCTGTTTTGATTTAATGCTCAAACGATCTTTGAAAAAGTGCATTGATTGGAGTATTGTCAACAAAAATGCGTATCTGGAAGCAATGCGTGAAAGCGTGGTAAATGCTTCTGCTCTGAAATCTTTACTTGAAGCAGCTCTGCCCAATCAAATCAACGACTGCGAAATGTTCATGAAAGGTACTGACTACTCTTACTATTATAAAGAAGACGCTAACGAAGTGATTTTATCAAGAGGCAGCGTTTTTAAGTGATCACCGGTTGAATTTTTATTTTTTTGTTCAATACACGTACTCTGCTCTAATGATTTTACCCAGAGCATAAGTTGTGAAGATGCCTCATTAAGTGTGCTGTAAAAAATGGATGCAGTTTCATAATCTTGCTGCATCCATTGCTTCAACAGTTATTTACGCTTTTTTCGTGTACTGAATACTATTGATTCTCCCGGCTTGAGGCTGCCTTCAAGATATTCTCCGGTGAGCTCAAATGGATTGCAAAGCCGGTATTTGCCGCCTTGAAGTGCTTGGAGTTTCACCCAACATACTTTCCCCTTGACCATCTTGGCGGATACAACCAACGCACCTTCTGCCAACAGCCGATCAAATGCGCCGGTAAAATCATCCGGGACGCCGGGAAAAACCTTTATTGTACCGTTGCGGCTTTGCAAAAATGCTGTGCTTGCCAAATAGAGAAATGCTGAAGCTCCTTCCAATACCGGCGGCGCAACCCTTTTTGCATTATGATTGGGTGTAACACTTACAGTACGAGGTATATCCGGGTGATCCGGCGCCAGCAATGAACCATCCACCCAGCGCCGCAGGGTGGGTTTTTGAAATTCTTTTTCATTTTTTTCGCTCGCATCCGGATCTCCGATAATAACCGGGTCATGAGAGAAAAGTCCATTTTCTTTGCCGAAAATCTCCAGAAATCTTTCAATACCGTGCCATCCGGAGTGTTTTTCACCCGCATACAACCGGGTGGCGGTTTGCAGAAACAAACTCCATTCATGATTCGGATGCCAGTTGCCGGAAAAATCAGCAAAAGACCGCTCAACCGATTCCCGGTCGATAAGCTCCAGAGTTTTAAGGACAGTAGCGGTATCATCAGTGATCATGGCCGGAAAATAGGCATAGAGTATATGCCCGCCGAAGAAATAGTGATCCAACGGGATATCAGGTCCCGCCCAGAGCGCACCATCAGGAGTTGTGGATACTGCGGGGTAATGATCCAATATATCCTGCCAATGCTTGCGGTATCGGCGGTCACGATTGAGTAATTCAGAAGTTTCCAGCACAGTTTCCAGCACTGCCTTGAACATGGCAACAGTAGAACTTTCATCACGGGTAAAGGTGAATATCTCCGGCGGAACGCTCCAATCCAGATGATAACATCCGTCATCGCCCTTGTGCATGATGTTCGCATAAAAGAGAGTAAATTCCCGCAGCAACGGATAGAGCTTGTTTTTCAAAAGTTCCATATCATGCGAGTATTTCCATGCCATAGCCAGTATCAACCCGGTATAAGCACTGCCGCAAATGGTATAGCGGTAATGGCGCACCGGATACTCCCTGCCCAGCTGATTCATCTGCAGCGGCAGAAAAACTCCCGGCGAATCAAACAACTCACGAGTACGCTTACGCAAAACCGGCAGGGCATTCAAATAAGTATCAGCAATAGACTCCACCAGAAATGTACGGTTCATGGGAAAAAACGGCATCGCCGGTATCTGTACATTCTGGTCATGAGTATACGCATTGAAGCTCACTCCCGGATTCTGTTCATTTATGGGGCCGTAGGTCAATCCGTTCAGTCCCGGCATGGGAGCTCTGGAGTAAGAAGAAGCTATGGAGTACAGAGCAAAGGTAAAATATTTCTGAAATTTTTTATATTTACCAAAGTCAATATATGCATTATCCCAATAATTATGCCACCATGCAAGATGTTCAGCTTTGAGTTCATCATAAGCAGATGCGGCAAGTTTTTTCAGCTCATCGCAGGCTTTGTTCCACGGATCAGTTACGTTTACCGAACTTTTGATGCACAAGAATATATCAGCCGAATCCTGTTGAAAAAATTCCATGGCATTGCGGCTGATTTGGCGAACTCTGCAATCGGAAGCCCCATGGGTTGGCACAAGCAAAATAGCAACTGCATAGGAGTATTTGCCTCCGGGAAGTTTCTGCACAAAACCATGTATATTACCTTGCGTTTTCCACTCCGGCGGAGCAAGGATTTCGGCTGTCGGCCGCACCAGATCAAATATCTGTACCGGAGATGCTGCCGCAAGGAGCTTTATCCGCATACAGCATGTATCGTACTTACGCGGAATAAACATTTCCAGAGCAATACGGCTGTTGTGCGAAATTATATTTTCAGTTAAAACGCCATCGTAAAGCGAAAGATGCTGTTCCACTTGCGGTGCCGGCGGCGCCGCCCAGCCCAGAGCGTGCCAGAAACGCAACCGCAGCTGACAGGCACTCAGCGTACTGCGTATGGAAGGCCGCTCTGCCGGAGCAGATTCCAAATCCCGGAGAAAAAAGGAATTTTTATGCTGCTGTTTGGCTAAAAGCTCCATAACTTGCTTGTGCGGCAGGACTTTATCGAACATGGCTTCTTCGATCGTCGGATCAAAGACATCGTTTTTATTGAAGACCCATTCCAGATGCTGTGGTGCATAAGCCATCGAGCCGAGAGTACCATTGCCGACAAAAATGCCATCTTGCCAGTAAGGCGATGCTGACGGATAATGCCAATCCTGTCTGCAAACTGATTTTTTTACATCAGGCATAATTCTATTCTCTCCGGAGTCGATTCAGCGTGTGGCTTCTCTGAACTTGTTCCAGGAATCCTGATCCCACTCGCCGGACTCGGTTTCTGCGTGATGCAGTCGCGGCAGAGAATCCAGCAATCCCGCAAGTTCCTGCCAATCGGTATTGCCTTTGCCGGGAGGATTGTGGTCGTCAAAACTGCCGTAATTATCGTGCAGATGGCAGGTAACGATGCCGTCCCGCATGATTTCCAGCGTATTTTTTATACCATTCTGGTAGCAGTTGGCATGGCCGGAGTCAAAACACAAGCCGACAAATTCGCTGTTATACGATTTAACTGTTTCGGCGAGTTGCCTGATAACATCTTCGGGTTCGGCACTGTTTTCCAATGCCAGTGTTATATGATTTTTTTCGGCACCTGGCAGCAGCGCCTCCACAGTACGGCGTATTGCGGCAAAGTTTTTTTCCGGATCATTTATATCCATCTGCCATCCCAGATGAATGGTATAAGTTGATACATTCAATATGGCCAGTTCATCAAAAAAAGCCAGATGCTTGCGAATCATTTCGCGCCATGCAGTTTCCTCGAATTCCACCATATCATTGCCAGCCCCCCACAAGGCGTGACAGGCAGTGGCGCGTAAATTGAAGCGTCCCAGACGTTTGGCCATTTTTTCCACATAGCGTTCTTTGCCGTCGCGGAACCAGAATGGGTGCGCAACAATATTTTCAACGCCCCAACTCTGCAAATCAGCAAGGGTTGATTCCACTTTTTCTTCAGGAATTTTTTTCCATTCCACAAAATGCAGTAATTCTTTTTTCATTTGTTCAAAAGCTCCTCAAGTTTTTTACAGGTATTTTTCAAACCGGCGGCAGCATGGATGCTGTAAGGATTGGAACGCGGAGTATTTTCATATCCGCCCCGCCGGTAATTCCATAAATTGGGTATATAGCCACTGCCGCTGCCATTGTTCATGATCGAACACAACACCTGATTGCAGGAGCTGAATATTTCTTTGCGGATCTCCAGACCGATTTCCACAAAAGGTTCAGCCGGCAGACCGATGATTGCACAATTACCCAGCATACAGCCGGAAACTTCAAAGTCAAATTCCTTTTTATTTTCGGCCACTTTCAAGAGATTTTCTGCAAAGTAACGTAATACTTTGGGACTCTTTTCCGCAAAGTCGCGTGCGGTAAGAGCGGTGCTGGAAGATGCTGTATCACCGGCAGGATATTTTTCCAGTATCTCCAGAGCTTCGGCCAATTCTTCAGGAAAAAGTTCCCGTGAACCGACATGAAAAGCCAATGCAGCGGTTTGCAGCGTCAGCGGTTCCTGCTGCAGATTTTCAAGTGCGTGGGCTATGCTTGCAGCATAACCACAGCCAATGCGTTCCGCCTCTTCCGGCGAAGCCTGTTCGCCGGGAGTATTTATATCAAAATGGTTGATGTTGCCGGAACAGCCGATCAACGGCATGCACATACTGCCCTGCCCCAGAACTTTTTCGGATTCATGCGCTGTCCACGCCGGCCAATCGCCGGATATCAAACTGCCGCCAGTGGTATCGGCATGATTTGAAACAGATGCCAACAGCAATTTATTTTTTCCGTTATCCAGCAGCACCAGCGGAATCTCCGGATCGATTTCACCTTCGGGCCGGACAACATCTTTTGAGCATTTAGCCGGATTGGTGACCACAGAACCATCTTTCATCCAGAACCGGCGATTGAAGCAAAAATCCATGGAAAAAGCTTTTCCCGATTTGATATATCTGCAATCACTCAGCGACGCTTTTGCCTGCAGCAAAGCTTTTTCAAAAGCACCGGCAGCAAACGGCACATAGTTTTCATCATACCCGCCGCGGCCGATACGCAACTCCGGTGCGGTATGGCAATGGGTCGCAGTGGAAATCAGAACAAAGTTTTTCAGATGTTTTTCAGCTGTTTTTCTGACTTCCGCCTGCAATTCGGCAGTAACAGTTATCAGTTCAAACTGAGTTATCAGAACTGTTTTCGACTCATCCTGAATCAAAGCACAACGTACTTCGATCGGATCGAGCACTCCTTCCCATATCCGGGTATTGAAATACCCGGCAAGACCCATTTTCATCGGCGGCACGATGGTTTCTCGACCGATACCGAACTGTAATTTTTTACACTTTTCCATAATTTACAAGCTCTGTTTTATTTATGAAGTATTTATATTTTATTATTTTCAAAACAACTTTCAGCGGTTGATTGATTTTTTATTGTAAATGGTTTTTCAAGTATGCGTAAAGAGTATCACCCAGCTGTCTGCTGCCGGCTGCCGATGGATGAATACCATCCGACGGCATCCGGAGTTTTGCCGGATTACCGGCGTTGACCGGATAATCCTGCATTGGGAAATTATACTCGCAATCCAGATTGTTGTACATGGGAATGACAAAAATATTTTTATCGCTCCCGTTCTGGTATTTCCGCATGATAAGCTCACTGAGCATAAAGCGATTTTCAGTATATTGATATTTGCTCTGACGGCAGCCGCTGTGCCGCCCGACACCGTCTTGAGAGGCGCACGGAGTAGGCAACCCGATACCGATAACAGCCCGGGGGGCGGCTTTCCGGAAAGCGCGAATCAGAGTATCCATATACTTTTCCAGCCGGGGCAGCAGTTCATTCATCCGCTTTTCATCGGCAGAAAATATATCATTAACTCCCAGCTGGAGGGTAATAAAATCAGGTGCCTCACCATGGTTGTATTCAGCTAAATAAGCGGGAATATCCAATTCCGGACGGCCATTTTTTTTGACCACAAACGGGCCTTTCAGCAAAAAAGTCAACCAGCCCCAGCCCGGATAACCTTCGTGAACAACCGAACCGTTTTTGCCGGGGACGGCACGGCTTCCGATCATTGTCAAAACCGGATTACCGGCTTTACCGAACAATTCATGTACCCGCGAGGGAAACGCACTTGCATTGGTAATACTGTCGCCAATCATCAGCAGGGAGATCTTACGCCCCTGCCCGGCCTTGGCCGGAGCAACTGCAAGAGAGAGCTTTTTCCGGGCAACGACTCCATTTTCGCCGATCACCGAAAGAGTCCAGCTGTGGCAGCCGACATCTTTTCCAGTCGGAATAAAACTCCATTTATTTTTGAAATTCGATCCTTTGGTGCAATCCACATCAAACACATACGCTCCGGAATTTACCGACAGAAAAACATTGTCAAAATACACATTGGTTTCGATCCCCTCCACAGCATAAATGGTATCCGGCATCACCAGCCGGTGCTGCAGCGGCAGCGCTGCCGGAGCCTTGCCGGTAACCGCAGGAATATCAGCCGCCGGCGCAAGCATAGATATTGCGAATGTAAAGTAAAGCACAAGCCATACTTTTGAGAAACAGATTCCACTCATCTCCTGCCAGCCTTTTCTGCCGCAATACGGTCTGCTATCTGCTTTTTCACCCATGCGTCAACACTGATGTTCTCTTTTTCGGCAAGAGCGTAAAGAATTTCATAATCTTTTATACTGATCTTGTAGTTCGGATTGTGCGTGGCATTGAAAATTGGTGCCATGGAAGGGATTTCATCCCATTTTTTCCGTAAAAGTATTGTTTTTTCTTCATCCATACCGAAAGAGGCAAGTATCGTTTCGGCTAAAAAGCGGTTACCGTAGCCGTTAAGATGCAGATTGTCGACTGTTACCTTGAAGCCCCGGATCCCGGAACGTTTCCGTATTGCCTGCAGTTCCATAAGATTCCAATCGGCAAGCAGAAATTTGTGCTCACGAGCCTGCCGGCGGAGAAACTCGCAATATTTTTCAAGCTTGATATTGTTGGCATGATCGGGATCTTCCGAAAGCCGGGATGGCGTTACCAGCATAACACGAACCCCGGCAGCCTGTGCGGCTTTGAAGATCGTACTCATATTTTTCTCGTAATCTTCCAGTTTTACGCCGCGTACACCATGGCCGACATCGTTGGTTCCGCATTGCAGAACCATCCAATCCGGATTTTTTCTCAAGATACCGTTGATGCGTTTCACTATATCACTGGATTTATGCCCGCTGACTCCGGCGGGGATTGCTTTGGCATTTATCCCATTGCATTTCAATCCATCCATTACCAGATGAATAAATCCATCCGGACGGTTTCCGAATTGGGTTATAGAATCGCCGACAAAAGCTATTGTCTCACCACTTCTTACGGCAATTTCTCCGGATTGAATATTAAACGCCAAGAACAGTGCGGCAATACACCCGAAATACATTATACAATTCATTTTACATTTGCCTTTATCTTGTTTGGGCAACTTACTTCTTTTCTATAAGAATATCCGAATTTATCCCTTCACAGGCAAAAGTCCACTTATTGTTGACTTTTTTGCTCAAATTGAACATCGATTCAAAATTGCCATCAAGTTCAAATTCTGCGTTATTGCCCAGAGCTCCGCCTACAACCAACGCACAGCGGCGGCCATTTTCATCGGTAAAGACCCCGCAGCGCACCCGGCCCTTGAGGTTGTTTACGCTCAAAAGTTTTATCTCGTTGCCACTCAAGATCCATGGTTCGATCTTTTTCATGGCCTCGTTTACACTTTTAAGTGCTTTAAGCATCTTTTCCCGATAGTTGAGGATGGGAATATTCGGATTGGTTACAGCCGGAAAATAGTAATACAGAAATCCGGTAGCGCCGTCGATTGCGTGCGACAGACACATGCTCAGCATCTCCTGCGCTGTGGGATTACGGTATTTTTTCCAGCTTTCAATATCGCTGAGTTTTTCCACGGGTTCGTAGTACGCCCAGCTGAAACATTGCCCTACCAGAAAATGAGGAACATTCAAACGCTTGACCATCTGTCCGGCAAACTCCAGAGCGGTCAGATCGTGATCGCGGTTGATCAGGGGATAAGCATCTGTCCCCATAATATCTGTTGTATCCAGAAAATGCTGCATTTCAGTATAGTGCATAGTTACCGACCAACTTGGGTGGTCGGGATCGTTTTTCAGCACAAAATCCCGCCGCTGCCGTATGAGTTCGCTTTGCGATGCGGGCATTTCATCACAAATATACCACGCCAGCATGGCGGGGTGATCTTTAAAAGAAGACAGTATCTTGGCAGTAATATTATCAGAACCGGAAACCCCCTGATACTTCGTAAGATTGAATTTTTCGAGTGCGAAATCATAGGTATTTATCAAATTGAAAATCACCTTTATATCGCGCTTGTGCATATTATCCAACACCAGGGTAACGGATTCAACCGTGTTGTTTTCATCGCCGGTATAGTGATCGCGGGGAGTTTCGCGCCCCTTGCCGTCAAAGCGGTAAGCAGTATTGAGCGACAGACTGCCGTAAGGCATTACGGTATTGAACCCGGCTTCCTGCAGCATGGCAAGTTCATCATCCGGGCATTGCCCGACATACATACCCAATACCATGAATTTTTTGCCATTCACCCGCAATATCCGATCCATGCCGATTTGCACCCGGGGCAGTTTTTCCGCAACAGCAACCGTTACTTGCGCGGTATCAAGTATCTTGTTTGTTTTGTCAATCAGCGCCAGCCGGACTTGATAGCTGCCGGATTTCTGCGGTGCAAAACTCAACTTGGTCATCCGGTTCTGCAATTTGCCTTGAGTTGAACCGACCATTCTATCACCATCCAGCAATTCAGCTTTGATTGTAAGATCTTCAGGCAATTTATTGCAGGTATTCATTGCTCCGGCAAGCAGTTCGGGGCGGTCTGGCGACAGCACCAGCGGCGCGGGAGCAATAGCATAAACATAGCTGCGATCATACTCTTCGATCTGCAGCGAGTCAAACCAGACTTCGCCCAGGTAGTTGTGAAACAGATCCAATCTTATTTCGCAATAATCGCTCCCCGGATACATGGTAAAAACTTTTTCCACTTGTGTCCAATCGGTCGTTTCCATTACACCGATCGGAAAAATATTGTGTACATTTTTGCCGTTTTTATCATAAAAATGCAAAGAAAATGATGCCGCGGTGCGGTATTGACCGCGTTGTCTGATATCAGCCTTGAGCCAAACACTCATCTTGTAATTTTTACCATGCTCAAAACGCACTTTGCGGATTACCGGCTGATTGGGTTTGCCGGGAAGTGTTGTTTTATCGCGTTTGATATATAATGCATTGGTGCCGTTGCGACCTTTGCCGCGGATGATTTGAAACTCTTGCGGCACATCCCAAAAAACTGTACCCTGATCAAAATTCAGATTTTTCAATTTCAATGCCATATCTCCACCCTGGAGTCTGAAAATTGCGATCACTGATAAAATCAGTATCATCTTTATATACTTCATGCTTTGCCCTTGCTTTTTTATTCTTCAACAAGCATATCCGAGGCAATATTTTCGGCTTTGAAAATATATTTGCCGTTCCGGAAAACGGTTTTGCCGAAAAGTGATTTGAATTTTCCCGGCAGTTCCAGTTCCGCCGCTGCGATCCCGGGGCCTTCGGCAGTAATAAGCACACACTTTTTTCCGGCATCATTTTTATGCAAAGTTGCCATGACTTTACCCTGAAGTTTTTTCAGCGGCAGGGATTCGATCTTATATACCGAAAGCAAATATGGTTCCAGTGTTTTCATGGCGTTTGCCACAAGCTTCATCCGGGCAAATGCCTTTTTGAAATAATCGGGGTCCTTGCTGCGGTTTTCGTAATCACGGATACAGTTCCAGTAATAGAAAATAAATCCTTTGGCTCCGAACTGAGCAAGTTGAAAACACATCGAACGCATCTCTTCTGCCGAAGGATCCCGATGGATCTCGTGCCAGTATTTATGATGATTTTCCGGCGTGGTTTTGGTGTAATACGCCAGATTGAAACATTGCATCACCCCCCAGAACGGTTTACCGAGCTTTGCCGACTGCCGCCCTGCGTGGGTTACATCATACATATCAAACGAACGGTTCCCGACCGGATAGGGATCGACTCCGGATATATCTCCAGACGAAGCAAAATTATAGAGTTCGTTAAAGTGCATGGAAACCATAAATGACGGATGCATGGGGTCGTATTTATTGACAAGATTCCGCCGGGCTTCGAGTTTATCGGTCATACTTGCCGGCGGTTCATCGGCAATGTACCATGCCAGCAGTGCAGGATGTTTGCCGAAAACATCAATAACGCGTTTGACTACATTATCCGCACCTTGGGTACCATACCAGTTTTTTATGGCGAAAGCACCTTGCTCCTGAACATTGGCAATGCTGAAAACAAGTTTAATATTTTTTTGCTGACAATAATCCATTACTTCCAGCGTTTTACTCAAAGCCGCCGGATTACCTGGCTTGCCGTAATTGAACCGCAAAACCATACTGCCGTAGGAAAGCAGAGTATTGAACTTTGCTTCGGAAATCATATCGATTTCTTCTTTGCTCATCTGCCCGATATAGAACCCCAGCGGCATAAACGGCTTGCCATCCACAATCAAACGCTGGTATTTATCGATATAAGATCCGCGGAATCCGGCTGATTTTTCAACAATATTGACTGCAAAACATTCTTCTGCCAAAACTGTTTTTTTATCAGGAGCAAGCAAACGCAAACGGGCATCGGCAACACCTTTTTTCAGGTTTTTCAAATCAAAACGAGCCTGATTGCCATCCAGTTGTTTTGTGCTGTATGTTGTAAAATCTTTGCCTTTCAACAAAAGTTCAGCCGCAGTTCCCGGTGCCAGATCTGCACCGGTGCGCACCGCAGAGACCGATACGGCCGGATCATCCATAAAAATCAGCCGGCTGCCCGGTGTGGTCATATAGACAAAGTATTTGTCACTTAATTCAATATTTACATCATCGAACCATGCTTCGCCAAGAAAACCGTTATAAAGACCGATTTTCAGCAAACACTTCTTTGTTTCCTGCGGTACAGTAAATTCGCGTTCAAGCCTCACCCACTTGCCGTTACTGGACTCGATCAGACCATTGTTGTAAATATTGCCCAATACTTTTTTGCCGCTGCTGAAAGTCAGAACAAAGCTCGCCCCGACTTTATATTTTCCTTTTCGGGTAATATCAGCTTTGGCATAACAGCTTACTTTGTAGGATTTGCCCGGTTCAAGTGCAATACTCTGCTCTGTCCAGCCCAGATTTTCGCCATCGCGGGAGCGTTTTATATGAAGAGCTGCACTGCTGTTGCGTCCTTCCAGAGCACGGACAGAACAACCGTCAGGAAACATCCAGCCGCTTTTGCCATCTTCAAAATTGGAGTTGATGACCTTGACCGCTCCGAAGATCGGACTTGCCGCCAACAGCAATGTCAGTAAACAAAGAAATCTCATTCCGCAATATTCCAGATTATTTTATCTCTTCAATTTTCACATCATCGAACCAGGCTTGGCCGAGAAATCCGGGATAAAGCCCGACTCGTATTTCGCATGTCCGTGAATTTTCCGGAGCAGTAAAGGTGTATTCCACAGTTTTCCACTCGCCATTAGTCGAGTCAAAACAGCATACCGGATAAAAATTCTTTATAACTTTTTTGCTGTCGCGGATCGTTAAAGTAAAACCGGCGCCAACCTTGTATTTGCCTTTCAGGGTAATATCAGCTTTGATCTGGCAGCTTACTTTGTATTTTTTGCCGCCTTCGATGCTGGCAAACTGCCACGCTGCACCATCACTTTTGCCGCTTTTTTCACGTTTCACATACAACGCTTTGGAGTTGTTGACTCCGCCTTTTTCCACAATACTGTATTCTTCAGCAAACTTCCAGCCGCGATTTGCATCTTCAAATCCGGTGTTGTAAATCCGCGGGGCGCACCAGGCACTGCCAGCCAATACACACACAGCAACAACCGAAACTTTTTTAATCAATGTGTTTTTCATAAATATTTTTCCTTTTTTATTTTATTGAACTTATAAAGTCTGTTTCTGACCGGCCTCATCAACATATTCTGTAAACATGTATTTATACGGATTGATCACGCCTTTTTCCACAAACGGGATCTCCTTGAGCCGCTCTTTGTTGACCGATTCCACATGCCCGGCAACAAACAGCATATTACACGTTTTGCCGTGAACCATATATGGGCTGGCCTGGGAAGATGATTGAGTTGCACCCATACGGTAATAGGGGCTGGAAATATCAGTTTTATAAGAATCTGCAACCATAAAGTGATTGGTGGGATCTTCGATTTTGAACATATAGATCGGCTGATAAACCGCCGTACAGAACATACCGTAAGTAAAAAGCAGTGAACTGCCTTTGGGCTGCGAACTCGGGCAGTAGAAGACTTTACTTACGTCAGTATCTTTACCCGGCAGAGAATTGGATTCCTGCAGATTGTAGTTCCAGAACCCGCCGGAGGCAGAAGCCGCCGCATAGCTGTACATCACGCCCTGATTCTGATCGCTGTAAACAGTGATTGCCAAGCCGATGTTCTTCAGATTGTTGGTGCAGTTGGAACTCCGGGCGCGCTCCCGCGCTGCTGACAAAGCCGGCAGCAGCATCGCGGCCAGAATGGCAATGATGGCGATTACCACCAAGAGTTCAATCAGCGTAAAGGGCAGTCGCCCCCCCATCACCGGCAGATTGTTAGTTTTTTTCATTTCTCACTCCTTGTTGATTATGGTTGATATTGTGTTAATTTTGTAAATCAGGCAGAAACTTGCCATGTTCAAACGAAAATAATTCCCGACGCAAATATCCGACCGGAACATAAAGAAATTCATTTGATGAAAAGTTGGCTGTAACAAACGGAATCTTTTCACCCGGAGATGATTCGTTGGCAATTACAGCTTGAACTTTTTCAATAATGATCGGACGCGAATGCATAAGTACAACGGCATCAAAATGCATTTTTCGACTCAAGCTGACCACGCTTTTACCCAGCAGTACGGCGTAATCTTCCAGAATATCCCGCGCGCGGAGATCGCCGTTGAGCGCCCGGCTGTAAACTTCCGAATAGCATGAATCACCGAGATTTTTCAAACTTGAATAAAACTCTTCATAAAGATATTTCAGAAAACAATTGAAGTCCAGCAATTCCAGCAACTTGAAGTTACAGCTGAAATCCGTTACAGTATCCAGCGCATTATTAATTTTCAGCACTATCTTCGGATCACTCAAATAACCATTGGTTGCCACATGCATCCAACCGCCGCGATGTTTGTGGATCAGCCCCAGCACACGGCCAGAAAAATAGTTGTTTATGGCATATTGCGACAATAAAAACTCATCAGCATAGCCGCAAACAGCATTGTGTTCGCAAAACGGCTGCAGCATATTGATAAGTTTGTTTTTAAATTGTGCGGAATATATATTTCCATCGGCCAGATTTATTGCTATGGAATAAATCTTTTTTCCCTGTTCAGCAAGTTGTTCAGAAAATTTTTTCGCAGTATTGAAGAACACTGCCGGCAGCATTTTTTTATAATCACCATCAGTGAATTCCTGCCGATACATATCCAGCGGAAAACCTCGATTGTCGCAGAGCAATGCATATATTTCTGACCGGACTGCGGTCAAAACCAGAAAATAGATGCTTTTCTCTCGTAAGGTATAATATATCTGGGGCTGGCCGAGCGATACGACCTTCCTTGATATTTCCACTTGATTTTGTGCAACAAGCTCTTCCATGCACCGGCTGACCGTCCGGGGATTGAGCTTGGATAACTCTATCAAATCCTTGCGGCTGATCGTATGATGCACAAATAAAATGCCTTTCAAACGGGCGGTACTGCTGTTGCGTTGTTTCATGATCTCTGAAAATCAATTGTATTTTTGCGGCGGAACATAATTTTTTCCACCATGTTTTTTCCACTCCATGTAAACCACCAGCAAGGCCAGAACTGCCAGCAAGGTAATGGTAAAATCCCAGCCGAACATTACCCGATAGCCCACAATGTCGGTAAGTTTGCCGCCCAGATAGGCCGCAAAAAAGAGTATTACTGAAATCGACATGGAGTTGGCACTGGCAAACTGACCGAACTTATCCGCCGGAAAAACAGCCACCAGAAACGGCATTAAAACCACGCCCTGAACTGCGTACATTATTGCCGTAACAATACCGATAACTGCAAATGTTTCCAACGAATAAACGAAAAAGTGTCCGAATATATTCACCAGCATGATCAGCAAACCGCTGCCCATATAAATCAGCATGGGGTTGTATTTATCCATCAATTTTCCCAACAGGGCCACCACCACAACTGCCGCCAGTGAACCGATACCGATGATCCGGCCGTATTGCTCAACACTCATACCGATCTCTTTAGTGGCAAAAAGCACATTGAACATATTACGGCAGATATTGGATGCCGAATTCAAGCCTACACAGAGAAAAGTAAAAATGTAGATTTTAGAACTGAAACATTGTCGGAAGAACAATGTAAAATATTCATAACTCTTTCTGAAAAATGATGCTGTTTTTTCGATTTTATCTTCCACCGGCGGATATGTTCCTTCCTTGACATAGCGGAAAAGCAGCCAGTAGGACAACGCAAAAACCGCTCCGAAAAATCCGAAAGTTGCTTTGGTGTGATCCACCGTAGTCTGCAGCAGAAAAAAGTTGAATCCTGCCCGCAATATCGTACCAATGACCATGGCACAAACCATAAAACGCCCGATAAATTCTTTGGGAATAACATCCACAATAAGATAGCTCGAAACCGATCCGGGAAAGAGAAATGCCACCTGAAACAGCAGTATACACCCGGCCAGCAGATAAAAATCAGTGTTGTAATTGCCCAGTACCGGAATACAACGGATCAAAAAATCACTCAACTCTCGGTGCCAGGCGATCATCTGCAATAAAATCAGCAGCGCCGGAGCCGAAAACATCATATATGGTATGCGCCGTCCGAATCGGGTACGGGTCTTGTCGCTGGCGGTACTGATCAACGGCACCAGAAAAAATCCCAATATCTGTGGAATAGTGCCGATCACCAAAGCTATCTGGGTAGCCGAAGCTCCGACTTTATCCAATAGAATCGGCTTGACTCCCGGCACCAGATCATCGCAAATAATACAGAACATCTTGCTGGAAAACATGAGAAAAGATGCCACAATAAGCATCTGCGGCAATGTATAGCTCAAATCCCGAATGGAGCCTACTATCCTGCTATCACTGTTTTTAAGAGACATTTTTTCTGAAATCCCAATGCAGATTTACTTTTATTACATTTAATAGTATAATGCTTTTTAAAAACATTGCAAGAATAAAATGCATTTAACAGCCATATTTCAATTAAAACTCACATCAATCAGCTGAATATCAACCATACTAAAATGTATTTTTATTTCATCTGCTAATAAATTCAATCATCCCACAGTGCCGGATACCATTATACGGCAGCAGCTTCATCCTCCACTGCATAATTACTTTATTTGCAAATTTATTATTTCATGCTATCTTAACCCCCGTGATTAAAAGTTACTTTATCCGGTATTTCTATGATTATACGTTCTTTTTGTGAAAATGACTGGCAGGATTTACTGTCAATTTATAACCGCTATCTGCAGCACGACCAGGTCGACGAACTGTTTTTTGTTCAGTATTTGCTGCTCAATGTCAACCTTGATCCGGCAGGCATTTTTATTCTGGAAGATAACGGTTCTATTGTGGGATGGACTGCGGCGATGGTCGTCCGCAAAAATCTTGACTGCTGGAGCGATATGGCAGAAAAAAACCGCTCTGTCGGGTTTATCATGCTGCCAGCTGTTCCCGATCTGGAATGTGCCGTACAGCTTATTAACGCAGCAGAAAAATATCTTGCCGCCAACGGATGTACCCGGTTCCGGTGTGGTCTGCCCGGATACACGCTGTTTCCCAACGGTATAGATGAAAAGCTTTATCCGATTTTGCACGAGGCTTTTCTGCAATCCGGCTATACAGTTTCCGGATACAGCCACTCCATGGAGCGCTCGCTGGAAAATTACATCATGCCGACAGAATACCAACAGCGGATCGCAGCGCTTGTTCAAGATAATATTATAATCAAAACTGCCGATATTCATGATCTTTTGCCGCTGCGGAAAATGCTTGAAACCTGTTCGCCGCATTGGATGCATCTGGTCTGCCGCAAAGCAGAACAGAATCAACTCCACGAGCTGATCGTTGTCCGGCAGAACGATGAAGCAATCGGCTGCTGCCAATATAATTATTTTGGTATGCTCGACCGGATTGGACCTTTCCGGGTGGTTGATCATATGAACGGAAAAGGCATCGGTACTCTTATGATCGCCAAACTTCTGGAAGTTATGACTCAAAACAATATCAAACACGCGTGGTTTGCTTCGTGCGTGAAATCTCTGGTTTACTTTTACGGAAAAAACGGATTGCAGGTATTCCGCACCAAAAGTATTTTCGTCAAAAATTTGTAAATCATTGCCGACAGCTTGAAATAAACTGCCCGCAACATAAAAAAGGCTGTTGCTTACCTTTTCAGGAATTCAGCAACAGCCTTTTGATTCAGTCAAGCCTTAGCGGTGACGACGCTGTTTTTCTCTGCGTTTGATTTCGCTGGGCTTTTCATAGTGCCGGCGGTTGCGCAGATCTTTGAGCGTACCTTCTTTATCCAGCTTCTTCTTCAAACGACGAAGAGCGCGCTCGATAGGTTCGCCTTTCTTTACGCGAATTTCGGTGTCCATAATTTCACCCCCTTTCAAACCCAGTTAAAATTTTCTCTTGCAAGTGATAAAAACTTATCACCCTTTTATAAACAACGCCTTTTCAGGCACAAACATCAATTATTCTGCAGAATATCCGCTTTCATCTGCCAGCAATGTACGCAATTTCACCAACGCCTGATTCTGGATCTGACGCACCCGTTCACGGGTCCTGCCGATCGCCTGACTGACTTCTTCAAGCGTTCTCGCCCGGTAGCCATCCAAGCCGAAACGCATCTTGAGAATCAGACGTTCACGGTCTTCAAGCTCATCGAGCAATGTCAGCAGACGGCCGACCGATTCGGTATCGCCCAGAATCTGATCCGGAGTCGTTGCCCGGCGGTCAGGAATAATATCCTGAAATTCACCCTCTTCGCCCTGCTGGATCGGATCGTGCAACGAAAACGTCCGCAAATCTGCCAACCGCAAACCAGCCACCGTACGTTCGCTGAAATCCAGATGTTCTGCAATTTCACCATCAGTCGGCTCGCGCCCCAACTCTTCAGTCAGTTTCATACGCACCGATTTGATCTTGTTGATTTTGCCGGCGCTCTGCACCGGAATACGGATCGTACGGCTCTGATTGGCCAGTGCCCGTCGCATGGACTGTTTGATCCACCAGGCAGCATAACTGCTGAATTTGGCCCCTTTCACCGGGTCAAATTTTTCCACAGCACGCATCAGACCGATATTGCCTTCGCTGATCAAATCCAGCAGCGGCAGCCCAAGACCTTTGAAGTCGTGGGCAATCTTCACCACCAGACGCAAGTTGGCTTTGATCAGAGTCGAACGCGCTTCATCGTGCGATTCATCACTGCCGCAATGGATCGCTTCGGCCAATTCGGCTTCTTCGGTCTTGCTCACCAGCGAGATCTGCCCGATCTCGCCCATATATACCTTCATCGTATCGTTTTTGCTGACACCCGACACCCGGGATTCCAACGCCGTTCTACGGGCATTGTCCTTTTCCTGTTTGGTCTGCGGACGGCCCTCGCCACTGCGGCTGCGACGCATACGCACAGGTGTTTCCCCCTCGGCAGCGACCTTGCGGCCACGGCGGGGAGCTGCCGCAGCTTCTGCTTCGCCGGAGCTCTCGCTCTTACGGCGGCGACGCACCACTTTGGGTTTCTGCACCGTTTCGAGATCAACGGTTACAGCTTCGACTGCTTCGGGTTCAGACGGAACAATTTCCGTCTGCGGCACATTTTCGACATCCGCAGTCAATTTTTTTTCAGCTTCAGCTGATTCAGTTTTTCTTTTTTTCGCGCTGCTTGCCATCTGTTTTTCGCCTGTTTTCCCGGTTTAAAGGCCTCGAATAGGGCTTAAAACCGTTTTTTCTAACAATATTTGACAAAAAAAACCAAAATCCGCTCCCCGGGAATTGCCAATTTTTCTGCGTGCGGTATATTTATATATGCAGAACCGTTTTTTCAAGCGATTCTGAGGCTCGCAGCTTTGCTGCCGGCCGCCGAAAAATGCTTGTGCCATCCCGTAAAGCATAAATACATAAATCTAACTTGTTTATTATAACATAAAATTCAGAAATGTCAAGGGCAAAAACAGAAAATATCAAAAAAAATTTATTTTCGCGGCAATTCACTCTCCCCGCACAGGTGGATGAAAGCGTTGCCGGAGCTTTTCTGCTTGCTCCGCTGAGCAAAGCGCTGGAAGCCGGAAGAAAGGCTTTTATCGTTCTGCCCCGGCTGGATGCGGCCGAAGAACTCTACCGGCAACTGACTCTCTGGCAGCAGGCTTTTGATTTGCCCTGGCAGATAGAATTTCTCAACGAAGTTCAGCGCGGCAGATTTTACATTGCCGGCTCCGGTGCAAAGCGCGCGCGGGTGTTGGCCAAACTCGCCCACAACGAAGTCGATATTACTATCGGCAGTCTGGCCGCAGCTCTTGCGCCGGCGCCAAAACCGGAAAAACTGCGCAAATCCGAACTTATACTGCGCGCCAATAAAGAAATATCGTTCAACACATTGCTGGAAACACTTGTGGAATTGGATTATGACGACGAATACGCGGTCTCCAGTCCCGGTGAATTCTCCCGCCGCGGCGGCATCATAGATATTTTCAGTCCCGATGCGGAATATCCGGCACGGATCGAATTTTTCGGCGATGAAATAGAATCCATCCGTCTTTTTGATCCAGCCACCCAGCGTTCGCTCAAAGATGCGGCAATCAGCGAATACCGGATCATCGACCGCTGTACCATCCAGAAATTGACCGATGAAGATGGTTCACTCTACGAAGATACCGTGCCGGCATTGAGTTATTATAACGAAAAAATCATGGATCTTTTTGAGTTATACAATACAAATTATGCAGAATTCTTTGAAAAATACGCCACCGCAGGAGATCAGAAATACTATCTAGATACAGTCCGGCAGATAGCCGCCAATCACAAATTCCTTTTATACAATACCTCCGAAGCCGCCCCGGAAGGCGTGTGCTCCGGAGCCATCTTTCCGGCAACAGCACATCTGGTCAACGATCTGCCGGTCGAAACAGCCGACCGCGGCAGGGAACTCTTGAGCACCCAATGGCAGCTGCAGCTGAAACAATGGCATGAATTCAAACATACGATTTTTGTTGCCGGCAACGATGGAAACAGCTCCCGGCGCATAAAAGAATACTTTGCTGAAAACAATCTGCAGCATATTGATATAAAAATTGCTGATTTCACACCGCCGGGCGGTTTTTTTGATTACGCGGAAAAATGTATTCTTATTACCGAAGATGAACTGCTTGCCGGTATCGGTGCCGGGAAACAGCAAATACAGCTTCAGGCGGCAGCCGCGCCGGCGGAACAGGAATTGAAACTGGAAAACGCCGTGATCGCAGATCTGGAAGAATCATGCCATGCAGTCCATGCCGCTCACGGTATAGCACTTTACAAAGGCTTGAAACTCGAAGAAGCCCCCGACGGCAGTCTGCGGGAAGTCATGGTGCTGGAATATGCCGACAATGCCATACTGCAAGTACCTGTCCACCAGGCTTCATCGGTAAGTAAATACATTGCAGGCGGTCGGGGTTCTTCAGTAAAACTGCACCGTCTCGGCGGCAGTAAATGGGCCAAAGAGAAACTTGCCACCACCGATGCTGTCCACCAGTACGCAGCCGAAATGCTCCGGCTGCAGGCGGTACGTTCAGCCGCCCCGGGGCTGGAACTGCCGGAAAATGATCTGGGCTGCAGAGAATTTGCCGCGCGCTTCAAATTTACCGAAACGGCGGACCAGCTGCGCAGTATTGCAGAAGTGGAAAGCGATCTGGCCAGCGGCAAACCCATGGACCGTTTGCTGTGCGGCGACGTGGGCTACGGCAAAACCGAAATCGCCATGCGGGCGGCTTTCCGCATGGTGGAAGCCGGTTATCAGGTGGCAATGATCGTGCCGACTACTGTGCTTGCTCAACAGCACTATTTGAGTTTTGTTGAACGTTTTGCCGGATACCCCTACACTATTGATGTTCTTTCGCGGTTCCGGAGTGTTGCCGAACAACAAGCGGTCGTCAGCCATCTGGCTTCAGGCGGAGTGGATATTGTTATCGGCACCCATCGGCTGGCATCGGCGGATATAACGTTTAAAAATCTGGGGTTGGTGATCATCGACGAAGAACAGCGTTTCGGAGTAAAAATAAAAGAACAGCTGCTGCGGATGCGGGCCGATGTAAACGTGCTGACCATGTCAGCCACGCCCATACCGCGCACGCTTTATCTTTCCATGGCCGGAGCGCGCCAGCTGAGTACGATTATGACTGCGCCCGTGGAACGGCTGCCGGTCAAAACGATCGTCATGCGCGAAAACGATATGGTTCTGGCTCAAGCTATAAAAGATGAACTTGCCCGGGGCGGTCAGGTATATTTTCTGCACAATCGGGTCAAAACAATCAACGAACGCTGCAAAAAGCTCTCCGCATTGCTGCCGGATGTAAAAATGGCCGTTGCACACGGTCAGATGCCAGAAAATGAGCTTGAAGAAGTCATGCGCGACTTTGTCAATGGCAAGATACAGCTGCTGCTCTGCACAACTATTATCGAATCGGGGCTGGATATGCCCAAAGCCAATACGATCATCATCGAACGCGCCGACCGTTTCGGATTGGCTGAATTGTATCAATTACGCGGCCGGGTAGGCCGCTGGAAACGTCAGGCTTATGCGTATTTAGTGATCCCGGAAAGCTGTTTTATCACGCCTGACGGCAGAAAACGCATTGCGGCCATCCGGCGCTGTACCCAGCTGGGCGCCGGCATGCGTCTTGCGCTGCGCGATCTGGAGATCCGCGGCGCCGGAAATCTGCTGGGCAGCGAACAATCCGGGCACATCAATACAGTGGGTTTTGAACTTTACTGCCTGCTTTTGCAGCATGAAATAGCACTGCTCAAAAATGAAAAAATCAAAGAATGGCTGCCCGATGTGGATGTGAATATCGAATTCATCCGTTACGCCTGCCGCGGCACAGCTAATATACTGGCAGCCGGAATCCCGCTGGAATACATACAAAGTGAAAATTTCAGGCTTGAAGTGTACCGCACACTCTCGCGTCTGACCGGCGAAACCGATCTCAAAGAGTACCATCTGGAAATCGCCGACCGCTTTGGCAAACTGCCGCCGGAAGTGGAAAATCTTTTCACTTTGACTCTGATCAAGATCATTGCGGCCAAGGCTTCCTATCGCAGCATAACAGTTATGGATAACCGGGTATTGCTGCGTAAGCGGGTAGGCGACACTTACCGTTCCGACGGCAAACTGCCCCGGCTTACAGCCAACACCACCCCGGATGTACGCTTGAAAGAACTGCTGCGGATCGTCCGGCTGGCGGCATTGGAAACCGCCGCAGCCGCCGGCAGCTGACGGCAGATTTCGTTTTCCCAAAGCCATGTGCCCAATAAGGGCAGGTAAAAATAATCTATATTGAAAAAATGGGCAGCAGCAAAACCTTGAACTGTTTTGCTGCTGCCATCAATTTTTCGACAGAGATTTATTCAGCGCTTTTCGCCGCGGGGACGGAAAGTACGCGGACGCTCTTCCCGGGGACGTGCTTCATTGATAACAGCTTTGCGGCCGCCGATTTCACTGCCATTGAGTTTTTCGATAGCAGCCTTGCCAGCTTCTTCATCCATTTCCACAAAACCAAATCCTTTGCTGCGACCGCTTTCCCGATCCATTACAACACGGGCCGCCAGCACAGCACCAAATTCACCAAACAGAGCTTCCAGATCTTCACGAGTGGTGCTGTACGGCAGATTTCCAACATAAATATTCATTCTGAACCTTTCCCTGCCGCATATTCAGCCGACAGGAGCTTGCTGCGTTTTTTCCGTGGTAAATCACTTTTTACAACATTCTCTGGCGGATTGCCGGACACGCCGGAAAAAACGCATAATTGTTTTGCACCCCCGGTACAAAATCCCCAAAGACAACAGTCGGCAAGCTTGATTTCATCATACCAACTGCAGAGCTTTTTGCAGCAGCAACAGTATTAAAACTGAAAACTGCCAATTGTGCAAAAAAGTCCATGTTATAATATATACACAAAAAAAAACGTCTTGTCAAGGGGCATAAAACATTTTTTTGCAAAAAAAATCAAAAATTATTGAGTTTCAGCAACAAATGAAGCTTTTTCAGGGCGTTGTATTAAAAAAAATGTTCCTTGAGGGATACCCGTGGCATCATCATCCGGGCCAAGCAATAATGCCGGATTTTTCATACAGACTATACATAGCATCCACATATAGTATCCACTTACTTTGTTACACAAAATAGGGCTGTATAAAAACGGGGAGCTGTTGCAAAACTCAAAATTTTGCAACAGTCTTTTTTCTATTGTTTCTGCTCAATCTCATAAATAAACATGGCTTATTTACCCATATTCAAACCATAAATTGTCTTTTCCTCAAACGGTTTGTTTGAGCAATAACTTATGCAATGTTGTTTTTGTGCGGCTTAACTTGCAGAATTATTCTATATAACAGACCTTACACATCCCCAAGGGGCATTGCATTGCCCCTTGGGAACCCCTTGCTCAATCAGCAGCAATATCCAGCGCGAATTACCTGGCGATTTTTAATTAGAGCGGGGGCTGCCGCCCCCTTAAGCAACTTTGTGTTGGACACACAAAGTTGTCCTCAAACGCCGGATGATTTTGCTCATCTCCGGAGAGGCTTCGCGGAAATTTTCCGCCCGGTTTGCCGGAATGCATCCGGCAAACTGCTCTCATATCCGTTACGCGGCTTGATACGGCGTAATACAATGAAGACGGGCGCTGACCGCGCTTTGCTCTGTTCCGCCGCATGAGGAACAGAGCTTTTACTTTACAGTTAAAGTTATTTTTTCATACACAGAACGTAACAGTTGCCATCACGCATTTCCACACCTTCGGTAATATGTTCAAAACCGGGAAAAAGCTTATTCCATGCCAGCAGGCTCTTGAGATAAGCTATCTGCGGACTGTTGGCATTGCCGAAGTTTTCGCCCGACATGAGCATGGGTATCCCCGGAGGATACGGTATGATGCTGTTGGCGGAAACCCTGCCGTAGAGGTGTTCAAGCGCCACAAACTCCACATCCTGCGACACGATTTTATTGAATGCCTCGCGCGGAAGCATTTCCGGAACCGGCAGTGAATTGAATGCCTGATTGAGTTTGGCATTGGGCTGCTCGCTTTTTATATAGTTGAACATGCGGTCGCCAAGTTCGTGCAGCCCCATCATGTGATAAGATTCCGGATAATCGCCGACCAGTTCCGGCAGAACTTCGGCCACCGGGGCATTGCAATCATAAAGCTGTTTGAACTTTATCAAAGCATTGAGTAAAGTACTCCATTTGCCTTTGGTTATACCCATGGAAAAGAGGAACATAAGCTGAAAGTCAGTTGTTCTGGTCGGCACGATCCCCAACCGGTAGAGATAACTGGACACCAGCGCGGCCGGAACACCGGAATTTTTGAATTTACCATCTTCGCCCATACCGGGAGCCAGAATACTTACTTTGATCGGGTCAAGCATGACCCAGTTTTCTTCAAGATCGCTGAATCCGTGCCACGCGGCGCCCGGATCCAACCGCCAGCAGCGTTGATCGGTGCATAAAAGTTCGCGGGGGGCATCGGCAAACTCAAAATTGTTGCCGCTGGCATAATCGGTTACTGTTTCAGCATTCCACGGTTTGAAGAACCAGGAGCCGTTTTTGGTGTAATGCCGGTAGAGCCGTGCCAGAGCCTGCCGGAAATCCACAGCTTCGGCAATTACATCACCAGTCAGAGCCGAGCCGTTGTTTTTCATCATAATGCTGGCTATATCGTTGGATGCGGCAATGGCATACAGAGGTGATGTAGTGCTGTGAAGCATATAGGATTGATTGAATATGCGGCTGTCAAAATATCTGCGTCCCTGCCGGAGGTGTATGTAGCTTGACTGCGAAAGTGCGGCCAGCAGTTTATGCGTGGAATGAGTGGCAAAAACCGTTGCGCCGGAATGTTTGGAAGCATCGCCGCGCATGGCAAAATAATTTTCGTAGAGCTTGTTGAATCTGGCGTAAGCATACCACGCTTCATCAAAGTGTACTACATCCACACTTTTGCTCAACTCATTTTCGGTTTTTATGCCGTTGTAGCACAAACCGTCGTAGGTACAGTTGGTCAGCACGGCATAGGCGGCGCCTTTGCTGACATCAAAATGCTCGCCTGCAACGCGGATCTTGGCAGTGATGGCTTCAGCGGTCATTTCGCTGCGCCGCACCGGACCTATAATGCCGTAGCAGTTGCGGCTGGGGATCATGTATACCGGGGTGGCACCGGTCAGGATCAATCCCTGTTCAATGGATTTATGGCAGTTGCGGTCGCACACCGCCACATGTCCGGCGGTCAGAGTGGCCTGCATAACAGTACGGTTTGATCCGGAAGTCCCGGCCAGAACAGAATAAGACACATCAGCGCCGAAAGTCTTTGCTGCCAGTTTTTCACTTTCGGCAAAAGCCCCGGTGTGGTCAAGCAGCGAACCGATGCTCGACCGCTCAATACCTGTATCGGTGCGGAAAAGGTTTTCGCCGTAAAAATCGTAAAACTTTTTTCCGGCAGGGCTTTTGGTAAAACCGATCCCGCCCTGATGCCCGGGAGCTGCCCACGAATATTCGTGCTGCTGCTCATTGTATTGCCAGATAGCTTTCATCAAAGGCGGCAGCAGATTTTTCCGGTAGCGTTCAATAGCGGCAATGATGCGCCCGGCAATAAAGTCCGGACTATCCTCGAATATCCAGACCAGTTCGCTGGAAAAATTCATCAGTTCCGGCGAAAAAGTCTCCACGCTGCGTTCCCGGTCACTGAGCAGAAAAACCGGCACACTGCGCTGATAATGCTTAAGTTTGTTTAACAGTTTCAATGTCTGCGGTTCGTTGGTGCGGTCGGAATCCAGATCGCTGGCCAGCAGAACCGAATCCAGATCCATATCGTTTATCACCAGCGGCATGGCATCTTTGTACGAATAGGCGCGCATGACAAAAATATGGCGGCTTTTCAGAGCGCTTTCCAGCCGGTTGAGCTGCATGCGCATGACTTCGCTGTGACGCACAAAGTTATCTTCCACGATCAGCACACGGTAAGTTTGAAGTTCGTTCATAATTTTCACCTCTTAAAAATCACTGGATATTGCTTCGGTTTGTTTGGCCCACTTGTGCAAAAGCTGCATTGCTTCGGGATCATGATCTGTCTGCCAGACCAGCGCAGCCAGAGCGATCGCCACAATGATTATGGCAAAGACCATTTCCCGGACCGTAAAATAAGGCTCCACAGCATCGGTTTTATCCTTAACCTGACGTGCTTCGTGCCGGGCTTTGCAGAATACAATGATCCCCAGCGCCATGAACCAGAATGCCATTGCCAGATAGTTCAGTCCGGCGGCATAGATCATCCACAAAGCATAAATCGTGCCGGCGATACCGCAAAGCATGGCAAACGCTCTGCCGATGGCGGCGGTGACCGGGTATTTATTGGAATTTGCAAATTTCCAGAGATAAGCCGTACTGGCCAGATAAGGCGGCAGGATCATAACAGCAGTAATCGAAAGCATAGTGTTCCACGCATTGTTGGCAAAAAACACAAAGATCATTGCCAGCTGCATAAGACCGCTGGTGACAAAAAGCGATACATCCGGTGCCCCGTGAGCATTTTCGTGAGCAAAAATTTTCGGAAAAGTGCCGTCTTTTGCAGCCTGATAGGGTATTTCCACAACCATGATCGTAAATGCCAGCCATGAAGTGAGCAAGGCTACGATAACCCCCAGATTCATTACCCAGCCGCCCCAGGATCCGACAACCGAACTGAGGATCGGAGCAGTCGAAGGATTGGCCAGACCGGCCAGCTCATGCTGACTCATACGCCCGAAAGGCAGTACCGAAAGCAGCACATATACCGCCAGACAAAGTGCAAAACCAATGATCGTTGCTATACCCACGGAGTGCTGATTACGCGCCCGGCCCGAAATAACCACCGCACCTTCAATGCCGATAAAAGCCCAAAGCGTTACCAGCATGGTGGATTTAACCTGACCAAGCATGGAACCGAGCGGCTTGGCTGCGGCAGAGGAATCATTTGAAAATGCTTCTGTAAACATGCTCCAGCGGAAAGCAAAAAGCATGATCAATATAAACAGAAAGATCGGCAGCAGTTTGGCAACAGTTCCGATAATGTTGATCGATGCCGCCTGCCGGGTGCCGCGCAAAACCAGAAAACACATCACCCAGATCACCACCGAACCGCCAATGATCGAATAGATGTTGTTTCCGCCGGTAAAAACGCCCGGAAAAAAGTAATTGAAAGCATCCATCAGCAACACGGCATACCCCACATTGCCGAATACGTTGCTCAAGTAGTATGACCATGCCATCTGGAATCCGGCAAATCGTCCGAACCCCAGCCGGGCATACATGTATATACCTGCAGCAGCATCGGGTCTTACCTCGGAAAGAGTACGGAATGTGTTGGCAAGAAAAAATATCCCCACCCCGGTAATGATCCATGCCAGCAATACAGCTGTAAGACCGGCGCTCTGTGCCATATTCTGCGGCAAACTGAAAATCCCGCCGCCGATCATGGCGCTGACGACAATGGCAGTGAGTGCCATTGCCCCTAATTTCTGATTGTTTTTATTCATTTGTTCCTCCTTGTGTTAAGGTCTGAAACATAGACTTTAACGCAAGGGGAATTGTTCTAAAAAACCATTGTCAGCAGCAGGTATATGACGGCAATACATTGTCCGCATGGCCGTTATATACCTGTTGACCGCCCATGCGGCCCAACACTATTTTACCTGTTGCTTAAAGCAATTGCTTCGATTGCCGCATTGCCTTTGGGATTATAGCTGAAATGGCCCATATCGGGAATGCCGGTGATGGTCTTTTCTCTGGCAGGACAGGCGTTGAACGCCGCAAAAACATGCGCTGCGTGAAAATCAAACAAACCAACTGAAATATGTATCGGGCAATTTATGCGCCGCATGAAAAATGCTCCGTCGATATAGTCAAACTTTTTGGCGATACCGGTAACATCTTTTTTCTGATAATACGCACTTCTATAAGGATTGGGCCATGCGGATTCAACATTTTTCCGGAGCATGAATTCGGCACTGCCGACCATGGCGGGGATGCTGGGTGCCGCCAGCGTTACATTTTTATCCAGAGCCGCGGCGGCAAGAGTCTGTATACCGCCCTGACTGCCGCCGGTAACCACAAGATCCTTGCCGTTCCACTCCGGCAGAGTGCGGACATATTCCAACGCCCGCACGGCCCGCAAAAACATGTAACAGAACATTTCGTAAAGTTTTCCGGCTCCCTGTTTGTAAGGATTGCGGGTTTTATCAGCAGTTATATCCGCGTAATACTTTTGCGGTTTGCCGTTGGGTATACCGTGGGCATTTACATCGAATACAATGTACCCGGGCCGGATATTGGCAGTTGCCGAACGCACCCCTGCTCCGTGATACTGAACCACAGCCGGATATTTGCGGGATTTATCTTTGGGAATGGTTATGATACCGGAAACCGGAGCGGGACCGGCGCAGGCGATTTTCATATCATAGATCTCATAATCTTTATTGAGCGCAACTGTTTTTCCATAAGGTAATTTTTCCAGCACTTTGAGCGGAGTTCCGGCCAGTTCCGATTTTTTGGCATCCCAGAATTTATCGAAGTCGGCCGGCTCCTGCCGCATAATACGCTGTTTATCCGGATCGGCAAAAAATCCGATGCCGGAATTGCCCTTATAGTATCCGCTGCTGCGGGAATTTTTAAAATTGAATCTGGTGTGGGGATTTGCCGGATCAAACAGCGCACAGCGTATATACGCGCGGCCGGGTTCTGTCATGGTTATATCTACTGAAAAAAGTTCATCGGCTGAAGTTTTGACCAAATGCGCCCCCTTGCCATCCTGCCACACAGTTGTATGCAGCATCAGCGAGTTGTCCAACGCTTTGCCGTCTTTGAAAGCCTGAGCGGTAAGGGTAACTTTTTCGCCGCACTTGACAATGCCGTCTTCTCCGGCAGTGGATGTTACTTTGAGCTCGTAGACCGCAAACAGCGCTGCCGGTGTCAACACGGCAAGCAGAGTCGATAAATATTTTTTCATAAAAAACTTTCCGGGTTTATATTTTGGTATGGTTAAATATATATCCGGAAAAATATTTTACCAGTCAAAAGGCTGAAAAACATTTAACTGCAATAAAGTTTTGTCATTTACAAATTCATCATCATTTTGCCTCAAAGCCAACGCGGCAGAGCAGCGCATCACACATTCCCGGTAAGGTGGAAAGAGGAAAAAAATCAATGCCGGAAATTATTTTTGAGTTCATTGGCTTCCGGCGAATCGGCCCCCAATATCAGCGATGCCATTTCTATGGCGCTGCCATGAGCCCAATGTTTTTCACCATAGGCGAGCTTACTCAATTCTGTCCAGAGGATTTTCCGGCCACTTTCCGGCGGTAGAGCCGGATCTTTGAGAATGAAAGGATTACGCCAGAAATTCCGGCCGATCATACTGCCGTCGAGTCCACACTCCAGACAAAGATTTTCCGCTTCGGCTGCACTTGCAATGTTGCCGTTGCCGAAAACCAGAGCATTTTTTATAAGTTTGCCGATATTTTTCAGCCGTTCTTCCCGCCCCGGCACCGAACGGTACCCTTCTGCTGCAGTGCGGTAATGCAGAGTAAAGAGATCAACAGCTCCGGCGCTTTCCCACAACGGCAGAAAAGTTTCCGCTTCGGAAACTTCAGCAAAACCAAGCCGGGTCTTTACGCTCAAAAAACTGCCGCCTACCGCCTGTCGTACGGCAGCAAGTATTTCGGCTGTCTGCTGATAACTCCTCATTGCCGCCGCCCCTGCCCCGTGCCGGACAACCTGATGGCTCGGACAACCGCAATTCAAGTCTGTACCGCAGGCCCCGACTTCCAGACCGCGTCTGGCTGTTTCAGCCAATTTGGCCGGATCATTGCCCATGATCTGCAGAATAACACGATTTTTCTCCGGCATGAAAGGTGCCAGGAATCTCTTGAGTTCCTTATTTTTGGGCACAGTTTCCGAGACCCGGAAAAATGGCGTTACCCATACTTTTGAGAGTTCCAGCAAACAACACACTTCCATCACCGCCGGGCGCATGACCCCTTCCATCGGAGCGGGCAGAAGATTATAATTTTTCAAAAAATCCTTCATAGAGTTTCAAAGATAGCATAATTCCGGCAAAATTGCAAATTTTACGGGTTGCAGAATGCCGTCAATAGTGTATATTACATTAAATAACCGGATAAGTTTTATAATGGAGCAATGCCATAATTATGTATAATGCTGTGATCTGCCGTTATCACGAAATCGCAACCAAAGGCGACAACCGCTCATTTTTCGAGCGCACCATGCTGGAAAATCTCAAACGTATTCTGCGCGATGAATTCCCCGAACTGCGTTATCGCCGGGTACGCGGCAGACTTTATATGGAGTTTGCCGATAAACGCGATTTTACTGCCGGAGAACTTGAACGCGTCAGCGAACTGCTGAAACTGCGGGCGCTGGGGATCGAAAACTTTTCGCCGGCGATCATTACAACTCCGGATATGGACAATATCAAGTCGATAGTCCAAACTGCCGGCGAAACCATTTTTCCGGCAGCCATTGCGGCGGCTCATAAAGATGAACGCACGCTGCGGTTCCGCATAAGAGCGCGGCGCAGCGATAAAAACTTCCCATTGCGCTCGCAGGAAATCGAAATAGCTTTGTGCAGTCTGCTCGGCGGCATCTACGGCCGGGAAAATCTCAAACTCGACCTCGACAATGCCGATATAACCGTAGGTGTGGAAGTCCGCGAAGAGCTGGCAATAATATGGCTGGAAAGTTTTCCGGCTCCCGGCGGTTTGCCGGTGGGGTGCAACGACCGGACTCTGGCGCTGCTTTCGGGCGGCATCGACTCGCCGGTGGCATGTTATCTGACCATGAAACGCGGCAGTCCGGTGGATTTTATCGGCTTCCACAGCGATCCATACACGCCACCGGAAACGGTGGACAAAGTCCAGCGGATAGCCGGTTATCTCAACACATTCCAACAGCCCGGCAGACTTTATATGGTCAATCTGGTGGAAATGCAGAAACTCATCCGCGATAACTGCAACCCCCGATACCGCACCGTACTCTACCGCCGGTTGATGTTCCGGATTGCCGAATACATTGCCCGCAAACGCAAACTCGGAGCGCTGCTTACCGGCGAATCGCTTGGTCAGGTGGCCAGCCAGACATTGGTGAACATGCACACCATCGGCAGCGCGGTAAATATGCTCATACTTCGCCCGCTGTGCGGACAGGATAAGATGGAAACGATCAGTATAGCGCAGAAAATCGGTACTTTTGAACTCTCCAAAGAACAGGTTCCGGATTCCTGCACCGTATTTGCGCCCGACCGCCCCTCCACCCGAGTGAGCGTGGAAGATGCCGAAGCCGAGGAAGCCAAGATCCCCGGCTATTACGAAATGCTCGAACGCCTTGCCGAAGAAGCTATAGAAGCAAACAAAGGCAGCAAAGGTTTTGAATATACCCGGCAGACAATATAACAATAAAGATTTTTACATATAACCACAAACAGAGGATAAACAGATTATGTTTGAAAAATTCATTGAACGCTACGAAAATACACTGGTAAATGATGTGATCCCATTTTGGGAAAAGAATTGCATCGACAAGGAATACGGCGGTTATTTCACCAGCCTTGACCGCGACGGCAGCGTTTACGATTACAACAAATATATGTGGATGCAGTGGCGTATTGTTTATATGTTCGGAGAATTTTATGCCTCCGAATATAAAAAGGAAAACTTCCTCAAGATCGCCAGTGACGGCTTTGACTTCCTTTACAGCAAAGGCCGGGCTGAAGACGGCTCCTACTATTTTGCTTTGAACCGCGCCGGTGAACCGATCATTTCTCAGTACAATGTCTTTTCCGACTGCTTTGCGGCAATGGGCGCTGCTGAAATGTACCGTGCCACCGGCGATAAAAAGTATTATAATGCCGCCAAAGAAGCTATGGACAGCTACCTTGTGCGCGTAAAAAGCGGCAATCCCGCCGGGTGCTGGAACAAAAGCATGCCTGCCCGCCAGAGCTATCAGGCGCTCGGACACTATATGATGATCGCCAATCTGGCGCTGGTCATGAAACGTGGTCTGGGCGTAAGCGACTACGACAAAGCCGGTCAGGAAGCGCTGGATCTGGTGCTGGATAAATTCTGGAACGAAGAATATCAGGTGGTATTTGAAAATATCCTGCCCGATGGCAGTTTTGACCTCGAAAGCTGTCAGGGCCGTATGCTCAACCCCGGGCATGTACTCGAAGCCATGTGGTTCATGCTCGATTACATGAATGAAATGGGCAACACCAGCCGTCAGGCTGAAGTACTCAAGATCATCGAGGCCACGCTGAACTTCGGTTGGGATAAGGAATACGGCGGTATTTTTTACTTTATGGATGTACTCGGCAAGCCGCATCTGGAACTCCAGCACGATATGAAACTCTGGTGGGTGCACAACGAAGCGATCATCGCCTGCCTGTACGCATACAAAGTTACCCGCGACGAAAAATATCTCAACTGGTTCTATAAACTCGATGATTGGACCTGGAGCCACTTCCCCGACCCGGAATATGGCGAATGGTTTGCCTATCTCAACCGCCGCGGCGAGCCGACCCATATGCTCAAGGGCGGCAAATGGAAAACGTTCTTCCATCTGCCCCGCTGCCTCTTTATGTCGGCAAAACTCATGAAAGAAATCGATGCGGTAAAATAATCAATCCGGGAGGATAAACAAATGAAATTTTCTATCAACACCAATGCGCTCCGTAAAAAGTGCACCATTGAAGAAATCGTGAAAATCGCCCTCGATGCCGGAGTTCAGGGTATTGAATGGGGTCTGGGCCCGATCGACGATGTGGCAAAAGAGACCGTCCTCATGCGTAAAGCCACCGAAGATGCCGGCTTGGAAGTCGTAAGTTATATCAACGGTGGCAAACTCTGGAAAACCGACGAGATCCGCCGTTACAGCGAAGCCGTTGCCGCCGGCGGCGGTCATATTCTGCGTGTGGCACACCCCTGGTTTGCCTACAACTACGATGAAGCGGTGCATCAGCCCGATAACTACATGACTCTGGTGGAAATGAGCCGCGAAGGTCTGGCTGAACTCATGGATCTCGGTAAAGAATACAATATGCGCTATGTACTGGAAACTCATGATGCCTCGTGTTTTGCTTCGCCGCTGGCTGTGCCGTGGATCCTTAAAGATTTCGATTCCAAATACTGCGGGGTGATCTATGACCCGGCAAACACCATGCTCGAAGGCTTTGTCCGTCCCCGCGGCGCGGTGGAAATCATGGGCGACTACATAGCCTATATTCACGCCAAAAACATTGCTTTTGTAGAAAAAATCGACGAAAACGGCAAACACATCTTCTCCCGTCAGCGCCGTACAGTTGATACGGGTATGCTCGACTATGTGGAACTGATGTTTGCGTTGAAAATGCACAACTGGCACGGATTTTTCTCATTCGAAGAATTTGTTACGCCGGAGCCGTCGCAAGTGGCAGAAGAAGTCCGCAAAGGTATCGAGCACCTGAAAAAGTGCCGCGAAGCAGCGCATGATGCTCCTTGCGAACCATTTGTAAGTTACAACCGGTAAAGTGTGAATACCGCAGTTCGCGGCAAAAAGCAATAAAAGCCGTCATAAGGATGGCCGGATAAATATATACCGTTCTGAATGATCGTATTTTTCTATTTTTGATACAAATTATCATCAGAAACATATTGCAATATCATTCATGAACGGTATATTAATTCCTTGAGAATTTTTTTACTTAAACAAAAACAGCAAACACATCCCCAAGGAGCTACTATGATCAAAAGAAGTCTTTTTCTGCTGATGGCAATATTGCTGACAGCACCGTTGCTGCGTGCTGCGGAACCGGCAGCGGCATTACGCCGGCAGGCATTTTACCGCGAATGCAGCGCCAATACCGGCAAAGCAGCAGATTATCTTAAAGACAAAGATCCGGAAATCCGGCGCTATGCCCTTTATCTTTACATCAAAAAACACGGCATTAAAGCAGTTGAACAAATCAAAACTGCCGTTACCGACAGCGATGTGCAAGTGCGCATGACCGCCGTTTCGGCACTTTGCAGTCTTGCCCGCAACGATGCCAGTTTGAACAATCTTCTGCTCAAGATTGCTTCGGATGATCCGGAACTTGCCATCCGCGAACTGGCCGGCAAAGCCAGCTGGCCCTTCAAACGCGATATTCTGCTTATCCGCAACAATCCCGGCTGGGACCACGAAGTTATTACCCTAAAACGCTGGAAAATCGATGATTCCAACTGGAAATTCATTACCGACCCCGGCGCCAAGGGCCATACAGATAAATTCAAATATTTTGCCAGAAAGCTGAATGAAAAAAAGTGGAGCCCCATCAAATACGGCTACTGGGAAGATCAGAGTTTTGAAGATTACGACGGCATCGCCTGGTACCGTATCCGCTTCACCATGCCTCCCCAAGTGGATCACAATGCTTTTGAACTGCACTTTTCCGGCGTGGACGAAAGCGCATGGGTCTGGCTCAACGGCGTTTACCTCGGCAGTCATGATATCGGAGTGGCCGGACATAACAAGCATTTTGCCGTAGACGGCACCAAAGAAGTCAGGTTCGGCGAAGAAAATCTGCTGGTCGTGCGGGTGAAAGATACCAGTGCTGCCGGTGGTATCTGGCGCGCTATCCACGCTGAAATATTGAAGTGAATACAATAAAAAGGGATATAATCATGAAAAAACTTGTTTTTATTGCATCATTCGCCGCTGCATTTACCACACTTACTGCCGCGACCATTGCCGAATGGGATTTCTCCAAATCGCTGAAATCCGCCGATGGCAAATTCGAACTCAAGGCAAGAAATACCGATTTTGTAAAACCGACCGCAGAGGGCATGCAGTTTTCCGCCCCTGCAAAGGATATCGATGCCGGCCTGACGGCAATAAAGCGCTATCAGGAATTAACTCCGGCTGGGGCTTTTGAGCTGGAAATCACCTTTAAGCCGGATTTCAATAAATTTTCGCCCAACACCAAACGCAAAGAAGCCGTTATTTTTGACAGCAAATATTATTTCAACACCAAACCCGGCAGTAAAAAAGCGCTGAATTCCGGTTTTCTGGTCCGCTTGCGCTTCGCAAAAAACGCCATGCAGCCAAGCGTGTTTTTCGGTTATGGCGACCACACCAGACAGGTTGCCGGTAAATGGTTGAAAAATGCCGGCAATACATTCCACACGCTGAAAATAGCCTATGATCCAGCCGGTTTCGCCACCTTTAACTGGGATAATAAAATCAAAGAAACCGTTGAATTTGAAGGCGGCAGAATTGCTCCTGCCGTCCGGGCGGTGGTCATTGGTGACCGCATAAGCTCCACGCGCAGTCCGTTTGCCGGTATTATCAGCAAAGTGGTTCTGCGTACCGTTGAACCGGTCAAAGCCAAACAAATAGAAATGACTGATGCCAATCAGAATATACCAGTCAAACCGGTTCTGCAGCCAATGCCTGCCGGATACAAGAACATTGCAGAATGGAATTTTGACGGCAATTTGCAGACCACTACCAAAAAAAATGAGCTCAAACTCCGCGGAGCCACCAAACTGGTCAAAGCCGGCAAATCCGGAGCCCTGGCAATCAACGCTCCGGCAAAAAGCATCAACAACAAAGCTTCCGGCGGCGAAGTCAAAGGTGGAGCCAAACTGCTTTCGCCGAGCGGGAAATTCCGTTTGCAAATGCTCGTCATGCTCGATGAAAAGCAGCATGTTGTGCATAAGGGACGGGAAGCAATGCTGCTTTTTGACAGCAAATATCAGGAATCTAAAGAACACAAAGGTTTTATGCTCGAACTGATCGATAAGGGGGATGGAGCTTACCGATTGACCGCCAACATCGGGTTCGGCAAAAAAAGTTCTTATGCCAACAGCAGTATATTCTGCATGGATTTCGGCAAATGGTATGATTTGGCTGTTGATTCAGATGCCGAAGGTACAGTCCGGTTCTTCTGCAACGGCAAGGCAATCGGCAGTGCGCCCGTGCATTACGGAGCACTGGAACCGGCCAAACGCACGCCGGTTTTCGGCGACCGCATCAGTTCAGGACACCGTCCGTTTGAAGGTTTCATCGGCGCTGTACGCATGTCGGCGGCTCCGGCGGCTGATTTCAGCGTTATCCGCAATTACACCAAACGCGGTTCATTCATCCGCGGAGAAAAAGATAAAAAACTTTACTTTAATGTGTACACCCGCAAACAGGCATCAAAAAATCTGCTGGTAAATGTTTCTTCGATTTGCGGCTTCAAAAAAGATTTTGTTATTGAAGAACTCAAACCGGAAAATCCCGCTGAATTCGCATTGGATATCAACACCACACTGCTGCCGGGGAACTACGCTTTTGATGTAAAACTCAGTGATAATTCCGGCAAAATTCTGGCCGCGAATCAGATAAACTATTACATCTCCGAAGGTAAAACGCCGAATTTCCCGCTGATGATGTGGGGCAGCGATATAACCAGCCGTCTCAAAGATGCCGGCTTTACTCATACCAACGCCGGATTTACTCCGATTTCCGGCGAATACAGCCCTGCCAACAAGATTTCGATGATCAATTCGCTGGATAAAGCATTGCAAAATGGTATATGGCTCTGGGAACGGGTCTCGCCCAAATACCGCTTTATAACCAAAAATCGCTTCCTGCGCACCAACAAAGAAGGCAAAACATGGAAAGCACTGGAAGCCTCAAATCCTGAAGTAGTCGCCGAATATCAGCGTGTGGCAATCGCTACAGCAAAGTCGCTGGGCGAACACCCCGCCTGGACCGGTGTGCTTTCCAACAGCGAGATCCGCGGCAACAGCAATTTGAGCTGGGGCAGTCAGGAACCGGAAAACTTCCGCAAAGAAGCCGGTTTTGCAATTCCCCAAGGCATCACCGGCCGTTCCCCGCTGCCGCATACACTTATTGATGATTTCCCGTGGGACAGAGTCATCAAACGCAATTCTCCGGAGATGATCTTCTACCGCTGGATATGGAAAAAAGGCGATGGCTGGAACCCGCTGCATACCGCTATAACCGAAGCGTATCACAGCGTTATCAAACGCGATAACTTCCTGACTTTCTACGACCCCGTCACCCGCGTGCCCCCGCTGTGGGGTTCCGGCGGCAGAGTCGATGCCATCAACCAGTGGACCTACACCAATCCCGACCCGATAAAAATCGGTCAGGCTACTGACGAAGTTATTGCCATGGCAGATGGCGCGCCCGGTCAGAAAATTTACAGCATGACTCAAGCTATCTGGTACCGCAGTCAGGTGGCGCCCAAACATGAAAAACTTGCCAATGCTCCCGAGTGGGTTGCTCTGGAGCCCAACGGCAACTATATAAGTATTCCGGAAGATGCCTTGAGTATTGCTTTGTGGAGCAAAATCAGCCGCCGTCTTGACGGAATCATGTATCATGGTTCCGGTTCGCTGCTGACCAGGGGAATGACCGGGGGATACCGTTTGACCGATCGCCGTGCCGCCAAACGCCTTGCCAAGCTCAATAAAGAAGTTATTCTGCCGCTGGGTGCGATCCTGCCCAAAGTGCAGGAACGCCCCGCAGAAGTGGCGATATTGGAAAGTTTTGCCTCGGCGCTCTACGCCTCCAAACACTTTTCCTCGGGCTGGAGCCGCAACTGGGTGGCCGATATCCATCTGGCATTGCAATGGGCAAATCTCCAGAGCCGGATCTTCTACGAAGAACACCTGCTGGATGATAAATTCACCAAAGATCTGAAAGTTCTGATCCTTCCGGGTATGGAAGTGGTCGATGAAGTGATATTGGCTAAATTGCATGAATTGCGCCAGCGCGGGGTCGTGCTGGTGGGCGATGAATTCACCGCGCCGGCAATCATGGTCGATGCACGGATCAAGAGTGTCCGCCGCGACAGCAAAGATCCGCTCAAAAACAAACTTGCTCTGCAGCAGCTCGGAAACACCATCCGCGAAGCTGTTTCCGGCTGTTATCAAGCACCGGTAAGCACCACATCCAACGATCTGGTGGTTCGCCGCCGCGGCTGCAATAAAGCTGATTACGTTTTTGTACTCAACGACAAGCGTACTTTCGGAGATTATCTCGGGCCGTGGAAACGGGTCATGGAAAAAGGGCTGCCGCTTTCCGGAAAAATTACAGTAAATCATACCGCGCAAGCAGCGTATGATCTGATAAAGCACAAACAAATCGGACTCCGTCCGGGCAAAAACTCCGTAACATTTCATGTGGATCTTGCCGGCGGCGACGGCACGCTTGTACTGCTGCTGGAAAAAGCTATCAACAGCCTGACCATAACCGGACCTGAAACGCTTGAACGCGGCAAGGATTTTTCGCTCAAGATCAGCGTGCTGGATAAATCCGGCAGCGCGATCAAAGCCTGTCTGCCGCTGGAAGTAACATTGACCGATGCCCAAGGCAAACGTCTGCCGGGCAGCGGCTACTGTGCAACAGAAAAAGGCGTGCTGGATTTCAAAGAGATCACTGCCGCCAATTTGCAGGGCAGCAGCGTAAAAGTCGAGGTCAAATGTCTTGCTTCGGGAAAAACTGCGAGCAAAATATTCAAAGTAAAATAAGGTAAAAATGTATGTCTGTGAAATTTATTTCCCACCGGGGAGAATCGCTTGATGCTCCTGAAAATACACTGCCGGCATTTGCGCTTTCGCTTGAGCGCCGGAGCGACGGCATGGAATGCGACATTTTTTTCACTGCCGACAAATATCTCGTATGCAATCATGATGGCAATACCTTCCGGGTAAGCGGTGAAAAAGTCAATGCAGACATCAACGAAACCGCTTTTGCCGATCTGCAGAAAATCGATGTTTCCAACAACCGCCCCGGCTTTACGGATACTCGCATACCGCTGTGGAAAGATACTCTGCAGTATCTCGGAGACCGCGAATACTATGTGGAAATCAAACGCGGCGATGTAAATGTAGTGCCGGAACTCATCAGACAAATGGATGAGTCCGGTATTCCGCAGCAACAGTTCACCATGATAAGTTTCGGCGACGAAGTTGTCAAAGCCTACAAAGAAGCCGCGCCCGACCGTCGAGCATTGCTGCTTATAGGCGGCAACCCCACCACAACTGCCGAAGAAGCAGTCGCAAGGCTCAAGGCATGCAAAGCCGACGGTCTTGATCTGCATGGAGCAGATAATGTGGATCAGGAATATGTGGACAAGATCCACGCCGCCGGATATACTTTGGATATCTGGACCATTGACGATCCTGAACAAGCCCAACGCTTTATCAGCTACGGAGTGGATGGTATTACCAGCAACTGCGCGGCAAAACTCAAAAAGATGTTTTCATGAGGTAAAAAAATGCTTGATCTGGATCAACTTTTCCAATACGATGGTGCTGTCTTGACGGCGCACCGTGGAGCTTCGTTTGAGTTTCCGGAAAACACCATTGCTGCATTTGAAGCGGCAATCAAAGCCGGTGCACACTTTATTGAGTTTGATTTGTATGTAAGCAAAGATGGTGTGCCGGTGGTCTTGCACGATCACACCATCGACCGCACTTCCAACGGCAGCGGCCGCCCGGAAGATCTTACGCTTGCAGAGCTGAAAAAATTCAATCACAGCTATTTTCACCACGGTGAACGCCACAGTGAGCCTATGTATGAAGTTTGCGAGATACCGACTTTTGAAGAAGTTCTGCAAAAGTTCAGCGGCACTGTCTGTATGAACATCCAGCTCAACGGCAAGCCGGATGATGCGGGGATCAAAGAGATCTGCCGGCTTTATAAAAAGTATAATATGGAAAAGACCGGCTATCTTACTATTGCGTGGCGGGATATTTTTCAGGCGGTGCGCGATTACGCAAGCGATATAGAAATATGCTTTACTCCGCCGATGCAGGAACGTGCCACCCCCGAATCGCTGGAATTGTGCAAAAATCTGGGCTGCCGCTATGTGCAGCCGGTAAGAGCATATTTTTCTGCGGAAACAGCCGAACTCTGCCAAAAGCTCAATTTGCGCGACAATATCTTTTATTCCGATGATCCAGCCGAAGCTCAAGGCTTGATCGCCACGGGTGCCAAAGGCATAATGACCAACAAAATAGAGCTGCTGGCAAAAGCATTGCTGTAAATCATGCTATTTTTCCACCAAAGTTTGACAATGTAATATCAATATGTTATATTACATTATCAGCAACGGGATGTATTAAAAAATTGAGGTTATAAAATATAAATCATTGAGTAAAAATTTGACAAACTGATTGTAAACGTCCATCTCTGAACTACCACTTCAAAAAAAGACGCATTACAAACACATTTTTAGGATCGGTATGTCCAAACCATACAGGTTTGGCGCATTCCGGGTGTGTGTGTTTGTAGCGCTGTGGTAGGCGTAGAGATGGGCACTTCTTCGGAATGTGCCTTTTTTTATTCTGAAAAATGGGGGATCATATGACTGCAAACCAGAGAAGATATGTGCAAACCGGTCATACCGGAATTTTTTACTGTTACAGAAATCGTCAACAATTTTTTCCTGCTGAAAAATTCGTATACTTTGAAAAATAACGGTGAAAAAATTGAAGATCAAACTTTATTATTACTCTGCCGGAAACAACTTTGGTGATGCAGTAAACCCCTTGATCTTAAACAAGCTATTTGATTTGGAACATGAAATGGTTTCAGTCGAAGCGGCACAGTTGTTCATGATCGGTTCGATTTTGCAAAAAACAGTGCAGCCTGCCACAAAAATTTTCAGCAGGATCACCGGGGCAATAAAGCCCCCGTTGTATATTTGGAGTTCCGGATTTATTAAAAGCGATATCAAGGGGAGTGCTGTCCCCCGAAAGTTGAATGTTTGCGCTTTGCGCGGCAACTTGACCAAACAGCTGCTGAAAAAAATAACCGGACAAAACTATGATATTCCACTGGGGGATGGCGGCTTGCTTATTCCCCGTTTATTGCCCGATATGCCGGTAAAAAAGTATGCGGTCGGCATAATCCCCCATTTTATAGAGGAAAATATGCCGGAATTACAGGCAATTCAATCAAAAATTCCAGAAAGCACCATAATTTCACCTTTGGGAAACCCATTGCTTACAGCTGAAAAAATCGCTGAATGCGAAACTGTTATCTCCTCTTCGCTCCACGGTCTTATTGCGGCAGATGCGTTTAATATCCCCAACCGTCAAATGGTTTTGAGTAATAGAATAAAAGGCGGTTATTTCAAATACAAAGATTATTACTCTGTTTATGGCAAAGAGATTGCACCGTTGACCGCAAATGAACTGTTGAATGAGCGTATTACAGCAGATACAATACGCAACGCCTACGATATACCGTTCAATCAAATTCAGGAAATCCAGGAAAAATTACTGGAGGCTTTTCCCTTCCGTTAAAAGTTTTATAGCTGTTAAGCTCCCAACTGCACATGACTATGGTCTTTTAAAAATCAAAACCACCGGCTTAGCCGGTGGTATGCACCACGCCTTCAAGGCGATGGTACCGGCAGCCCGACACGGGCTTTGAATTATTTACCGCTTGCAACTATTGCCCTACTACTGCAAATGCAGTAATATATTACGAACT
>JAZTWG010000049.1:0-66496 GCA_045635745.1 Victivallaceae bacterium
CTCATAGTTGCAAACAACATTGTTTTATGTCATCAAATGCATCCGCATTTGATTGATGACTTCGTCATCTTGAAGCTAAAGCTATTTCGGCAACATACCGGCTCAGCCGGTAGTTTTTTTACACTAAAGCAATATAAAAAAGGGGTGTTGCAAAACTTCAAAAATAGTTTGCAACGCCCTTTAATTATTATTTAAGCATAAAACAAATCGTAAAATAACACAATATATCTTATTTTATTCAGCGGTTTGATCAATATTTACACAGCACGCCTGACTGTTGTATTTCTGCAATATTATGTCTGCTGTGCATCCACGGAGGAGATTGCATTCCCCTCCGTGACCTCCCTGCTCATTGGACAGCTATATCCAGCGCGAGTTACCTGGCGACTTTAAATTAGAGCGGTCGCTGCCGCTCCCTTACCAACTTTTGCGGAAAAACCGCAAAAGTTCCCTCAAACGCCGGGAGCTTCGCTCATCTCCGTTCAACTTCGCGGAACATTTCCGCTCGGTTTGCCGGAATGTATCCGGCAAACTTCTTTCACATGCGTTCGCGGCGCTAACCGCGCTTTGCGGCGTTCCGCCGCATGGCTGTGTGTCAGCAATATTGTGCTGCAAAACTTTGAACAGTTTTGCAGCCGCTTCTTTTTTTTATGGTATTAAAGCTGGGAATCTTCGGCAGAGATTTCGCAGGAAAAGTCTTCGTTGCCGGCATTGTCCCAGCGCTCCGGCCAGCGGTTTTTCAGGTAAAACAGCAAAGCACGCACATCCGGAGGCACATCTTTGGTGATGGTTTTACGCTTCAGCACTTCCAGTATTTCGCCGGTTTTTTTGTCAACGATCTCTTCGGCAGTGGCTTCGTTGATCTGAAATCCCAGTGCACGCTTTATCAATGCGGCTTCTGCCTGTTCCGCAGGAGTCGGCGCTTGCAGTGCATTGCGCAGTTCCGGGTGATTTTTCTGCCAGCGCTGCCACAGTGTTTCATCTATTCCCAGCAAACGGGTTATCTCCAAGGGGGGTATACCCATGCCGGTAAGCATGGCGGTCAATTCGGCGATCTCGTGCCGGTATAAGATTTTTTTGTTCATAATATTTTACTCCATGTTATTTGTGAATGCAGTCGCAGTATTCTCCGGCAAATGATATTGATATTGGGTCCGGTGAAGTGCCTGACTGCTGAAAAAAAAGTTTATTTTCAGGCAAAATGCCTATTTATATACATTTTTGTCAATCAGTTTTGATAAAAAATGAGAAAAAATATTTTACAGGGTTGATTTTTTGCCGAAAACACTTAAAATAATTTCATGCATAAAACTTTTTGGTTTTAAGTGTAAATTTTATTTATGAAAGATACCAAGCGCGCCCGGATAACCCGGGAACTCAAAGAACTCATATTGAGCCGCCGCAGCGGAGTCAGCCGTTCGGAAGTTTCCGGATTGCTCAATATAGATTTGCGGACTGCGGCAACTTATCTGGAAGAACTTGTTTCTGCCGGGCTGCTGCGCTGCGAAATCTCTGTCGGCAGCGGTAAAGGGCGGCCCCGTATGCTTTACCGGAGCAACGCCGATAAACTGGCCTTTCTGGGAATACAGATTGCCGGTAATATGAGTGCCGCGGCCACTCTGGTTGACTCGGTGGGGCGCAAACTGGCGAGCAGGCAGTATGCTTTGCCGGAAAATATCAGCAGGTTGTCCACCTTTTCGGCGGTGTTGGAAATCATTGAGGATTTCAGACATTTTCAGGATTATTCGCTCTACGGCACGGGTCTGGCGATCTCGCGCTGGCTGCAGCCGCCGCTGGCTGGAGAAGATGTTTATGCCAATCTTGCAGATTATCTGGCGCGTGAGAGTCAGGTGTGTATCCATCGCGATGTAAATATCAACAGCGTGGCGTTTGCCATTGCCCGCAGTATGAATTGCCGCAATCTGGCGGTTATCCATCTGGGGCGGGTGCTGGAATTCGGTCTGGTGCTCGACGGTATGCCCGATGCGGATTTTGCCCGGCGCGAAGCATGGTTGGCGCATTTGTGCGTAAATCCGGATGGCAGCCGCTGTTATTGCGGAAAATACGGTTGTCTTGAAAATTATGTCTCTTCCTGCGCCCGGGACGAACGGAGCAAAAAAGGCAGTAATCCTGCTCTCTGGCGGACTTTGGGAAAGATGCTGGGAGTGGCAATGGTGCGTGTGGCCCGTAAATATCCGGTGGAAAAGATTGTTCTGTTGGGGGCCGGAGAATTGTTTCCGGCGGCAGAGGAGTATTTTGCGCAGCGGATGCCTGTACATTGTTCGCTGAATACTGTGCATACTCCGGCGGATGTCGACTATGGTGCGGCGCTGGAAGCGCTGCATTTTGAATTATACCGTTATACAGAGAAATCACAATAACTTTAACAGTAAGGAGAAAAAATGGATAAATCTCAACTCGCGATCAATGGCGGTCCCAAGGCTGCCGAGGGTTTGCCGAAGCGTTTTCACTTCGGTAAAGAAGAAAAAGCAGCCGCTGATGCTTTGTTTGACAAAAGCATTGCCACCGGCAACGCCATCGGTTACAACGGAGCGGAAGAAGAGGCTTTCGGCAGGGAATTTGCTGAATATCTCGGCGGCGGTTTTGCCGATGGTGTCAATGCCGGTACCAACGCGGTGTATGTGGCGCTGAAGTCGCTGGAGCTGCCGCCTTTTTCGGAAGTGATCGTAGGGTGTGTTACTGATCCCGGCGGCATGATGCCCATTGTGGAACTCAACTGCATACCGGTTCCGGCCGATACTGAACCCGGCAGCATGAATACCGGCGCCAGAGAGATCGAAGCACGTATTACTGAACGCACCAGCGCCATTGTGGTGGCACATATTGCCGGAGAGCCCGCTGATATGCCCGGTATTCTGAAAGTGGCCGAAAAATACAATCTGCCGGTGGTGGAAGATTGCGCCCAGGCTCATATGGCGATCATCAACGGACGTAAGTGCGGTACTTTCGGCACTTGCGGAGCTTTTTCGCTGATGTTTGGCAAACATATGTGCGTCGGCGGTCAGGGCGGTGCAGTATTTACCAAAGATGAAGAGCAGTATTGGAAGATACGCCGTGCCGCCGACCGCGGAAAACCCTTCAATATGCCCGGCTGTACCAATGTTATTTCGGCGATCAACTGCAATATGGATGAATTCCACGCCGCCATCGGCCGCGCCCAGCTGAAGAAACTGCCCGGTATTGTGGAACGCCGTCTGGCATTTGTACAAATGATGCTCGATCGCGGTTTTGATAAGCTGCCGGGGATTTATATGCCGCAGAAAGATCTGCGCGACGGCTTCCAGAGCTGCTATTGGTGGTGGCGTTTGCGTTTCGTGCAGGAAGAAATGAACTGCACGCGCGAAGAATTTGTCAAAGCTCTTAATGCTGAAGGCATAACTGCCAACCCCAATTACCAAGCCGCATTGCCCGCCCGGCAGATGTGGTATGCTCAGCGGGCGTCAAGACATCCGTGGAACAACCCGCTTTACAAGGGTGATCCCAATGCCGAGTATGCTACGCCGAACTGCGATAAGGTTATGGAAACCGATTTCCAGCTTTTCTTCTTTGAAAGTTACGGTGAAGCCGAAGCCGACAAGGTATTCAATGCATTCAAAAAAGTTACTTCAGCTTATGCCAAATAAGCTTGGCACCGGCTGTTGGAAGCCCATGATGTGAAAATATCGTAAAAGAGAGCAAAACAAAACGCTCTCTCCCCCGGTTTGTTACTGCTTTAAGCAAGACGAATACGGGGGGATTTTTTGCCTTGGGGCAGTATCTTCATGGACTGTATTGGGGATTATGCGTTTTTGCGGTCGCTGTCGAGCAGATCGTTGATTGCCATAAACAGTTTTTTCATATCTTGCGTAACGTGCAGCAGATTGCAGCGGCGGAAATGGTCGCCTTGCAAATGCGCATCCATAACCGAGCTTATTTCCTGAAACGGCAGTAAAAATCTCCGGCGCAGTTTCTGTTCAAAAAATATTGCTGCAGCAAAGAAAAACAGCGTCATAAAAACTATTCCCCAAGCTCCGGCCTGCCGCATTTTCTGTGCTTGCATGGCTGATTGCATAATCGCATTTTTATTGAAATTGGTCAGCTTGATTATTTCGCGGGTCATGGATTCTTTTACCGTTTGGTCGCCCCCGGTAAATTTTCCGGCAAGGAGTTTTATTCTGGTAATGGATTCTTTTTCGCCGGATTCGGTTATGTTGTTTTCTGCGGATTGCAATGCCCGGGCAAATGCCCCGGTGTCGGGAACCGGAGCGGTCAGGAGCAGCAGCATATTTTCGCAGGCATCAAGGCTGACGATATTGCGTTGATAAATACTTTCTATTTCCGGAGTCATACGCTGAAAACTCCAGACCGCTCCGAATGACAGCAGCAGATTGAAGCTGATCATCAGCCACACGCTCAATGTTATAAGTTTTCCTGATTGCATGGATTCAAGCCTCCCGCGAGAGTTTGGCGATGGCATTTTCGTCGGAGACGATCAGCAGCATGTCGTTGCATTCCAGCGGCTTTTCCAGGTCGGGCCGGCTCAAAACTCCATCGCGCCGGATCGCGGCAACGATGATGCCGTATTTTTTAGGCAGAGCAAGCTGTATGAGATTTTTGCCGACCATGGAGGGCGGCAGTTTGATTTCGGTAAGGTTCAATTCGTTGTTTTGAGTACTGTCGGCAATCATATTGCGGTAAAGCAGATGAGTGGCAAAGCGTTTGCCGAAATCCTGTTCCGGAATGATTACTTCGTGTGCTCCGACCATGAAGAGTATGCGCCGGTAAGTAACATTGCTTGCCCGCGATACGATGTGTCTGCACCCGAGCTGGCGCAGCAATGCCGTACAAATTATGGCGGTTTCTTTGGCTGAACTGCCCATGGCGCAGATCACGGAATCGCGGTTTTGCGGCATAAGTTGGGCAAGGGCGTTTTCGTCGGAAGCATCGACAGCGGCGGCGTGGGTCACAAAGCTGGCTGCCATGTCGACTTTTTCCTGCGAAATATCCACGGCCAGCACTTCCACACTCCGCTCTGAAAGCGTTTGCGCCAGCGCCATGCCGAACTGGCCCAAGCCGATGATCATGATTTGTTTGCTCATAAATCCAATCTCCTGAAACTGATTATGCCAATGGTATCTTGATTTGCGGATAACCCGGCGATTTGACATTGCTGCGGTCACTCAACAGCAGAAATAGTGTCAGCGGACCGATCCTGCCGATGAACATTGCCAGCATTATAATGATTTGGCCGACGGCATCCAGATAACTGGTGCAATCTAAAGTCAAGCCCACTGTTGCCAGGGCAGAAACCGCTTCAAAAAGCAGTTCTTTGAGCGGCAGAGTTTGTGTAGTTACCAGCATCAGCACTATTGCCATCATTACCAGAACTGCTGAAAAAATGATCGCCACCGCTTTGATCACGGTTCGGAATGCTATACGGTGTCTGCCGGCAATGACTTGATCGCTGCCCCGTACTGCGGCGATAAATGTCAGCGCCAGTACCGCCAGAGTAGTGGTCTTTATCCCGCCGGCAGTACCGCCCGGACTGCCGCCGATCGCCATCAGGAGGAGCATGGTCAGCAGAGTCGGCACATTTATGCCTGATATATCTACGGAATTGAATCCGGCAGTACGCAAAGTTGCCGCCAGAAAGAAGCCGTTGACAAGTTTATCCGGCCATGTGAGATCCTTAAAGATGCCACCCCACTCAAAAAGCAGCAGCAGAAATGTGCTCATTATCAGCAGTATTGCTGTTGAAGCCAGAATCAGTTTGCTGACAAATGGCAAACGCCGGAGCGATTGCAAGCGCAGCAATGAATAAGTTACCATGGGCGCTATACCGCCAATGATGATTTCGAGTGCGATCACCAGCAGCAGGAATTTTTCGCCGGAATAGGGTATCAGACTTTCTGCGCCCGGAAAAAATCCCGCGTTGCAAAAGCTCGATACGCTGGTGAATATACCCAGTTCCAGCGCATAGGATATATCGTGATGAACATGGTAAAAACCCCAGGTGAGCAATCCGGCTCCGATCGCTTCGGCTGCGAAAGTAAAACGGACGATCAGTTTGAGATTTTGAAAAATATTCTGATCCTGCGAATTGGTCAATTTACCGATCAGCAGCTCGCCGTTGAGCGACAATCGGCCCAGCGCATGCAGCGCCAGCGTGGTCAATGTCATGATCCCCAAACCGCCCAGCTGGATAATGATCAGCAGGAAAAAACGTCCGCAAAGCGTCAGATCTTCAGCAACATTTATTACCGTCAATCCCGTTACGCTGGCGCCGCTTACTGCGGTGAATGCCGCCTGCAGTATCGTAAGATCGGTTTGCATTGCCGCCGGAGTCCGCAAAAGCAATGTACCAACGGCATACAGCGCCAGAAATGTCAGCACCAGACAGCGCGCCGGGTGCCGGAGAATAAGTTCAAGATACTGCAGATCGGCATGTCTCCGGCGCAGAGCGAAGATCAAACAGAACAGCGAAAGCACAAAACTGCTCAAAATTATGTGACGATTGTAAAAGAGGATCGATAAGGTCAGCAGCACCAGCAAATGTATGGCTTTGAACAGTCGCGGATAGCTGAAATAGCGTTTGAGTTTTATGTATTCATACCCATGTATGAGCATTATAAGTGTGCTTATGAAGCACGCAATTGGAAACATGTTGAATTTTACCGTGAAAAGCGGTGAAAATGTGGTCAAGCCCATCACCATGATACTGCAGCCGAGAAAACGTTCCAGTTGTAATGCCGATGTCAGCACCGCAGCCGGATAAATTCTGGCACTCAACGCATAATAGACCGCTGCAATGCTTGCCAGCAGCAGGAATAATGTCAGCAATGGATCGCTCAAATACTCAAAAAACATCAGGAAATTTGTCAGCAACACCCCGGAAATCAGCAGCGCTTTGCTCCAGCTGCGCTGCCGGAAAAGCAATGCCGCTCCGAGTGTGAGCAAGCTTGCTGCGGTAATTGCCGCAATCAGGATCATGCGGGGGGATAACAGCGGATTTTCGGCATGAACTGTCAGCAATGTCAAAGGCAGTGCTCCGAGCAGCAGCCCTTGCAAAATATATTCGTTGCACTGAATCTCCGGCAGATATCGTTTCATGGCAGTATGCTTTCAGAGCCTCTTTTTCCTGTTTTAAGGATAAAAAAACATAAGAATTTGTTCTGGCAAATATTATTGTGCAGGTGCTTTTGCGGTGAAAAAAATCAGTATGAAACAGCTGATACGATTTTATATGCCTTTTTGATATGAATTTATATTGGAAAATTATTGAAAAATTATTTTAGTTGTGTATATTACTCTTCAGGGGTCATGCCTTGTATAGTGTATTTTTTCAGACAAAAAAGGAAGGGTTTTTTATGGCAAAACGGGAGTGGAAACATTATCAGGTATCCGGTTTGGATTACACTATGCCCAAACTTATCGCCACTATGGCGATCATTGCCTGCGGTGCGTTGGCTATGACGATTTCGGTAACCATGGTGCAGCGGGTTATGCCGCTGAAATTCAAGGAATTGGGGGTAAGTTCCACACTGATGGTTTTTATTATGTCCACGCTGGGGCAGATACTCAATATGACGGTGTGTCCGTGGGTGAGTTTTAAAAGCGACCGCTATCGCTCCAGACGCTGGGGGCGGCGGGTGCCGTTTATCCTTTATACTCTGCCTTTTCTCTGTTTGAGCTGGGCTATACTGGCACTTTACAAGTATGAAGCGGCATTGCTGCAAAAAGTTCTTGCTCCGTTGGCTGATGTGCCGCAGAGTGTGCTGGTGGTGATTGTGCTGGCGATCGGGGTGGTGATCTTCAAGCTTTTCTACATGTTTGTTGGATCGGTTTACCACTACATACCCAACGATGTGATCCCGCCGCAGTTTCTGACCCGTTTTTATGGGGTTATAACGATTGTAAACTCCGGCGCGGCGGCGTTTTTCAACTACTTCTTTTACAAATATGTGTTAAGCCACTTTGAATGGATGTTCTGGGGCTCCATAATATTCTATACGGCGGCAATGGGATTTATGTGTCTGGCGCTGAAAGAACCACGCTTCCCCGACCCGACAGAAACAGAAAAACGTTCCAGCAGGGGTATAAAAGGGGTCATTACTTTTGCCCGAGAGAGTTTTTCGCACCCCATTTACTGGTATGAATTCGCTACCACGGCCTGTACTGCCATTGCCGGTGCAACTACACTGTTTATCGTCTTTTTTGAGCAGTCCATGGGGCTGACACTTGCTGATATCGGCCGGAAAACCGGTATTGCTGCTATGGTGATGATGATTGCCGGATTCGGTATTGCATCGCTGGGAACTTATCTTATCGACCGCTGGCACCCGGTGCGGGTATCGATGCTGCTGCTTTTATTCGGGGTCCTTATTTACTTTTATGACTGCAAATGGTTTTTCTTCAAGCCCGATGCCAAAGTATACTGGTGGTCAAGCTTGCTGGTGACTCAGGTATGTTTCCTTTTGCGTTTCAAAGGACCGGCAGGGATGCCTACTCTTATGCGAATACTGCCCAAGAGCCGTTTCGGACAATTCTGTTCGGCGCGGTCGATCTGCGGCAGCGTGGTGGGGATGATCTTTGCGCTGATTTTCGGGGTGTTCATCGACTTCCTCAAGAGCGATAAAGGTCTGGGCATGGGCGAGGATGCCTATCGTGTGGTTTATCTCTGGATGACCGCAGCTTACTGTTGTATGACATTCTGTTATCTGAAAGTTTATCAGTACTACTGTAAACTTGGCGGCTACGGCGGATACAGGGCTCCGGCTCCGTGGTCGGAAGACGGCTACGAAAAAATGGAGATCTCCCGCGCAGGCGAAGCCGATCCGTTCTGGTGCAAGATGGCGCTTTACGGAATCGACTTTGCATTGGCCGGAACGGTACTTATCGACCTTTTCTGGAGTTTTTACGCCGGAAAAATCAATGCGCCGGAAGAGCAGCGGCTCTATCTGGCGGCGGCAGTGCCGGCAGCATCGCTGGCTCTGGCTTTTTATCTGGTCGTACGCACGAAGATCCGGAGCTTGATCAAACGCAAATTACGCGGCGAAGATGTTTATGTGCCGCACCACGGCATATTGTTCATGGCGATGATCGTGCGGGTATTGATGATGGGGGCATTGGGTATTCAGGCATATCTGGCGCTGAAGCCGGGTTCCAATGGTGTTGCCGCGGGGATGAGTGCGTTTGAATCCGGAGTGGATATCATCTTTGTTATAGCGATCATACTTTTTGTGCGTCTGGATAAACTTGGCACCATGACCAATGCTCCTGCTGAAGCAGCTGAAGCTCCTGCCGGAGAAAAAGCGTGAGCGCTTAACTGCGTGGAACTCAAGATTATAACCAACTTACAGCAAAGATTTTTTGCAATATATCCCGGTTGAAATCACTTTTTCAGCCGGGATATTTATTTGCATTTTATTTGAAGAGATGTATATTAAGAATATTTGCAAGTGCTTGTTATTCAAATGAGAATAAAATTTCAAAGGAGTAGTTTTATGAAACAGTTTTTGAGTGCTTTATTGCTGGCCGCTGCAGCTGTGGGAACTCTTTCCGCGGATTCTGTTGATGGCAAAAAGCTTTGGGAAAAAGTTATGCAGGGCAAGAGCAATCTTGCCGCGGGGAAAGTTCTGCGCTATTCTCCGGCTCCGAGCTACCGGCTGACAACGGATAAAAAAGATAATAAAGATCTGACCGACGGCAAGCTTTCCAGACGCCCTGATGACCGGATCTGGTTTGACCGCAATGCGGTTGGCTGGCGGGTCAATGAAATCTATATCACGCTTGATCTGGGTGAAAAAATGGATCTGGACAAGGCGGTGATACGAACTCAGGGCGGGAGCCCGAGATTTTCGTATCCCGACAAGATCGAAGCTTTTGTTTCCAACGATGGCAAACTCTGGCACCGGACTGGCACTTTGAGCCGTCTGCAGCCCGGCGAAATGGAACAGCATGATAATATCAATTTTTTCTACTATGATGAGAGCAAAATCGCCACAGTTCCGCTGTTTATCAATTTGCAGGCATCTGGACGTTATGTGCTTTTGAAAGTTGCCGCCCGGGGATTTTTCTTTGCCGACGAGCTGGCTGTTCTGCCGGCTGAAAAGAAGGGCGCTCTGTTCAATGATGCCTTCAAGCAGCCCGGCGAGGAGTTGCCTTTGAGCGGCTTTATTGCCAAGGTCCGCACCGGGAAGCTGGCGGTCAGCAGCGAGTTTTTTATGCCGCAGTTTTTCGATTTTTCCGATTTGCGTACCCGGAAGAATCGAAAAAGCAAGGTCGAGCTGATTTTGGAATTACCGGAAAATATCGAGTTGTACAATCCTGGAAATATCTGGCAATCCCGCAAAATCGGCGATCTGGTGCGCTGGAGCCGGCCCGTGGATCTGAACCATAAAAATTACAATTACATCGGTGTCAGACTCCGCAGCAGAGTGCCGGGGGGGACCGGCAAAGGCTGGGTGACCGCCAGCGTGGATGGCAAGATGCAGTTCCGGAGTGCAGTGAAAATCGAAACTCTGAAATTTCCTGAATTCAAAACTTTTGAGAAATTACATGTCAGTCTGGCGTGGATCGGCGAAGATATCCAGCGCTCCTGGCCGGACTTTTTTACGGTGTGGAAACGTTTGGGGTTTAATGCTGTAAGTTCATTTCCGCTGCACCGCAATGGCAAATACACTCCTGATGTATTGGAGTTTTTTGAACAGGCCCGCAAAAATAATTTCAAACACATACTCAATCTTTCGGCTGTAATTGAAATGAAACGCACTACGCCTGAAAAGGCGCTGCCCGAACTGGCGTGCACCGGCAAAAACGCATTCTCTGTATGTCCCTCGTATTTCGGTGCTTACTGGCAGAAAGAGTGCGATCGCCTGGCCGGTTATGTAAAACTGCTCAAGCCCGATTATGTGTTCTTTGATATTGAGGGCTGGGGTGAAGCTGTCGCGCGTACCGCCGGCTGTAAGCACTGCAATGACGGAGCGGCAAAAGCCGGTATGAGCCGTGCCGACTATCTGCTGGAATGCGGAAAGCGCCACGTTGCTGATTTGAAAAATGCCGTAGCCAAAGGGGCCGAAGCCGCTTCGATCCCGGTGCCGCTGATCGGATCTTACGATCGTTCTCCTGCTAAAAAAATCTATCAGATCACCCGTTTTGCCGATGAGTACCCCAAGTATACAGATATGGCGCAGCCCAGTTTGTATGTGGCCGGCAATGCTGAAAAGGTGCACAAAGTGGTGCGTTATTGTGCCGAACAGATGAATTTCAATAAAAAACTCATAGTATTTCTGACTGCCGGAACCTACGGCGAATACGATCCGGAAAAACTTGAACATATGATCCTTGAAAGTTTCCTCAATGGTGCCGGCGGAATAACCTATTTCAACTACCGGAATTTTGATACCCCGGAAGATTTCTTCTATCACGCCAGAGCGCTGTCGATTCTGCGTCCTTACGAAGATCTGATCGCGCAAGGTAAACAGCTCATACTTGCGGCCGAACCGGCCAATGCGCTCGTTTCGGCATTGCAGAGCGGAAATGAAGTATTACTGATAGCCGGTAATTACAGCAAGACTACACCCCGGGTAAAGATTGCATTGCCGGACAAGACAAGCAAAGCCGTTGATGCGGTAACCGGAAAAGCAGTGAAAATATCCGGTAAAACTCTGACTCTGGATATACCCGATGGCAAATACCGTTTGGTATATTTGCAGATGGCAAGATAACGTAATTGAGTATATTCAATTTTCACTTGACAAGATCACAAAAGTATTATATACATATTTTTCATGTAATATAAAAGGGTTTTTTTATGGCCGAAAAGATATCCGATTCTATAAATTGGGATTTCATTATCAACGAAGATGCTCCGCGTATTCCGGATCGGGATGATCTTTGCCTGGCGTACGAGCGGGGACTCAATTTAATGGAACTGGAATATGTGCGCTTGATGAACCTTGACGAAAGTAAAGTTCCGCCATATACGCTGCCGCCATTGCCGGATACTTTGAGCGAATGGCAGCGGCAGCGCCCGGAACTTATGCGGAAATTTCAGGAATATATTTACGGAGATTTCCCTCCGCCGCCTGATCATATCGAACTCAAATTGCTGGCTGAACGCGATGATGCGCTCGATGGTATTGCGCTGCGCCGGGAATACCGGGTTTACTGCAATATGGATAATGGCAGAAGCTTCAACTTTGACTTGCTTTTGTATCTGCCCAAAGATACCGCTGTACCGCCGCCGTGTTTTGTGAATTTGAACATGAAGGGCAATCAGGCTTACGGCCCGGATATGGATATAAGACCCACCCGGGCGCCGATGACCAAAGCCGGACGTTGGCATGCGGTGTATCTCAACGAACAGCCGCGCGGACTTGATCCGGGGCGGATGAGTTATGCCGAAGGAATCCGGCGCGGTTACGCCATGGCCACGGCATGTTACAGCGAGGTTTTTCCGGATAATCTTGATGGTTTCCGCAAAAGCTGTTTTACGCTTTTTTATGATGATCTGCGCCCCGACTGCGAAATATCGCTGGCTGAACTTCAAGCCGGGCGCCGCCGCTCGATCGGCGCTTATGCTGCGTGGGCCTGGGGCTATTGCCGGGTGGCCGATGCATTGGAAAAACTCGGATTGACCGATAAAAATAAACTTGCCTGTGTAGGACAGAGCCGTCTGGCGGTGGCCAGTCTGCTGGCCGGGGTACAGGATGAACGGTTCAAGCTGGTTTGCTGCAATAATTCCGGCAGCGGAGGCGCGCAGCTCAACCGGCGAAAATTCGGATCGATGCTGCAAGTGTTCCGGGCGTGCCGTCCCAACTGGGTAAGTCAAAATATTGAGCAGTATATCGGGAGGGAAGATTCCATGCCCGTGGATCAGCACCAGCTGTTGGCTTTGGTCGCTCCCAGAATGCTTTATGTGGCAACTTCCAGTGCTGACCTTAATGGCGACCCGCGCGGTTGTTTCCTTTCGGCACAACATGCGTCAAAGGTGTGGAATCTTTACGGCTTGAAAGGTTTGGAAACTCCGGATATGCCGCCGGTGGATACGCCCATTGGCAATATGGTACGCTACCATGTGAAAACCGGGCCGCACTCGCTTACCGCTTACGATTGGGAGCAGTATTTCAAAGCTGCTGACGAATTGTTCTGCACACAGAAAAATTAAATGTATTGTGTGACGATCTGTAATCTGCCGGCGCCGGTAAAGATTTAAAAATGACAGTTCAGGAGTCCGGGAAAATAAAGAACGGAGTTGGGCAGGAGGCCGCCGAAAAGAATGAGCCGCTATGATTTTTTAACATCTTCCCCGGCAAAAAGAGATTAAAAAGCTGCCTGGTTTGAAAAATTCCGGTTGATAATGTAAAGTAAGACAGAGTGAATTTTTTCTTATACTTTTTTACTGTATGGGGTATTAAATAATGAAAAATGTGCGTGATTTCGGTGCCGCCGGCGACGGCAGAAAACTTGATACAGCATCTATTCAGGCTGCTTTGGATGCGGGTGGAATCGTCCATTTTCCGGCGGGGACTTATCTTACCGGTTCGATTTATCTGCGAAGCAATGGCGGACTTGATCTTGCTCCCGGGGCGGTGATACTGGCAACTCCGGATAAGACACAGTATAATGCTGACGATTTTGTACCCGAAAACCGGGTTTTTGCCACCGAACACGTTTCCGGCGCTCATCTGATAATTGCCGCCAATGTGGAAAATATCGTTATCCGCGGCGGCGGCCGGATCGACGGCAACCGCGCGGCTGTTTTCAGCACTCCCAATCCGGAATTTCCCGAACGCTTTCTGCTGCCGGAGTGGCGCATGGCGCAGATGATCTTTATGGTCAACAGCAAAAATATAGTTATTGAAGATGTGGAGCTTTTGAACAGTCAGTACTGGAATTGTTTTCTGCACGGCTGCGATTATGTAAAAATCCGCGGCTTGCGTATCGAAAACGATTTCCGCACCCATAATGGCGACGGTATAGATGTGGATTGCTGCCGTTTTGTTACCATCAGCGACTGCATAATAACTTCGTCTGACGACTGCATTACTCTGCGCGGCAACGAGGAGGCGCTGGGCGGCAGCCGACCGTGCGAATATGTAACGATCACAAATTGTATACTTTCCACCCGCTGCAATGCATTCCGTATCGGAGTGGGCAACGGATTGGTCAGAAGGTGTACTGTCAGCAACGTTATCATACACAATACGCGTACTGCGATCTGTCTGGTTTCGCAATACAGCAAACGCAGTAAAGGTGTGCAGATCGAAGATATCCAGTTCAGCAATCTGCGGCTGGATTGCGCCAGACCGTTTCATATAGCCACCACTCCGCGCGGAGTACAGGAAGAAGAAGCCAAAAATATCGAGCGGATCAGCTTCAGTCATGTGCGGGGCACGGCATACCGCGGCTCGGTGATCTCCGGCAGTCGGGTCGGATATGTAAGCGATATAAGTTTTAATGATGTGAGATTTACTTATACCAGAGCCGATGATATTCAGCCCGAAGTGCCGGCGTTGACCGGTTACGGCGAATTTATCAGGGGTAATCCGCCGGCAGCATACTATCTGCGTAACGCGCGCGATGTGGATTTTAAAAACTGCCGGATAGATCTGCCCGCAGATGAACCGCAGTATCAGCAGGTGGTAATGGCGGAAAACAGCACGTATTCGGTTGATGATGATTGCCGTTTTTGAGTACAGGGGTATAAAAATAGGGATTTTTTGATTTCAAAATTTGCGAAATTCAAAATTTGGGTTATATTAAGACTTCACCGTATTGGATTAAAACATTTTTAGAAATTTTTACATAAAGGGATTTTATCATGGCTCATAAGAAAGGTCAGTCCAGCAGCCGTAACGGCCGCGACAGCAATCCGCAGTATCTGGGTGTTAAAAAATATGGCGGCGAAACCGTTCTCGCCGGCAACATCATCGTGCGTCAGTGCGGTACCAAGTTCCATCCGGGCAAAAACGTCGGCTGCGGCCGCGACTTCACGCTCTTTGCTCTTTGCGACGGCGTTGTGGAATTCCGCAAATCTGCCCGTACCGTCAGCGTGATTCCGGTTGAAGCGTAAGTATAACGCTTTCCCGAACAGATTTTATGCCCGTACTCTGTCTGTGCAGAGTTGCGGGCTTTTTGTTTATACGGCAGAAACAAGAGTTTTATAGAGGTAGTTTAATGTTTGTTGACAGAGTAAAAATTTCAGTTAAAGGCGGCCGTGGCGGCAACGGCTGTGTGAGTTTTCATCGCGAAAAGTTTGTGCCGCGCGGCGGTCCGGATGGCGGTAATGGCGGCAACGGCGGCAGCGTGGTGCTCAAGGCCGATGTCAATGAACAGAGTTTGATCGATTTGAGCTACAATCGCCACTATGATGCGGACAACGGCCCCAATGGCAAAGGCAAAAACATGTATGGCAAAAATGCCGATAATGTGGTGGTCAAAGTGCCGGTGGGCACTGTGGTATACGATGCTGAAAGCGGCGAATTTCTCGGCGATCTGGATGCCGTGGGCATGACTCTGGTCGTGGCGCAGGGCGGCAAGGGCGGCAAAGGCAACGCGGCTTTTGCCACCAGCGGCAACCGGGCGCCCCGGATCGCGGAAGAAGGTACTGAAGGCGAAGAAAAACTGCTTTTGCTGGAACTCAAAACGATTGCCGATGTCGGTCTGGTGGGTTACCCGAATGCCGGAAAATCCACTCTTTTGCGGGCGCTTTCGGCGGCCAAACCAAAAGTTGCTCCTTATCCATTTACCACTCTTCACCCCATGGTGGGCGTGGTGGAATACGAGGATTTCGGCCGTTTAACAGTTGCGGATATACCGGGTTTGATCGATGGTGCGCACCGCAACGTGGGGCTGGGGCATCACTTTCTGCGCCACATCGAGCGTACACATCTGCTGGTATATGTTCTGGATATGGCCGGGGTTGACGGGCGTACTCCGTGGGAAGATTTCCGCCATTTGCAGAATGAGCTTGAGCTTTATATGAAAGGCTTGAGCAAGCGCCCCGCGCTGATTGCCGCCAATAAAATGGATTTGCCGGAAAGCGAAGAAAATCTTGCTTTGCTGCGCGAAGAACTTGCCAGCGAAGTAATCGATATAGTGCCTATTTCGGCGGATAAATGCGAATTGGACAATCTCAAAGCTCTGCTGCGCGAAAAGGTTGGTCAGCTCAAAGCGGCATCGCCGTTCTTTGTTGGGGCCAAACATACCGGCGGGGTCGATCTGGTGAGTATCGACGATGCCGACGATGATTTTGATGCTGCATTGCCGGAAGAATTGTTGAACGATAACGACGACTTTTAAGCTATGAACAAAAACGAGCTGCTCAAAAATCTGGAAAAACTCAATATGCGTCCCGGGCGTGGATTGGGTCAGAATTTTCTGCTGGATAACAATCTGCTGGAATACATAGCCCGCAGCGCTGATATAACTCCCGGCGAAGTGGTGTTGGAAGTCGGCCCCGGGTTCGGTGCTCTGACCGAAAAACTGTTGGCGCACGGCGCTGAACTTTACGCTGTGGAATACGACCACCGGGTGTGCGATTTTCTGCGCGAAAATCATAAAGAGAGCAATTTTCATTTGTTTGAAGGCGACGGCTGCCGGGTGGACTATACTGAATTGCTGGGCAAGGATACACCATTCCGGGCCATTGCCAATCTGCCTTATGCGGTAAGCAGTATACTCATTGCCCGCTTTCTGGAATTGGAAAATCCGCCGCGGCAGATGATCTTTATGCTGCAGAAAGAAATGGGCGAACGGCTTGCCGCGCAGCCCGGAAAAGGCAGTTATGGCGCATTGTCAGTGCGGGTCCAGCAGCTTTATGATGTAAAAATCCTGCGGATCGTACCGCCGGAAGTTTTTTATCCGGCTCCGGCAGTTGATTCGGCGCTGGTGGAATTCAAACTCAAAGAAAATATTCCGGCACCTGACGAGCGTAAGATTCTGGAAAAGGTAGTGAAACTGGCATTTCTCAATCGCCGCAAACAGCTGGGTAAAGTTCTGAAACAGAACTATACCGAAGAAGCTATCCGCGCTGCGCTTGCTGCCGTAGGGCACCCGTGGGAGATCCGCCCCGAACGGCTCACAGTAAGCGAATTTGAGCAACTGGCAAAGTTGTTGAATCAGCGTTGAAAAATCATAAAATTGTTGACAAAAACTCTCCTTGGATAACCAAACTTTTCCAAGGAGATTTTTTATGATAGTACAATTTCTTGATGCTCCCGATTACACCATCGATATCCATGGCTGCACCGAACAGCGTTCCAGCTGGCTTTTGAGCCGCTCACCCGAAGAGAGCGGCGATATAAGCGATCTGGCGCTGCAATGGGCGGGCAATGTGGGCGATCCGGCCCGCCGGCCCAATGCCGGGGGGGATAATTTTGAGCTTGATGACACTTTGTGCGTTACCAATATAAAGTGCACCGCACTGGACAGCCGCAGCTGCCGGGTGACTTTTACCGCAGTATCCGGCAGCAATTCCAGTTTGCCGGATACCGGGAATGATCCAACGCAAGAGGCAACGCCAAGCGGCGTGTGGCAGCAGATCCGGGATGAATTTACCGATGATGGCGAATTTAAGATAGCCTCCATAATCATACCCGATGATATTCTGGAAGATTTCCTGACAGAACATGCAGTACACACCGCTGCTGAATGGGCGTCGGATGATTATTATGTTTACAGCATGAAAACTGAACCCGCTGAACTGCCGCAGCATACTCTGGTGACCGCAACTGCCCGGAAGTCCAAGTTGCAGATGATCGAAAATCTCCGTACCGAAGAAGTTACATCGACTGCGTTCGGACAACTCCAGACACTTTCTGTATGGAAGAGCCGCTGGCGGGCAACTGCCGCAGACCGGGAGATTTTTTCGACCAAGCTCGGCACCAGCGCCGCGGATTGGACCGGCGACGAAAACACCATTGTAAGCAAGATAACGCCCAAAAGGGTTTCTGATTGTGAATTTGAATATCTGCTGGAAGCCCGTTATCCCGTACATATAAGCAGTAGCAGCGGCGATCATCGCGACCATGATTTGCCGGATCGACTTGAGTACTATATCCGGATTGGTGAAATGCGGCTTTCTGCCATGCAATGCGGTTATATCTGGCGTTACAGCGGGCGTTACACTCCGATAAACAACTGGTATGCTGATCAGCTTTGTCCTTTAACGACCACAGTGGCGCTGCCCCTGCATTGGATAAATCAGCGGGTCAAGGTGCTGGAAATCGTGGAAGTAAGTTATCTTGCCGGCAATTCTGGCGAAAATATTGCCGAAGCAGCCATGTGGTTTGCCGGACCGAAAGTTGAGACACTCACACTGGCAGGTATTACCGGCAATTTTCTGCACAGCGATCTGGATGTGGACGATGTTTTTGACAGCTATGACCGGGAGTGGACACGCATCCGTAAAGTTTACCGGCTGGCCCCGGCAAATCACACCTGGAACATTCACTATTGGATCTGACCGTAAAAAAGGAGCTTTCATCATGTTGAAAAATCATACATCCATCAATGGCAATTCCGGTCGAATCATCGGCGGCGACGGGTTGATCGCCGAAAATGGCCCCGGCGGTACGAGTGTAAGTTTTAACGGCGAAATGCCGCTGCCGGATATTTACCGGGGAAATTTCCACTCTATTATGTTGGAAAATAATCAAATCACAGTGGGTAATACCGCATTAAACGATGAGTTTGAAACGGAAATGCTGCCCAATGGCGGCGATCTGATTTTGCGTTGGAACGAGATCATACTTGCAGCTGACGGCGAAACTTATTACTCCAAACCCCGTGCGGTCAAAACAACAGCCCCGGTGATGCCGGCAATGGAAATAAATTCATCCGGCTGGATCATATTGAAAATGACCCGGGTGCAGGGCGGCGGCGATTTCTCTTTTCAGGATGCTTACCTGGGGAGTGTGTGTGTTGATTTCAGTTGGCATTTTGCCCCTGAACTGCCTGCCAAAGATGACAAATCTGACTATCTGGCAGTTGCTGCTGTCATTGCCGATGACGGAGTTTTGGAGCTTATCCAGCAGCAGTTCGGTATTGGAACATTGTGGATCCCGTTATTGAGTGAGGTGGTCGATGATGAGGAATCCAGCTCCAGCTCCAGTTCAGGCTCCGATCTTATCGGACCGGATTTTCCCGATGACGATGATGGTAATGATGACGAAATAATTCCCGACAATCAGGATATACCCGTGGATATGACTTTTTATTATTACGAGGAAAGTACTGGTGATTTTGCCGGCTTGGGATTTCAAACCACCATGATTTGCACATTTGATTTTTCCGGCTCGTTTGTTGCCAAACACCCCTACAACAATGGCGGTTACAAAGTTACTCTTACAGGTACGGAAAGTTATGATTATGGCGATGGCGAGCCTCCGGTGGTAAAAAATGCGACTATGGAGATTACCGTATTGCGCAACGATCAGCTTTCGCGTTGGGAAGTTTTCAATGGTCAGGTCGCCGGCTGGATGGAGTACATGAGCGGAATAAATAATGATGACGATTGCGAATTTCATACTCCGGTATACACTTTCCCATATGCTGACACCAGCCAGTACTGTCCCCGCGGCACGATCCGGGTAAAACACGATCTTACCTACGGCCGCAGCCAGACCCCGCCGGAAAATAAACTTGAAAGCGATCTGATTATAACTTTCACCGCAGTATGAAGATTTATCCGCACGGCACTGATATAGTTCTGCCGCTGGGCAGGGGCAGCAAGTTTGACAATTTCGAGCTGCGCATGGCGTTGCGCTCCATTGAGCGTTACGCTGTGGATGCCGGCAATGTTTATATTGTTTCGGATTCTGCTCCCCCCTGGCTGAAAAATGTGCATGTGATATCGGTTGAAGACCGGCATTTGCATAATAAAGATGCCAATATAATCGATAAGCTTATGGCGGCGGCAAAACTGCCGGAGCTTTCAGAAAAATTTGTATTCTGGAGTGATGATCAGTTTGCCATGCAGCCGTTGGTGCTGCATCTGCTGCCGGCGGTTTTCAACCGCCGGGGCGCGGCCGATTTCAATTCAGATAAGATCTGGCACCGGAGAATGCGCCGGACTTTTGAGTATCTTGCCCGGCAGGGAATCAAGCTGGAACATAACTTTGATTGCCATTTGCCGCAGCTTATGGATAAAAAACTCTTTTGCAAAATTATGCAAAGCGTGGACTATACCGCCCAGCCGGGGTATTGCGTAAATACGCTCTATTTCGGGGTGGCGGAGATTCCCGGCCTGGTGGCGCAGGACAATATCAAAACCACGATCGAAAAGTGTGTTTTCCTGCCGGCGATGCCCGGCGGCAGTCTGTTTATCGGCTGCAATGACGATGCTATGCTGGGAAATCTGCCGGAGTTGCTGACCGGACATTTTCCGGAGAAAAGCCGTTACGAAAAGTGATCTGGTTCTTCCGGCAGCTGCTTTTACGCTGCCGGAAGAGCCAGCCTCGTTTGATTGGGAAAATCTGCAAATTTGCATCAGGACAAATTTTCCAGCAATTTTTTGGCGTTGTTGATCATAAAATCCTGATTGTGGCGTCCCCAGATCATGGTTTTACCGGCTTCGCGGAAGAATATCTTGTAAAAGATTGCAAACTCATTTGCCATATCAAAGGTTATGGGTATACCATAAGCAAAGTCGGTGCCGAACATGAATTTTTCGTAGAATGGCACACCATCCCACGCACCGCACGCAAGGGTGTCGATAAACCATTTGTAGTCGGTCAAAGCACTGATGGTGCAGCGGATATTTGGGTAATACCAGAGAGCGGTGGTCATCTCTTCCGACCACGGCACACCGGGGTGACCGGCAATGATGGGCAACTGGGGAAATTCAGCAGCAATGGTGCAAAGCATAGCGGGTTTCATTCTACCCGGCGAAGAGTACAAACCTGGGAATGCCAGATCCGACGAAGGCTTTTTGGCAATGCACCCCACATGGAAATAACAGGGCATGTTGAGTTTTTCGGCTTCTGCATAAAATGGGAAAAAACGGGGATCATCGTAATTGTATAAGGGATCGATGAACTTAAGTCCGGTAAATCCGGCATCTTTCAACATCCTGATTTGATCGGGGTTCTGTTCGGCACGGCAATAGGCAAAGGGGTGGACAAACTCCGGATAGAGTTTGGCGATTTTTAATACTTCGTCATTGCCGCAATGGCGGGGCGAATTTTTGAAGCACTCGATGCTGTGCAGCCAAATGCCTTTGCAGTGACCGCCTTCAAAGAATTTTTCCAGTTCCGCACGGGAGTAATCCCGGGCTAAATGCGTGTGCGTGTCGATCCACTCAAAAGGTGCAGCCATTTTTAATTTTTCCTTTATAGTAAATTGGTTGAAAAGTTGATTGCAAAGCTCCTCAAAAGTCATTATGGCGAAGGCTCTGCTCATTGATTTTGTTTTGAAAGGCTTTTGAAATAACCTCTGAAAATATTTATTTACTGAATAATTCCACTTCCGACAGCATAAAATTGGCTTTTTGCCACGGCAGTTTCTGCAAGAGTGCTTTGCAGTAAAACTTTGATAGTTCGCCCTTTTCTATGGCTCCTGGAAGTGGCGAAGCGGCAAATTCCAACTTGATAAACGACGCTTGGGGGGCATTTTCTGTCAACTGCAAGGTTTTTTGCCGCAGACCGTATTTTATAAAATCCGCTTGCCCGGCTGAGAAAAATCCCACTTGGGTATATTGTTTGCCATTGCTGCTTACTGATACTGTAACATCACGCAAACTGCCGGTGTAAAAGAGTTCCACCCGGTTCAGAATTGCCGGATTTTTCAGGTCGATTTCAATAGTTATCGGTCCGGAAGTTGACCAGCCTGCCACCCGGTCACATAAGGTGGCTTTCCGGTTGTCTGCATTGCCTTGAGCAAAGGCACGGCGGCGGTCAAAGAGTTTGCCGCGTCTTAACTGCACGGGGCTTATTTCGGCAGGAGCATCGGCTGCGGGTGTACAGCGGTATACCGCCTGATTGGAAACTTTTTCATTAGCGGAGTGATCCGCCCGGAAGTTGCGGAAAGATAAATGATTACCGCTTATACATTTGCCGCTGACTTTTGGTAGCTCTTTTATCAGCGTATCAGGGAAGCGGAAACTCCAAATATCCTGATCAAGTTTTATGCCCAAATCGGCAACCAGATCGCGGAAGTATTTTTGCCATTCCGGCAGACTTATCAAAGTCCGTTCCGGAAAAGCTGCTCCGAAAACGATAACTTTACCTTTACCGAGAGAAGTTTTCTGTGCCGCGATCCTGCCATCTTTGTATCGGAGCAAAACTTCAGAGCCGGCCGTTTGCGGCAGCTCAAAACATGGCGTCCGGAATAAGGGCAGAATTTCTCCTTTGCCATAAAGTGCTTTGTCCGGCTGTTTGCGTTTGCTGCCCGATAACCCCGGCAGCTGATGACGGTTCAAAGCATTGCCAGCGGCATCAAAACTGAATGCTTCCGGATCGGCGATCACCAGCGTACCGCCATTTTTTACATACTCAACCAGGGCGTGCAAGGATTCCGGCGAACAATATTTGGCATCGGCAACAAAAACAGCCTTGTATTTGTTTATATCAACGAGTTTTTCGGACAAACTCCGTTCGTTGAAATATTTGAACCACGCTCCGGCTTGCAGCTCCAGCAGTGAGTGTAGCATTTGATTTTTGCGGGGTTTTAGTCGCATGCCCGGGTAAGCGCGCAAAGTGGTTGCCGGTACAAAAAATCCGCAATCGGCTTCAGGAAATTTCAAAGGCGGAAGTCGGGTTATTTCATCCTGTAAAGCGGTCAAAAGCTGCCAGCGTTCAGGTGAACCGTAGCGTTCCATACCTAAACTGCGGCGGCTCCGACCGCCACGGGTGTCTGCCAGATACCAGTGGAATCCGTTGGCACCACCGCGAAAGCCCTGCGATACTTTTTCCAGCATTTCAAGCGGAGTAAGAGCTGCCCCGTAATTTTCGATATGAAAACATGGCTGCAACCGTTTGACCGGCGAGAGATCTCTGATATATTTGCTGGTAAAACTGAAATCTGCCACCGCTTCGGATGAATCCGGATAAAGCTGGGCATTGAGTATATCGCAACAGCTTTCATCCAGCAACGTGTAGTCATAAAACACTCCTGGGCTGGCCATAGTATCGTCGCTGATAACGTAAACTCCCGGCATAGTTTTATTAACGATTTGTTTAAATTCTTTGTGCAGCTCAATGCACTTGCCGGCAAGGTAACTTCGCAAAGCTATCCAGCGGAATACATTGGTATCGGCAGGTGATTGTGGTGGTCCGAATTTGCCGAAACCGTATTTATTCCGGATTTCCTGACTGATTTTATCCAGCTCCGGATAGGTGTTTTTGCCTTTGTGTTTAGCTTGCAGATCAAAAAATCTCCACAGCTGGTGGTCGATGACTTCATCACCAAATGTTATGGCGTACAACTGTTTTTTATACTGCTTGAGTTTTGCTGCGTAAGCAAGAAAACTTTTCTTTACCTCTGGATCCATAAGCAGCGGCTTACCGTCTTTTGCTGCCTTGGGAATACGCTTGGGGGATGTAAAACGCTGCCCATCAGCAATAAATTTTGTCCCCGCAGGAGTTTTGTTCTGCCAGTTGTAACTGGTGCTTTTAAACATTGAGTCTGCAATGCCGTGGAGCAGCAGCCGATAGCGGACAGCAGTCTGTAATGCTTCGGTTTCTTCCCATGGTATGCCGAATTCAAAAGCTATGGGGAGAAAACCGGGATTGAACCCATGATGCCAGGTCATCGAGCCATCTTCAGCTTTCCCGATCGGCTCATTGCTCCACAACTCTTTGTAGAGCGGTTTTTCGGTGAATTTCACCGGATCGGTGCGGGTTTGCTTTTTGGGGATATTCCACTCAAACAAGCAGTTGCCGGGAGCGTTGAAACGCAATATGCGGCTTGGGGCGTTGAGCTTGAGTTTGATGCTACCTTGCGGTTTTTTTTGATTCAGAACCGAAACCGCTTTGCTGCCGGAAGGTCGGTAATCCTGCGACAGCTGTTCCAGGGTGCCGGATAAAATCTTGCCGGCTTGTTCGCTTCGCCAGATCAGTTCGCCGTTCCGGAAGCCAACAATAGTAAAAGGTTTTGTCTGATCTATTTTTCCGCTGCGGTAAGTAAGGAAGTGTTCGGCGTGGGCAAGGTTGGCAACATTTGAACCAGTCAAACTGTAAACTTCCTTTTGGCGGGGATTGGTGCGTGCCAAATTTATTCGCCATAATTCAACACCGTGGCTTTTGCAGTTCAATAAATCGTTCAGCGGAATTGCCAGCTCCACACTCCAGAAATCTTTGCCGATAATGGCGTTGGCAGTTATATTGAAGTCATGCAAAGGGTTTCTGCCGATGGCATCGTAAACTACTGCATTGGCGTTGACAATGATGTGCCGCTGGATAAAAGTTTCTTTCGGGCTGTTCCACGGATCAAAACGCAGTTCTACGCAGTCATCGCTCCAAACGGCATTGTCCCGTTCTTCCGGAGTACGCCATTGGCACTTGATCTTGGCTGGATTTTTATCGTAACAGATAAACGCAGCATAAAAATTCTGTTCATCTCTGCCGAAATAAACCATGGTTTTATCTGCCGCAGAACGATCGCCGGTTTTTATCAACAGCTTTTTTTCAGCACTTTGCCATTCATCATCAGCAACCTTGCCGTCGATGACCGGTTTTTGGGGTAAAAACGGCAATACCGGTTCAGAGGCCATTGTTACTGCACCCAGTAACAGCGATACAGCTGTTAATAATTTTTTATTGGACATGATCTTGATTCTTTCCATCAATACATTTGACACCGGGTCGTTTGGTCGCCGGCGATCACTCCTTCCAGCTCCAATGCTTTATCTTTTTTCGGCTGGGGACGCCACTCCACATGACCATCAGCCATGGAAACATGCAACCCTACGCTATGAGGATAAGCCAGCGCTGCAACACTGTTGCCTGCTGTCAACCGGGCACCGCAGTTGAAGGCGGTCAAACCGCCAGCCAATGCTTCGGCAGGGAACGAACCGCTTTTATCGCCATTTTCCACCAGAATAAAGGTGTTGGTAGGATTTTTTATCACAGTCAGATTTTTTCCGCAATAACTTGCAGTGTTGGTTCCTTCAGCGGCCATGCCGCAAAATGATGAGTTATAACCGAATGAGGTGTAGGCATTGCTGCCGGTATTTTTCTCGCACTCCGGGCAATAAAAAATGTTGTTGCCTTTGCTCCCCTCGGCGGTGTTTGCCAATTCTTTAGGGTCAACTCCGGTATAAGAAAAGATTTTTTCGGTCCAATAAATCTTGGAAGTGCTGAATACACCTTTGCCGTTGGTTTTATTCTGGGGCAGCAGATTGTTATTATCATCGGCATAGGCAAACATTGCTTGAGTGATTTGCCGCATGTTGCTGGTGCATGATGCCGCTTTGGCACGGGCACGGGCTGCCGAAAGAGCGGGCAAAAGCATTGCCGCTAAAATGGCAATGATAGCAATAACTACCAGAAGTTCGATCAGCGTAAACTTCCGACAGGGTTTGAAACAGGGAAAAAGCTTGATTTTGTTCATTTTTCTACTCCATTGTTATATATTGAGTTTTCTTTTTTTCATAAAAAGCTGATTCGCGGTAGACTACTTTGCCGGGGATGCGGATAACTTCCGAAATCAGGGAGTTTTCCCGGATCTTCTGACAGAGCAGTTTTACACTTAACTCTATACCCAAGGCATGCTGATAATTTATAGTGGTCAAACGGGGATATTGCAGCGGATAAACACCCAGGCTTTCGTTGTCACCGCAACCAGTGACATGAAAATCTCCCAGTTGTGCTCCCCGGTCGGTAAAGGCTTCAAAAAGCCCCCAGGCTATGGCGTCGGCCTGACACACATGCAGAACATCCGGGGCGTATTCAAGATTAAGACCGTTTTTGTAGGCGGCGATCTCAAATGCAGATCGATATTGCAGCACCTGTTGATCGGCTGACTCAAAATTACTGTAAAGCATGGCGTTTTGCATTATTTGCAAAAAATTCTCATCAAAGTAATGCAAGTAACACTTGCGGATCCCGGAAAATCTGGCTTTCCGGAAAATCTGACTGAACGGCGTCATCAGATCCAATACCAGCTGGTTGCCGCTTTCGTGCAGTACATGTCGCGTCCATGGCCAGAGTTTGGGTTTGGCAAAATCATTGATCAGCTGCCGGGAATTTTTATCGGTAAAAGACTCGTGAACTATCAAGCCGTCGAATTTGTCAAAAAGCCGCGGACTGAAATTTGATCGCTGCAAATCTTCGAACGAAAATAATTTACATTCGCAATCATTGTTGGCAAGTTCCTGTTGCAACAGCTTGTTTATCAGCATTTTTTTGTATAACCCCGAGGGGGTGCTGTTGGTAAGTTCTTCTGAAATCACGCAGGCTATATGCAGTTTTTTCTGCCGGATATTGACAAACGTACCGCTGCCGTTTTTGCGGGTCAGCAACCCCTCTTTTGCCAGTATATTCAAAGCGTTGTTGGCGGTCTGCCGGGAGCAGTTGAATTTTTCTGCTGCCTGCCGTGCCGAAAGAAAGGAGTCTTTGAAACTGTTTTCATGCGTCAGCAAATCTCTCATTTGCCCGGCGATCTTGTGTGCCAGATTATCCGAGTGCATAAAAATCTCCCTGATTATTCCGCGAGGTTTGTTTCAATGGTATTCAGATGGTTCCTTGGGGTATAAATATATCGAAAACGTTACCCAAAATCAAGATTTGATGCCAATAAACCGAAGATTTAGACCAATATCGTCAGGCAAAGTGTCCACAAAAATTATTCTGCAAGATGACAACGAATGATAAAAAACGAATGTACCACAACAGATTATTTTTTGAATTGTAAATTTGTTTTTAACCGCAAAGGTGTTATATTAAACTGCAAACAGAAATATTCCAAACGAAAGGTTTTTATTTTATGGAACAGTACAAGAAAGATTTTATCGAATTCATGATCGATTGCCAGGTGCTTAAATTTGGTGACTTTGTTACCAAAAGCGGCCGTAAGACACCGTTTTTTGTCAATACCGGGTTCTATCGTACCGGAGCTCAGCTGCGCAAGCTCGGCGAATATTATGCGCAGGCGATCAAAGATACTTTCGGTTTGGAGTTTGATGTGCTTTTCGGGCCTGCATACAAAGGTATTCCGCTTTCGGTAACCGCCAGTATTGCACTTTCCGAAAAATATGATGCCGATATCCGCTATTGCTCCAACCGCAAAGAAGTCAAGGATCACGGCGATAAAGGTATTCTGCTGGGCGGTCCGGTGAATGATGGCGATAAAGTCGTTATTATTGAAGATGTTACCACTGCCGGTACTTCCATTGGCGAAACGCTGCCGATACTCCAGGCGCAGGGCAATGTTAATGTTCTGGGGCTTGTTGTAAGTGTTGACCGTATGGAACGCGGTCAGGGCGAAAAGAGCGCACTGTGCGAAATCTCCGAAAAATACGGCTTCAAAACGTGCGCCATCGTTACCATGAAGGAAGTTATCGAGCACCTTTACAACCGCCCCTACAAAGGTAAAGTTATTATCGACGATACTCTGATGGCGGCGATCAATGCCTACTACGAACAGTATGGCGCCAAGTGATTTCAGTATAATGTTGTAAATATACCTTGCTGTAAGATGATTTGCAGCAAGGTTTTTTATGTGTAAAGGGCGTGTGTTATGCGTAAAAATAAAATTCTGCAATTTGGCGAAGGCGTTTTTCTGCGGGGATTTATTGAACCGCTGATCCAGCGCATGAATAAAGAGAGCAATTTCAATGGCGAAGTATATTCGGTCAAGCCCCGGGCAGGGGCGGTGCCCGCAAGGTTTGCAGAACAGAATTGCCAATACAATCTGCTGGTACGCGGCATTACAGAAGAAGATCAAATCGTGGAAACGGTGGAAAAAATCACAGTGCTGAAACAGGTGCTTTCCACTTCGGAAGAGTGGAGTGCGATTGAAGATATAGTCTGTGACCCGGATCTGCAGTTTATTTTCAGCAACACAACCGAAGCGGGGATCACTTACGAAGAAGGTAATTTTGATACTTTTCCCGGTAAGCTTGCGCGGCTTTTGAAAAAACGTTTTCAAGCCGGCTGCTCCGGCGTGGATATTCTGCCCTGCGAGCTGATCGAAAACAATGGTCAAACGCTCAAAGAGTATGTTTTACGCTATCTTGAGAATGATCCGGCGGCAGATTATGTGCAGAATTCATGCCGTTTTTATGATACGCTGGTGGATCGCATCGTATCAGGTTTTCCGGCAGATTTTGAGCAGTTTGATGCCAATGACCGGCTGATGGTAGCCGTGGAGCCGTTCGCATTTTTGGCGGTCAGAGGTGGCAATGAACTGCTGGAGCGTCTGCCGCTGCCGGATGATGTGGTGCTGATGACCGGCGATCTTAAACCATATCGCACCCGAAAGGTGCGGGCTTTGAATGCTTCGCATACATGCATGGTTTCCGGCGGATTGCTGGCTGGTTTTTCCGAAGTTCAGGAACTGCTGGAAGATGAAAAATTCCGCCAACGCATTGAAAAAACACTCTTTGAAGAGATCCTGCCGACCATTGCTTTGGACGAAGTTGAAAAACGCTCATTTGCCGAAAGTGTTCTGCGGCGTTTTGCCAATCCTTTTGCTCACCACAAACTTGAAGCGATCGCTTTGAACAGCGTTGCCAAATGGAAAGTACGCATATTGCCGGTAATTCAGGACAGTCCGGTTCTGCCGTATTATCTCTCGCGTTCTCTGGGCGAACTTTACAAGCGTTACAAGCTCAATAATGCTGCCGGTGATACGGCCGAAGTTGCGGCGCGTTTTGCCGGCGATTACTCAATAGATGACTTTTTGAGCGATAAAAATCTGTGGGATATGGATCTGCATGATATCCCCGGTTTGGCCGAAGCGGCCAAAGAGGCTGCATTATGATAATTCACGAAAAAGACAATGTTGAAATACATGCCGACGGACACAAATACGCCCGCTGCAATATAGCCTGCGGCGAAAATATCGTCAAATACGGTATGCCTATCGGTTCGGCGCTTGAAAATATCGCGTGCGGCGACCATGTGCATACGCATAACTGCAAAACCAATCTTTCCGGTATTCTCGAGTACAGCTACACACCTGATTTCACCGTGCCTGAAATCAGTTGCAGTTGTACTTTTATGGGGTATAGAAGAGCCGATGGCCGGGTGGGGATCCGCAACGATATATGGGTGATCCCCACAGTTGCATGCGTAAATAAACTTGCGCGCCGTCTGGCTGATTTTGCCGGTGGTGCGGCATTGGAACACCCCTACGGCTGTTCCCAGCTGGGCGACGACCATGAAACCACTGCCAATGTGCTGGCGGCTCTGGCTCACAATCCCAATGCCGGCGGTGTGCTGATCGTGGCGCTGGGATGCGAAAACAATACGCTTGAAAGCTTCAAAAAAAGGCTCGGCGATTACAGCAAACTCAATATAGAGTTTCTGTTGGCGCAGGCTGCCGGCGATGAATATCTTGAGGGGCGGAAACTGATTGAAAAACTGCAGCGCAATTGCGTAAAAGAGCGAGTTCCAATCCCGGTAAGCGAGCTGAAAGTCGGCCTGAAATGCGGAGGTTCTGATGGCTTTTCCGGCCTGACCGCCAATCCGTTGTGCGGCAGATTTTCCGATTGGCTCGTCAGGCAGGGCGGTACAACGGTGCTGACCGAAGTGCCGGAAATGTTCGGTGCGGAAACGCTGCTTTTCAACCGCTGTATAAATAAAGAGATCTTTGACAAAGCAGTGAACATGGTCAATGATTTCAAATATTACTACGAAAAACACGGTCAGGTGATCTACGAAAATCCTTCGCCGGGCAATAAGGCCGGCGGCATAACCACACTGGAAGATAAATCACTCGGCTGTGTACAGAAAGGCGGCACTTCGCCGGTAATGGATGTGCTCAAATATGGAGAGCGTTTGAAAACTCCGGGGCTGAATCTGCTTTCCGGGCCCGGCAATGATCCCATTGCCGCTACGGCGCTGGCGGCAGCAGGATGCCATCTGATGCTTTTTACCACCGGCCGCGGTACGCCGTTCGGTTCGGTGATCCCTACGGTGAAAGTGGCGACCAATACGCTTTTGGCCGAAAAGAAAAGTAATTGGATCGATTACGATGCCATGAAATATCCGGATACGGAAAAATTTGCTGAATATGTGCTGAAAGTTGCTTCCGGCGAAGAATTTGCCGCCAACGAGAAAAATGATTTTCGTGAAATAGCCATATTCAAAAGCGGCGTAACGCTGTAATGGGGGGCGTGCAAATAGTTCCACAAGGCGGTATAGAGCGTTTGTTGCGGAGATTTTGCTGAAAAACCATCCGAAAAAACGCTTAATATTTGCACGAGAGATAAATCCTGTCTATATTATCGCATAACAGTTTGTTTGATTGTGATTCCGTTGGAGCATCTTGCTTTGCAAGGTGCGGCATGTATTTTACGAATGTTTGTCCGGAGAGCGAATAATGTTTTATCAGAAAAGAATCATCTCTGTTTTTATATTTTTTCTGGCTGTATTTCTGGCTGCCACTGATTATGACTTTAGTGTTGAAAAATTCAATGCTGCTGTTGCTGCTGCCGAAAAGGGCGGTCTGCCGGTAGTGCTCGTGGATGTCAATAGTATCGAATATAGTTTGCCGGTAGAAAAAAAATTGTTGTCAAACAAAGATTTTATGGCTCGAGCCGGCAGAGATTTTCAGCTTTTTGTGTGGAATCATAACGAGTTTAGTGCCATTGGAAAACTCTGCCGCAAGTCTAAAACTGATGCTGTAACGGTCTATCACGGGGACGATTTTCATACCGGCAGCATCTATTTTGATATGTCGAAAGAAGATGAATACTATTCAGAAATATTGAAACTTTTACGTCCGCGCCATGCCATTCATAAATACAATGGAAGTAATGGCGCGCGCCGGGCTTATGAGGACTGGAAAGCAGGCAAACTCAATATCAATGAGTATGACCGCGATGGCAGGCATGTATTTCACGTCTTTATAGAAAATATCTATCCGGGATTTTATATCGAAGATGATATTTTTATTGAAATGATTGAATATTTGAGCAAGCAGAACCTGCCAAAAGATTTCTGGAGTTATACTTTGCTGCTTCACACCTGGCAGCTGCCGCGGTATGATGCTGAAAAACCGAGCGGCAGGTACAGAACTTTGAAAGAATGGTGCTGTATAACGGATATGCTTATAAAGGCAGGCGCTGATCCTAATTATGCCGATGAATACGGAATATCTACAGCGTTTGTTTATTTCCGTTATACTTCGCATGTCGGAACGGGGGCGAAATATGATGCCAAAGCCCGTTTTTTTGCTCCGGCAGCTCGAAAACTTATGGAATACGGGATGGATTTCAATCGTATTTATCCCAATAAACGCCATCCTCTTCGATCTCCACGATACATGAACAATATGGAAGTTCCAATTTTACCTGAAGGCGAAATTCCGTGGGGCAGAGAATGGGAGTTTTATAATTGGGAAGAAGTATTGTTCCTCATTGATAACTTGAAGCTCGATATCAATGCTCAAATAATGAGTGATAGCGGCTCTTTGTTCTACAACGTTATAAAAAAAGGCGGTGCAAATATAAGGTTATCCGGCAAAAACGACCGAAAAACAACCTCTGAACTTATTGATGATTTGCTTCAGCGCGGAGCTTCTGCTTCTGCTGCCACCTCCGGTTCTACCGGAGAGCCAATTTTAATGTATATCTGTAAAAATATCGACAAAAAAAACTATGAGAAGTTTTTTTATCAATTACTTCAAGCCGGAGCGGACGTAAATATCTTTTTTAAAAATCCAAACTCTTATTTTCGTAATGATAAAAATTACATCGGGGACAGTATCTTTACTGTCATGCCCAGCAAATACCGGGCCCGGCGTGATATTGTGGATTTGCTTTTAAAACACGGTATAAAACCTGAGTATCTGGAAAACAGTGCCGCAATCAATGCCGGCAATGAAGATCTTGCGTTGTACATATTGCAAAAGGGCGGTTATACCCGTTATGGTTATGACGATGTCAAACGGCTTAAAAAAAGCATGCCGCGTTTGGCAAAAGTGATCGCCGAACTGCCGCCGGAACGGGTCAGACCCACTGTTTGGGATAACAGCATAAAGCCAAAGGTGTCGATCGTCAGTGCTGTATCGGAAGAACATGATCTGTTGAGAGATGCAGTGGATCTGCTGGAAAAGTACGCCTCTTTTTATATGGGAGAAAATCTGATGTTTACCACCGGACAATATAAAAAAATTTTTACTTATGATCAGTATGCTCCCGGGTGTTATATTGTGAATGGCTTGTTCAGATCAAAATTTACAGTACTTGATAAAACTGTATTGGAGGATTACAGTCGGTGCAGAAATAAGCAGGAAGAAGAGGCTTTTAAAGTAAAATTGGCACTGCAGATCATCGAAGCAAATTTGTCTGTATACAATACTTGTAACAGTTTATTCTGGGATTACGCTGATGTTTGGAAGAGCAAAATGTTCAATTACGGCAGAGACTGCAGTATAATCTGGCTTAAACACCGGGAGTGTCTGGCTCTGGTACGTTTGTTTGAGTGTGCCGCTAAATTGTATTTATTTATGCCGGCCAATCGAGATTGCGCTCTGGAGTATTTTTCGCCGGCAACCGCCGGATTTTTGAAAGCACGTCTGGATGCTCTGGCTCCGGGCTTGGAGCCGGAAAGTGCCGAAAAACCGTTGCAGAAGATAATCGGCGAACTGACCACTGCTTATTGGACTGGTTTGGCTCCTGACGGTTTTGAAAATATGCAGAAAGAGATTGAAAAATATTGGAGCAAGCGCACTCTTTTTATGCATAAGCAGCTTAAATATATGCTTGCCAGCAAAAAACCAGTAAAGTTCGATCCTGAAAATTTTTTGAAATCTTCCTCGTTGCGGAATTATATAGAAAAAGATGTGATTTATAATCGGTACTACAACCGTACTTTTAACGGTTTCCATTCGGGTTCGCTTGAGCACAAGTTGAAATTTTATGCTGATAATTTGAAAGGATCAGAAGAATCAAGCCGCAACCTGTATGAGTTGCTCAAATTTATGGTAAAGTTGCCCACCGCCCGGAAGTTGCTGGAAAAAATGCCCGGAGATCTTGTATTTGCCAGCGGCTCATACAGAGGGGCTGCTTTTTATAGAGCGGGGACGATATATCAGCAGGAAGACTTGTTACGGAGTTGTAAACTTGATAAGACTCCTTCTCTGACAGCGATGATGATTACTTTTTTTGTTCACGAAATGACCCATGCTGAGCAGGACGTTTGTGGTTTGTACAATTTTAGTGCTGCCGATAGAGAAGAGTGTATAGCAGCCAATAAACTTACAGAAATACATCCATTGCTTAATCAGTATACTGTGATGCGGGAGCTTGCGATGTATCCGGAATATAAAGAAGTTGCTCAAGCGGAAATGCGTGTAACTAATTTGGTTGCCGACACGCTTTACAATCAGTATCAGGGATTCTGGTACAGCAAAGACCGCTGGCGCGAAGAATTTGTCAAACTTTTTTGGACTAATGCCAGAGGTTTGTATAAAGGCAGTAATATAGCAAGTCAGGAAAGTCCGTTGTACAGGGCGGTTGTCCATTGGTTCAACGCTTATTATTTTCAAACCAGGCAATTTCAGAATACTGTTGCTCTCAAAAATAAAACAGGCCGTAAATTTACTGAAGTGGCCAAAAAATACAGCGAACTTATGCAAGTTGATCTGGATGCAGAATATTATTTAGGTACCGATTTTATAAAATCACATTGACAAGTTGCCGGGAAAATTATATTTTTTACTTGCACAAGCACCAAAGTTGTACTATATTGTCGTGAAGACTTAATTTTTAACATAAAATATAATGAATTCAATATGAAAACCTCTTGTCTTGTTGAAGTAATCAATAAATTTCCGGATTGCCGGATCGCAGTGATCGGTGATCTGATGATCGACAGTTATGTGTGGGGCGTGGTGGATCGTATTTCGCCGGAAGCTCCCGTTCCGGTGGTGCAAGTAACTAAAACCAGCTGTTGTCTGGGCGGCGCGGCCAATGTTATGCGTAATATCGTTACGCTTGGCGGCAGAGTCGATGCTTTCGGTCTGGTCGGCAACGACAGCAATGGCGAGCTTATCCGTCAGATGCTCCGCGAATACAAGATCGATCCCGCCGGGGTTTTGACGGACTTTGCCCGTCCGAGCATCCGCAAGGAGCGTGTGATCGCCGGCAGTCAGCAGCTTTTGCGTATTGATTACGAAAATCCCAGTCCGGCCGGTGAAGAATTGCGTGGCGAACTGGTCAAACGGGTCAAAGAACATCTTTCCAGCGGCAAGGTGCAGGCCTTGATCATCGAAGATTACGCCAAAGGCCTTTTCTCGCAGAATATGGTGCAGGAGCTTATCGATTTTGCCAATACTCTCGGTGTTATTACGGTGCTTGACCCCAATCCGCGCAACCCCATGCAGCTTTCCGGGCTGACTGCGATGAAACCCAACCGCAGCGAGGCTTTTGCCATGGCCGGAGTCCCCGCCACCAGTCAGAAAGGCAGTGCGGAAAACGATGAAAGTCTGCGCAATGTTGCCAATATACTTATGCAGAAGTGGCAGGTAAAACATCTGCTGATTTCTCTGGCCGCTCAGGGGATGGCGCTTTACAATCAGGATGGCAGCAGTATGATCATTCCCACCCGGGCGCGCGAAGTGTATGATGTTTCCGGGGCCGGCGATACGGTCGTGGCCACCACTGCTCTGGCGCTGGCTGCCGGCAGCGATGCACGGTCAGCGGCGGAATTGGCGAACTATGCCGCCGGTGTTGTGGTCAGACAGTTGGGTACTGCCACTGTAAGTGCTGAAGAATTGCGCGAGGCGCTTGCCGGAAAATAAAAATACACAGCAGGAAAGGGCGATTTTATGAAGAAAATTTTTTGGATGCTGTTGGCGGTGAGCATTTTTGCCGGTGCTTTGGAGCTTCAAGGCAACACCAGTCGCCGGAAAAGAGCGCAGCTCGAAGAAAAAAATAAAGATCTCTGCATGAGCAATTTAAAATCGTTTTATGCTTCGCTCAAACTCTATGCAGCTACGAATAATGGTGTGATGCCGGGTAAAAACAATTTTGCCGGACTGCAGATGCTGCTCAAGCATGGGATCACCAGTAAAGAATTTTCCTGCAAAGCATACCGTGGAAAGAAACTTCGTGAAAAAAACACACTTTCAGAAGCATTTTCGCCATATATCTACTTTGGCGGTATCAATCTGGCGCAGGCGATCAAAAAGTGTCCCAAGCTGGTGATAATGTGCGACAAGCCCGGATCACGCCATGTAACTGTTCTGCTGGCCGATGGATCGGTAGAGCGGCTGGATGCAAAAAAATACAAGATCGATATTTCAAATGTACAAAGCATTGTGACACTTTTAAATACCATATATAAATATCCGGCAAGCGAGCTTAAATCCTTGCAGACAAAAGCAAAAGCTATGGATAAATCACTTGCTTACTCCACCCGTTGAGACGGATCGCCAGAGAATGCTTCCGGAAGATTTTACAATTAAAAAATCAAATTAAACAAAGCATTTTATTTGCGTTATTGCGTTTCGGGCAGTATCTTTATACAGTTTGAAATAAAACCGAGCCGGGATAACCGGCAAAGAACCTTAAGAAAGGAAGAAAAAAATGAGCAAACTCGCTATCGACGGCGGCGAAAAGACCTACAATGGTGCTTTCCCGATGTGGCCGAGCTTCAACGAGAAAGTCTATGACAAAGTTGTGGACATCCTCAAGAGCGGCAAAGTCAACTACTGGACCGGCAAAGTCGGTATGGAATTTGAAAAAGCCTGGGCCAAATGGCTGGGCGTAGATCACGCAATCAGCGTTGCCAACGGTACTTGCGCACTGCACACCGCTCTGGCCAGCTTGGGCGTCGGCCCCGGCGACGAAGTCATCTGTACTTCTTACAGCTTTATTGCTTCCAGCTTCTGCGCTCTGCAGGCTGGTGCTCTGCCGGTGTTCTGCGACGTCGGTACCGATCACCTGTTGGATCCCGCCCAGATCGAAGCTGCCATTACCGAACGCACCAAGGCTATCGTGGTAGTCCACCTGTACGGTATGGTCGCCGATATGGATCCGATCATGGAAATCGCCAAGAAGTACAATCTGTATGTGGTTGAAGACTGCGCCCAGTGCTTCGGCGGTGTCTACAAAGGCAAGAAAGCCGGTACCATTGGTAACGTCGGTTGCTTCAGCTTCTGCCAGAGCAAACACTTCACCACCGGTGGTGAAGGTGGTATGGTTGTGACCAACGACGAAGACCTGGCCTGGGAATGCCGCAGCTTCCGCGACCATGGTTATGACGTCAAAGCCAAGTTGAATCTGCTGGAAATGGAAGGCAAACAGCTTTACATCCACCGTCGCGTGGGCTTCAACTTCCGTATGACCGAAATCCAGAGCATGATCGGTTTGATGGAACTCGAACGCTTCGATTCCTGGAACCTGCCCAACCGTATCCGCAATGGTAAAATGCTGATTGCCCAGCTCAAGGATCACCCGCTGGTCAAATACTGCCCGGTCGATACCGAAGAACGCCAGAACTCCTTCTGGTGGGCTCCCTTCGTGCTGGATACCGACAAGCTGACCGTCAGCGTTGCCGACTTCATCAAGGCTGTTGCTGCTGAAGGCGTGCCGGTTTACAGCGTGCTGTGGCCGGAAATGTACAAGGAACAGGCCTACACCGACCGCAAGGGTTTCGGTACCGTTGGCTATCCCTTCAACGATCCGCGTTCGCGCAACATCGATTACACCAAGTTCAACTGCAAGATGGCGAACTGGATGACCGACCGCACCATCAGCTTCTTCACTCACCCGGTTTACACCGAAGAGCATACCCAGGCCATGATCGACGCCTTCAAGAAGGTTGCCGCTGCCTACATGAAGTAAGCTTACTGAATTTCAGAGCTTCCTTCGGGGGGCTTGAAAATGCAGGAATTGCAAGCCGCCGGAGCGAGTTCTCCGGCGGCTTTTTTACCGCAGAAATCATATAATTGTGCTAATGATTTGTAAATATCTTTTTGCGGTGTTATATTATATAATGATTTTTTTGTTAACTATGTAAATAAAACGTCAGGATTGAGAGCATGCTTAAAAAAGTAACACCTACCGGCGAAAGCGCCACGCTGACTATTGGCAATCAGCAAGTACAGCTGCCGATCGTGGTTGGTACCGGGGGCGATCGGGGTATAGATATAGCCAAGCTGCGCAAGGAAACCGGCTGTGTGACCTTGGATCCCTCGTTTATGAATACAGCTTCATGCTGTAGTGAAGTAACATTTATTGACGGCGAAAACGGGGTTTTGCGTTACCGCGGTTATCCGATTGAAGAATTGGTACGTAAAGTAAGTTTTGTGGATACAGCCTATTTGCTGGTTCACGGCTCGTTGCCCACTCCGGGACAGAAACGGAAATTTTCGCAGCTTCTGACTGCCAACAGTCTGCTGCATGAAGATATGCGCCGGTTTTTTGACCACTTTCCGCGCGGTGCACACCCCATGCACATATTGGGGACCATGATTAATGCGCTTTCGACATTTTATCCCAACGTGGACTTGCTGTCGGTGCTGGAAGATATTGATTTATCTACGGCGCGATTGATTTCCACGGTGCGTACCATGGCGGCTTTTGCTTACAAAAAGAGCATTGGCGAACCGGTGGTTTACCCCCGGCACGATCTCTCCTATTGCGCGAATTTTCTTTATATGATGTTTGATTCTCCGGTCAAGCCCTATGTGATCAGACCGGAAGCGGTGGATATATTGAATCTGCTGCTGATACTGCATGCCGACCACGAACAGAATTGTTCCACTACGGCGGTTCGCACGCTCGGCAGCGCGCAGGTGAACTTGTACGCCACGATTTCGGCTGGTATTTCGGCATTGTCCGGGCCGCTGCACGGCGGAGCCAATCAGGCGGTGATAGATATGCTCAAGCATATCCAGCGCGAAGGCTCGGTGAAAAAGTGCATTGCCAAAGCCAAAGATAAAGATGATCCGTTCCGGCTGATGGGATTCGGGCACCGGGTTTACAAAACCTTTGACCCGCGCGCGAAGATCATCAAGGCCGAGTGCCATAAGTTTTTGAACGCCATGCATATAGACGATTCATTGCTGGAAGTGGCAATGGAGCTGGAAGATATCACATTGCGTGACGAATACTTTATCGAGCGCAAACTATATCCTAATGTGGACTTTTACAGCGGTATAATCTACCGGGCGCTGGGGATCCCGGAAAATATGTTTACGGTGATCTTTGCGCTGGGCCGGCTGCCTGGCTGGATCGCTCATTGGAAAGAGATGATCGGCAACCACACCAAGATCACGCGTCCGCGTCAGATCTATGTGGGCGAAGATTTGCGCCATATTTGATTTCCGCGCTTTATCGTGTAATAATGTGCTGCTGCAGCAATAAGCTGCAGCAGCATTTTTTTTGTATAAACAGATACTTGACTTGCAGTATCACTTGAGTCTAAAGCCGGTCGGCTAATTGCGGCTGATTTTTCAGCAGATATTTTTTCTGTTTGAGGGAATATTCTTTCAAACACGGGCAGAGATCCGCCAGTTCTGCCTGATAAAGTAAAACCCAATACCAGTCATTTATTGAAAATCGGTGTATGGGCGCAATATTGATAAAACTGGCATCATGAGAAAGTAAAATAGACCATTCCGTTGGAGTAAAATCGTTCAGACACGGACAATATCTTGCCAGTTTCGGGGAGTACTCAATTGCGCTCAGCCACATACTGCGCATTTGCCGTTCCTGTTTCCGGCAACTGGCCAGACACTCCTTTTCCACATCATCAAGATCATATTCCATAGTCATGCTCCGTACAATAAAATGCTCTGTTCTCAATAAAGTTTCCCCTTTTTTTCTTTTTTATTCTCCCAAAAAAGAAGCGTACCCTTCAAGTTTAAGAGAAAGTGTTATCGGGAACAGAACCCAATAAAAAAGGCACATCCAGAATGATGTGCCCGTTGTCAACGCCTCGCACAGCGTACAAAAACCACACAACATCAGGATGTGCCATGCTTGCAAAAGCATGACACGCCGATATTGTATCTATGATTTTTGTGATCTGTACCTTTAGAAGTGCGAGTTCTGACAACGGACGATTACAATTCAGTATGTATAAAATTTACAGTTTTTTCAGGTTGCTGCAACTCCATATCAAGTTGAGATAATAATGTTTTCAGGTAATATAACATCGCGGAAAAATATTGCAAATAAAAATACGCTTTACTGCCGGATCACACCAAAACCAGATTCAGCATTTTTTCGGTGGCCTGGATTGCGGCTGCCAGCTGGTCGCTGTCTACACCAATGGTGATAAGCGGGCGTTCGCCGGAGCGCTCCCAGGTGATTCTGGTTTCCACCAGAGCATCGGTTTTACCGCCCGGGGGGATGCGCACTTCGTAATCGCTCAATTTGGGGAAAGTTTTGCCGACGCCTTTAAGCGCTTTGCGTAAGGCTTTTACAAAGGCATCGTAACCGCCGTCGCCGTTGGCTGCACCGTGGATGAGTTCATTTTCATATTTTACCGCCACGGTGGCGTGTGGAGTAACTCCGCAGCGGGTTTCTATTTGGTAATCAAGAATTTCCACTTTGCCGGAAATCGGTTGATTGAGTATGTTGGCAATAACGAACGGCAGGTCTGCGGCGGTAACTTGCTTTTTCTTATCGCCCAGGCGGACGATTTCAGCTAATACCCGCTTGCGCTGTTCGTCATCGAGTTCAATACCGACTTCTTCCAGATTTTTTTCCAGCGAGGCTTTGCCGGAGAGTTTGCCCAGCGCATATACACGGTTGCGGCTGAAGCGTTCCGGCAGCAGTTTATTGGCATAAAGATCGCCTTTTTTATCGCCATCGGCATGCACTCCGCAAGTCTGGGTAAAGACATCGGAGCCCACTACCGGAGTGTTCCATGCACAGCGTTTGCCGGAAAGGGTCTGCACCATGCTGCTGACGTAAAAAAGCTGTTTTTCAGCCACGCGGATCTTGCGGTCAGTCATATCGTGGATCGCCGCGGTCAATTCCGGCAGCGGCTGATTGCCGGTGCGTTCGCCCAAACCGTTGATCGTGGTATGAATGCCCGAAACCCCGGCTTTCACCGCCGCAATGCTGTTGGCCGTGACCATGCCGTAGTCATTGTGGCCGTGGAAGTCCACTTTCAGCTCCGGAAATGCAGCAAAAACCCATTCCAGATGGCGCGATACTTCGTCCGGCGCCAGCACCCCGAGAGTGTCGGGCAGCATTACGCGCTCCACCGGCAGCTTTTCGATTGCTTTAATGAAATTGTAAACGTAGCCGAAATCATCCCGGGAGCCGTTGGACCAATCTTCCAAGTAAACATTGACCGTCAGCCCCAGACTGTGGGCAATTTCGATTTCCCTGACTGTTTTTGCGTAATGAGCTTCGGGGGTGCTGCGGAGCTGGATCCGGCAATGTTTTTCCGAACCTTTGGCCAGCAGATTTATCACCTTGCCGCCGGCATCATGGATCCATTGGGCCGATTTCCCGCCATCGATAAAACCGAGGATCTCCATGCGCTCCAGCACATTGTGCTTTTCCGCCCAGGCAAGAATATTGCGTACCCCCAGCCGTTCTCCTTCCGAAACCCGTGCCGAGCCGATTTCCAGCCTGTCGACTTTGGCACGCAGGATCAGCGCTTTGGCGATCTGCAGTTTTTCTTCGGGAGTGAATGCCACACCCGGAGTTTGCTCGCCATCACGCAATGTGGTGTCAAGGATCTCAACGAAAGTGTTGATTACGGATTTTTTCGGTTCAGAATGCATTATTTTTGCCTTTTGAATTACGCCGGATCAACAATGGCGAACATCAGCGAACCCTTGAAAACGACTTTCCCGTCAACGTAAATGGTACCGGTGCCCTTGCCGAAGGTTTTGCGGGCAGGGGGCAGAGTAACATCTACGACCAGCTGGTCGCCGGGATAGACCGGTGCAAAGGATTCAACATCCATAAGAGCGGCAAAAAGACCGAGTTTGCCGGTGTTTTCCGGACGTGCCAGCACGCAGGCGCAACCGGCCTGTGCCATGATTTCGCACAAAACAGTTTCAGGCATTACGGCATAATCTTCAGCCGCATGCATAAACATGGCTTCGCCGCCGGTAAGATTTTTGATCGCCACGGCGCGTTCATCGCTCATTTCTCTGATGCCGTCGATCAGCAGGAAGGGGAAGCGGTGGGGCATAACAGCCATCACATTACCGATTTCTTTGGCAAAACCGGCTGCACGGTCATTTTCGGTGAAGAGTTCCGGCATGGCAGTCGGGGCGGATTTTTCGCGCATTTTCAGCGTGAACTGCGCTTCGCAGGTGATGCCGCCGGAATTGGAAACTGTACCGTTGATGAGTGCGGCACCATCTTCAATACCCGCCACAGTGATTTCCACCTTGGCACGGTCGCCGGGAACGTTGGGGTTGCGGAACTTGGCTTTGGCCAGCTTCCACATATACACATCGTTGCTGCCGCTGGGATCAAGTTCGCTGCGGACAGCGATTTCGGCCAACTGCTTCATGGCTTCCACCTGCAGTACGCCCGGCATGATGGGGTGCCCGGGGAAGTGGCCCTGAAAGAAAGGCTCGTTGATGCTCAAATTTTTGACACCGACCAGATGGCCGGGTTCGATGACCTGCACGCGGTCAAGCATCAGATTGGGATTGCGGTGGGGGAGAATGGCTTTGATGGCACTCAAGTCAAGAACTTTTCCTGCTTCCAACATAATTTACCTCATTTCATTTATATTTGAAAAAATTTATTGTTTGGCAATTTCCTGCATTATCAAACCGGCAAGCTCCACGTTGCGGTGGTGGCCGGGCTTGACGGCTATCACATGACCGCGGACCCGGCGGCCGCAAAGGTAAAGATCGCCCACCAGGTCGAGTATCTTATGGCGCACGATCTCGTTTTCGTAGCGCAGACCGTCTTTGCAGATAATGGCACCGTCGTGGATGATTTCTGCATTATCCAGACTGCCGCCTTTGCACAGCCCCATCGCCAGCAGCTGGCCGAGATCGCCGTAATTTACGAAGGTTCGGGCGCCGCAGATTTCGCTGTCAAAAGTTTCTGTATTCACAACTATATCCAGATACTGCGGGTCGATCGGACAACCTTTGAACGAAGTTGTGCAGCTGATCCGCAATTCCGGATTTTCTGCCGGCAACAGTACCAATGTCGTGATCCCCGCATCTACAAAAAGCGGCTTGACGGGCGTGAAATACCGGGCATCCGCATCCTGTTCAACGGTTCCGGCTTCTTTCAGAACCTTCCAGAACGGCAGACTGCTGCCGTCGGCGATCGGCGGCTCCGGCCCATCCATCTCGATAATGGCATTGTCGAGATTCAACGCGTGAAGCGAGGCCATGATGTGTTCCACGGTATGTGCCACCGCAGCGCCATCGCCGATGGTGGTGCCGCGCCGCACATCCACAACCTTGTCGGCCATGGCGCGGACTTCCGGTTTGCCCGGCAGATCCACCCGGCGGAAAGTTATGCCGCTGTTGGCATCGCACGGCAGAAAACGCAGCGTGGACCGGACTCCGGTATGCAGCGCGATCCCCGAATAAAAAGTGCTTTGACGCAATGTTTTTTGCTTGCTCATAAAAAAAACCGTAAATAATAGCTTGATTTTTCTTGTAAATATCCAAAATAGTAATATAGTTCATAAACGGGAAATGTAAAGTAAAAATGGATTTTTTTCTGAAAACAATTATTGTAACCGGCCCAACTGCAACGGGCAAGACCGCTTTGGCAGTGGCTTTGGCGCAGCGATTCGATGGCGAAATCGTCAGCGTTGATTCGCGCCAGGTGTTCCGCGGTATGGATATCGGGTCGGGTAAGGATCTGGCCGAATACGGCGATGTACCCTATCACCTCATAGATGTGGCGGATCCCGGCGAGCCTTATGATCTTTATGCTTTTGTGCACGATGCACGCAAGGCCGTAAAGGATATTTTGCAGCGCAATAGACTGCCCATTCTTTGCGGCGGAAGTGTGCTTTACCTGGATGCTCTGCTCCGGGGGTACACGCTTTCGGGCGCCAGACCGGATGCGGAATTGCGCGAAGCTCTGGATAAATTATCGTTGGAGGAACTCAACCGCAGGCTCGATGAGCTTGCTCCCGCAGATATCGCGCAATTCAAGGAACGGGATAATCCGCTGCGGGTGCGGCGCGCCATTGAAAATACTTTATCTGCGGGCAGGGCGATAGTGCAGGAGTCAGAAGCCGGTCTGTTGGAGAATTCTCTGGTGCTCGGGGTGTATTTCCCGCGCAAAACAGTTCACGAGCGCGTGGAAAAACGCCTCGATGCCCGACTGCAGGAAGGTATGATCGATGAGATCAGAAATCTGCATGAAAAAAATAATGTGTCATGGAGCGTGTTGGAGCGTTACGGACTGGAATATCGCTATGTGTCGGAGTATTTGCAAGGAAAATGCGATTACAGCTCTATGCGCAACACTCTGCTTTACAGCATAAGAAAGTTTGTGAAACGTCAGGATATATGGTTCCGCAAACTGGAACGCGAGGGCGTGGATATTCATTGGGTGGAAAATGGCAATGTGGAAGTTGCCGGTGTACTGGCCGGAAAATTTCTCCGTGGCGAACAGCTGCCGCCGAGCCCGATCAGGCTTTCTGAAACTTTTTATGGTGAACAATCTTCAAAAAATATTTAATATAAAGGATCAAAAAAATGTTCTGTTACCCTGCCGTTGATAATACGGTTTGTGTTGTGGTCGATATTCAGACCAAATTGCTTCCTGCGATGAATGACCCCGAAAATGTACTCAATCGTGCTCAAATGCTGGTTAAAGGCATGAATGAACTCGGTGTGCCGGTGGTGGTTACCGAACAGTATCCGCAGGGACTGGGCAATACGGTTCCGGAGCTGGCGGAACTGTTTGCAGAAAATACTCCGGTTATCGCCAAAACCTCTTTTTCCTGTTTCGGCGAAGAAGCTTTTGTGAACGCTGTGGATATAGAAAAACGCTCGGTGATGGTCATTTGCGGAATTGAGTCGCACGTTTGTGTGACCCAGACTGCGCTGGATGCACTCAATGCGGGATTCAAAGTTTTTATAGCTGCTGATGCGGTCAATTCGCGCAAGCAGGCCGATATTGATACAGCATTGTCCTTTCTGCGGCATGCCGGATGTAATGTCGTAAGTTCTGAAGCCATACTTTTCATGTTGCTCAAAAGCGCCAGACACCCCAACTTTAAGGCTGTAAGCAAGTTGGTTCGCTGAAGTTTTTTTTACGGAATCAGCGTAATTTGAGTTGTGTCGGCAGTTTGGATGAACTGCACTGAATAAAAACGGTGGTGGTTTTTCAGTATTTGCCGAATTATGTGGAGCGCGCCGCTGCCGGGATCACAGAATATTGCGGTTGCTCAATGCCGCACTTATGGTGGCACTGTCGGCGTAACTTAAATCGGCTCCGGCCGGCAGCCCTTGCGCCAGTTTGGTGATTTTTTCCACTTTATCGGCAAACTTTTTGGCCAGATACAAACTTGTGGCCCGGCTTTCTATATCGCCACCCAATGCCAGAATAAGTTCTTTGACTTTGCCGTCGGCAAGGCGTTTTTCCAGCTGGGCAATACGCAGTGTATCTTCATATTCCTCATCCAGCGGCGAGATCCGGCCGCCCAGAACGTGATATAATCCGTTGAAAGCTCCGGATTTTTCTATTGCGCCGATCCGGGTGAAATCTTCCACTACGCAGATCACGCTTTCATCCCGGCGGGGCGATTGGCATATACTGCACAACTCATCGGCATCGGTCAGATTGCCGCAAACCGGGCAATTACCGACTCTTCCGGGCAGTCCGCCAATGGTTTCGCCAAAACTTTTGAGTTCTTCTGCCGGAAATTTCAACAGCGCCAATGCCATACGCTCCGCGCTGCGCTTGCCGATGCCCGGCAAACGGCGCAAAACTTCGATCAGCTCGATCACCGCCTGCGGGTAATCATTATTGGCGCTGTTCATGACTTCACCTTAAAAAAGACCGGGGATGTTCATCCCGCCGGTGATTTCCTGCATCTTGCTCTGCATGGCGCTTTTGGCCGCAGCCAGCGCCGAATTGGTGGTGCTCATAATAATATTGCCCAGATTTTCATTGCCGGCGGCAGAGGGGGCAACCTTGACACTTTTTACCTGAAAATCGCCGCTGACAACCACCACAACTTCCTGATCAACGCTGGAGGCGCTGAATTCGGTGCGGGCCATTTCTTCCTTCATTTCGGCCATATTGCGCTGAATATCTTTGGCTTTTTTCAGCAAATTTGCCATTTCTCCGAGGTTTCCGAACATGGTATATTCTCCTGTATTTTTATGCGTGTATATCAACTATTTCGCCATCGAAAAGCGACAGTATTTTCTGCACCGGCGGCAGCTTGGCGGTAGCTTCCACTTCTTCGGGTATATGCACTACGCTGCGTTTGCTGTAACCCAGATCCTGCCGTGAAAGATTTTCGTTGAAATCTTCCGGCGGCAGATCATCGATCGTCAGCTCGATAAAACCATCCCGAATATCCGGTTCCGGCAGTTTTTCCGGCTCATCGTTATTTACAGCTGTATCTGCCGGTTCCGGCATTGCCGGAGCGAAAGAGTTTTCATATGCCTGGGGCTCCGCAATCTCAATGTTTTGATCTGCAGAGGAGGGGGAAGGCACACTTTGAACATCCAGCAGTATCGCCCAATCGCCGCTTGCCTGTTGGAGCAATGCAAGCATTTTCAGGCGGTTTTCACGCAATACCTGCGCGGTATCGGTATCGGTATGCAGCGAAAATACCGAGTTTATCAAACTTACGGGCGTGCATTTAGTCAGCACGCTCTGCAAATCGCCGCTGATATTCAGCAGTTTCTGCCACAAATCATTGACCGGATCAGCATTGGATGCTTCTTCCAACATCGCGGGCGCGCCAGTTGGTTCTGACGCGGGTGCTGCTGCGGGCATTACAACCGGTATCCCGGTTGGACTTGCTTCCTGAATCACGGCTTCGTCCAGAATTTGAGCGACAATCGGGGGAATGGCACCACTCTTGTTTTCATATTCCGGATCGGCTGCTTCAACCGTTTGGTCAGCAGTATTTTGAACATCTTCTGCATGCGTTTTTCCGGCCGGTTCCGGAGTGTTTCCCGGCGTTATTTCCGGAACTGCAGCCGGTTTTTCCGGTACCGCAACTGCCGGCACCGGCGGATTTTCCGGTAAAACTACCGGCATGGATAATGTTTTGGGCTGTGCCTGAAAACTTGGCACCTGATCGAGAAATTGCAGTTCCCCGGCACCGCGCAGCTGATTCAATCGCGCCAGCACATCGCCCACGGTCGGGGCATGGGCTTCATTCATTGCTTTGAGCAGAATGCTTTCAAGATAAACAGCTTTGTTCAATGCTTCGTGCAGCACTCTGCCCACCGGGGAGAGGTTTTCCATGAAACAGCGCAAAGCTTCGGCAGTACTCAAGCCGGCCAGTTTGCTGCAGCGTGCGAGTTTTTCATCGTCAAAATCCAATACCGCACCGGGATTGTTCAATATGTGCATAAGTTCCGCGCCGCGGAGCATTTCGAGTATATCGTTGAACAGCGTTTCCAGATTTCTGCCGCGTCCGGCCAGCTGATTTACTATTGTAACTACCACGCCCGGTTGGTTTTGCAGCATTGCCGCAATGAGTGTATCCAGTTCTGAAGCGTTGGTCAGACCGAAAAGCTCCAGTACCTGTTCTGCCGCAATCTCCTGATCTCTGCCGCCGAAAAACGCCAGCATCTGTTCCAGCGACGACTGCGCGTCGCGCATGCCGCCTTCGGCCGCGCGGGCTATTGCGCTCAAAGCTTCCGGCGCAATCTTGACATTTTCGCTTTCAGCGATCATCTTGAGCCGGTTCAATATCAGATTGCCGGCAATCGGCCGCAGGTCGAACCGCTGACAGCGTGATACGATCGTGGGCAGTACCAGATGTGCTTCGGTCGTGGCAAAAATGAATTTTACATGTGCCGGCGGCTCTTCAACTGTTTTCAAAAGAGCGTTCCACGCGGCTTTGGAGAGCATGTGCACTTCGTCGATGATATAGATTTTATATTTGCTGGCTACCGGCATATGGTAGGCTTCTTCGCTCAAAGCTCGCATGTGTTCTACACTGTTGCGGCTGGCGGCGTCGATTTCTATGACATCCAGACTGCTTTCTTCGGCCAACGCTTTGCAGGAGCTGCACTCGCAGCACGGTTCGCCATCATGGGGATTTTCGCAGTTGATCGCTTTGGCAAAAATACGCGCAATAGTCGTTTTTCCGATCCCGCGTGGCCCCACCAGCAGATACGCATGACCAACCCGGTTGCCCGCAATCGCATTGCGCAAAGTGCGGATAACGTGGAGCTGACCGACTACATCGCCGAATTTTTGCGGACGCCATTTGCGGGCGATCACCTGATGACTCGTCATAATGCTGCCTTTTTATTTTATGCCGTAAGCGGCAAGGATTTTACGTTGTGCGGCAAATATCTCTTTTATACCGACTTCTGCCAGATCAATAAGTTCGTTGAGCTGACGGCGGGAGAAAGGTGCGCCTTCGGCGGTACCCTGGACTTCTATGAGTTCCATACTTTCGGTCATGATTATATTCATGTCAACTTCCGCATTGGAGTCTTCCGGATAGTTTAAATCCAGCACCGGTTCGCCGTTGACTATACCCACGCTGACTGCTGCAACCAGTTCGCGGAAAGCGTTTTCGCCGAATTTTTCTTTATTTTCCGGCGTGTTCAACGCCAGTGCCGCTGCTACTGCCGCTCCTGAAATACTGGCACAGCGGGTGCCGCCATCGGCATCGATAACGTCGCAATCCAGATGCAATGTGTGCCCGTCGAGTTTTTCCAGATCGACCACTGCGCGCAGACTTCTGCCGATCAAGCGCTGGATTTCCACTGTTCTGCCGGATTGTTTGCCGTGGCTGGCTTCGCGCTTCATCCGGTCGTGGGTGGAAGCCGGGAGCATACCGTATTCGCTGGTTGCCCAGCCGCCGGAAACTTTTTGTGCCTTCATCCACGGCGGAACGCTGTTTTCAATACTTGCGGCGCAAATCACCCGTGTTCCTCCGGTGGAATACAGTACTGAGCCCGCCGGGTGACTCAAAAATCCCGGAATAATTTCCAACTTGCGCAATTCATTACCGGCGCGGCCATCAACTCTTGCCATAACTACTTTCCTCAAAATAAACAAACCGCCGAGGCGGAACCTGTGCACCTGCTTCTGGATTTAGGGCTGCTTGGTTCCCCACCTGACCCGGTTCACCCGTCCACAGCGCACAGGTTCCGACCCGGCGGCAAAAAATTCAAATCAACTTGTCAAACAGTCGGCGCTCCGAATGCTTCCAACAGCTGCGAAAGCTCTTTGCGCTGGTTTTTGCGTTCAACCACCCGGTCGATCAAACCTTTTTCCAGCAGAAATTCTGCAGTCTGAAAGTTTTCCGGCAATTTGCTGTTGGTGGTTTCCTGGATAACACGCGGACCGGCAAAACCGATCATGGCACCCGGCTCCGCAAGAATCACATCGCCCAGAGTGGCAAAGCTCGCTGTGACCCCTCCGTAGGTGGGATTGGTCATCAAAACGATGTACCCCAGACCGGCTTCGGCATGACGTTCCAGCGCGCCGCTGGTTTTGGCCATCTGCATAAGGCTCAGGATCCCTTCCTGCATACGGGCGCCGCCGGAAGCGGTCACCAGCACTACTGGGCACTTTTCGGCGGTGGCTTTTTCCACCAGCCGGGTGATCTTTTCGCCAACCACCGAACCCATACTGGCGCCCATGTAACGGAAATCCATGATCCCGAGCATGTAGCGGCGGCCGTCGAGTGTGGCGCTACCGCATGTAACGGCATCATTGGCACCGGTTTTTTTCTTGTTTTCAGCAATTCTGGCCGTATAGGGTTTGGAATCAACAAAGCCCAGAGTATCGACCGAAACGAGTTCTTTGTCGATTTCCTGAAAACTTTCTGCATCGGTCAACAGCCGGATTCTTCCGGTGATGCTCATTGCCAAATGGCAGGCACAATAGGTACAAACATAAAGATTTTCCGCCAACTGGTCACGATAGAGAGTCCGGCCGCACTCTTTGCACTTTACCCATGCACCATCAGGAAATTCCATGCGGTGATGAGGGTTTGCCTGTACTCCGACTTTCAGAGTCGAATATTTTCCGTTTGAATCAGCCATATTTTTACCGTTATAATATATTATATGCTGTCTGTTTTAATGCCAATCGCCGTATTTTTCAATACAACACTATCAGTGGTGTTAATATAATACAAATTGCCGATTTTTCAAATCCTGTAATAACAATTCCGTAATTTTTACTTTACTTATCGCGCCTGCCGGCAGGCTTTTGCGGATTGTTTTGTTTGGCTTATAAATTTATTTTTATGACGGTGTAGATCTTGAAAGTTTGTGCCGGTACTGTAATTTGAGTACCTTGCTCTACATTTTTGAACGGTAAATCTTTGCTGTTGCCGATAAATTCCGGACTGTATGCTGTAACTTTTCTGATATTCTTATACGGCAAAGTAAATTGTATTTTGCCCGGATCGCTCCATGCTTCATTGCCGGGAAGTATCGGAATCTTGCTCTGAAACGGGACAGCGCTTCCGCTGTGATTCAATAAATGCACATACAGATCATTGCCGCTTTTAAAGACACTGCTCAAAACTGTTTCCGGCACTTGCTGCGGCTGCCATACCCGGTGATCATTAATCAGATCGGATATAATTTTCAATGCAGCAGCTTCCATTAGAGGTGTACGCTGGTATTTATTGATACTGCCGACGCTTATTTCGTTCTGCATTATTGCTGTACCGAAGAGCATGGGAGAATAGTAAAGCTTTCCTTTGCCGTATTTTAAGCAATACAAAGCTCCCCGTCTGCCGTATTTGGGGGCTACTTCAAAATCCCAGAGCCGCTCGACTTTACCATTTACCGGCAGCGGTTCCACCCGTACCGCCGGGATGAATTTTTCGTATTTGAAAAGCTTTTCTTGGCCGCGGACAATGCCAACAGGCCGCATACTGTTTTTAACAAACATTTTTAATCCGAAAAGTTTTCCGAGCGGCCATTCTTTATGCTCTTCGCCGCCGGCATTCCATACTGACGCCCGGTTGCAGAAATATACTGTACCGCCATTTTCTGCAAACTTCAATAACTGCTGAAGCTGAAGGGCGGTCAGAACCATGGCATTGCCTGCAATTATTACATTGTATTTGCGGAGCCGGTCCCACTCAAGCGAATCAGCAGATATGAAATCGTGCTGATAATGTTTGCGGCTCAAAAGTTGAGACCAGCCGATGATCTCGGATGTGCTTGAAGAATATTTCCCCCAAAGCAACGAAGGGTAACTGTAAAGCAAGGCGATTTTGCATACGCTTCGGGCTTTTTGCAAATCCATATTGCCTTGAGATGTATCGAAAGCACAAAAATCAAATTTTCCGTTGCTCCGGGCGATGTAATCCCAATAAGTCTGACCGTGCAGATTGGATAGTGCCCAACCGAAATATTGCAGATCAAAATTGTTGCCGGTAGCGTAAGTCATGGTATAAACCGGAACATTTTGCGAGTTGGGATACATGGTCATTGCTTTACGGAAAGATGCCGTTGCCACTGTGTTGGCAAAGACATTGCGCGGCATGACTTCGGTTCCATAAAAATCCACATAATTATTGGGATCACCCATGGCGTACCGGTGTTTGCTGCCGGTTAAATTGCCATGCGTGTTGTAACCCATGATCACAAAATCCTTGCGGACTTTCTGCAAAGCTGTTTTTATGCGGTTCCAGAAGCGTTCGCGGCTGTGCCGGCGGAAGTTCAACCAGCTTCTCCACAAGGGTGAATTCATTTCATACAAATTTTTATCCAGTTCATCGACCGGCAGGTAGAGTCCGGTCAAAGCGGTGAACAGTTTACGGCAATCGGCACATGCACAGTAATTTATGTCATGAAAAGTCGTTTCATCAAGCATTATGCCGTCAATATTTGTATAACGGACATATTCACTCAAATGTCTGATAAAATCATTTACATAGCGCTCGTTGTTCAAACAGATCCCCCGGGCCGGCAGACCGCTTCCGATCGAGTGCTGCAATGCGTCGCTGTTTTCCACCAATGTACGGAACCCCGACTCCCCATCCCATAACAGGGAAAAGTCCTGATGGTCGATGAATTTCATATCATGTTCATGCCCCTGCGCTGTTATCTGTTTTATTATATTTGCCACCCGCGGCTTATGCCATTGCGAGGCGTGACGCGACAGCATTCCGTTGATAATAATAACTCTTATATTGCTTTTTTTCAATTCTGCCAGGCGGCGGGTGATTTTTTCCGGCGTATCAAATTCGGTAAAAGTTCCGCTGTTGCCGGGGCCCAATGAGCCGATAATGTTACCGCCGCGCCAATCTTTTTTGCCGGAAAAATCAGGCCGTGTAAACTTGATCGGCTGAAATGTTATCGCATGTTGCGGAGATTGTATATCAGACGGCAGCGGGTATTCTGTATAAGCGATCCGGTAATCCGGTTCAGCGGTAAAGGCCCGATGAGTATTGATCACTGACGGTTCAAAAATCTCCTTGCGCCGCCAGAACCCGCGCCGGAATGTAAAATCTTCGTATGAGCTTTGCAGCAGCTGATCGCCGATACTGCTGATTTGCCAGTTGCCGCTGAATTTCAAATTTGCTGAACCGGTTTCCAACCATATCGGGATCAAATATTGTCCGATTGAATTGGCAGAAACTTTGCCGTTGCGGATAATATATTTGCCGTTGCATGCTATATCAAACGGGCCGGCAGGTTTATTGTCAGAAGCTATATTCAAGGTCAGCAAATGTAAGCCTTTGCGCAAACTGCTTAATCTGAAAACAGCCGGTTTGCTGCCGTTGGTATAGCTGTACAGCGCTCCGGCGGGGGCTATGGATCGAACTTGCAAATCCTTATTATCCAGCCACCCGGCTTTGTTTTGATGAGTCCAGATCCGGGTATGGACCTTTTCATATTGTTTTCCGGTTTTTACTGCTCCCAGAGCGAGCAGGCTGTCCGGTTTGAGATCGGAATAGTAAAAATATCTGTTATGGGCGTGGCGGGTGAAATAATCCTGATCGCCGCCTTCGTATATGACAATATGCCCACCGCATATTTTTCCGAAAAATTCCGCAGGCACATGATTATTCAAAACCAGATAATTCCCCATGATTATTGCATTCCAGCGACCGGTATTTGAGCCGGCAAAGTCGCCCTGAATATTGACGCCGCGGGGATTGCAGTCGATGACAATCTGGCTGCCATCTGTACATTTGAAGGCAATCTGCCGGATTTTTTCGCCCACAAATTCGCCTTGAGTTTGAGCTGTGAGCTGTCCTTTTTTTACCGTGACATTTCTGGCTCGGCCGACTCTGGCGGTCCATTCAGATCCGATCAAACGTTTTAGAGGTATATAAACCCGGTAAGCAACCCGTCGCAGCGGAGTTCCTGCCGGTTGCGAATCCACGGCAAACTGCATAGACAATTCAGTCGAACTGCCGTCCGGCGCAACGGAAATTTCACGCCGGAAGCGTATGCCGCTGGTTTCTCCGAATTGATTGTAAACTGTTCTGCCGTCATCGTCAGTAAATTCATCCTGCTTTTGAAAAACTTTCAATTCCTGATCATTACAGCTCAAACTGTCGCGTTCTATCAACAGCTGCGATTGGTATTTGAGCTGCATTTGCGGCTTGATAACAAGCTGAAAGTCTCCGGCAAATGAGCTCAATATGGGGGCAATAAGCGCTGCGGCCAGTAATTTTTTCATAAAATCACCATATCAGGGATAAATCTTTTTGATGCTTACTGAATTTATCCCGTACCACGGCGCTCCGTCACTGGTTGTGGATGTACAGCCGTCAATCAGTTCTTTTTTGTTGAGGCTTTCCACATGACCATCGCAAAACAGGGTATTGGCAAGTTTTCCATGCCGGAAGTAGTGTTCTGATGTATCGTTCCAGAAGCCGAGATAGAAGCCGGAGGGATAGCTGTCACTGGCAAAATCCACCAGCTGGAGCGTTTCATCCGGCGGGCTCGGAGGCTCCAGTACAAATCCGCTGCTCTGTGTGGCATTGGGGTTTTTGCCATTACCCATACCGTAACGGTTGGCGCCGTAGGATACATAACTGTCGTTGGCCCGGCCGGTTGTTATATTTACTGAAGGACAGAAAAATACCGTGTTTGCCTTGGCGTATTTGGCTGTTTTATCATTGCTGGGTATATAATCAAACATTTTTGATGGCCAGCGCAGGTAATCAGTCCCCAGCGCAACAGCATTGGGCACATAATAGCCGCCGTTATCTGCACGATAACAGGCATTGGCCAGACCCAGTTGTTTGAGATTGCCGGTGCAGTTGATTCCTTTTGCCCGTTCCCTGGCTGCCGAAAGTGCGGGTAAAAGCATTGCCGCCAGAATAGCGATGATGGCTATTACGACCAAAAGCTCGATCAGGGTGAAACTTTTTTGTCTGAAAAATGTTGTTTTGCTCATAACAGTGTGTTCCTTTTATTTAGAAAAAAATCCTGTACTTTCACGGATGATAAGTTGCGGTTTTATCGATATGGTTTCCGGCACATCTTTGCCGGCGATCATTTTCATAAGATTTTGTACGGCACTCTGCCCGCTGACAAAGCCCGGGTTTTCAATGGTGGTGAGTGCCGGGCTGGTCATTGCCGCCAGCGGCAGATTGTTATAGCCGATTACCGAAAAATCCTGCGGAATACGGCAGTTATGCTGTTGCAGGGATTTTATGATTCCGGCTGCATTTTCATCGTTATAAGCAACTGCTGCACTGACTTTAAATTTACCGGATGCCAAGGCAGTGCCGAGTTCTATACCATCATCAAATGATGTTGCTTCCGGCAAATGGATTACTGCACAACCGGATTCTTCTGCGTTTTTGATGAAATTTTTACAATATTCCTGCCGGTGGCCAAGCAAAAGAAAACTGCGGTGCCCTAGAGAATACAAATGCTGAAACGCGAGTTTGGCGGCAACAACCTTATCGGTCGAAACCCATGGCAGCGAGCTGCCGGTGATTTTTGACCCGATACAGATCGCGGGGCGACCTTCAAGCAAACGGGCGAATTCTACAAGATAATCCGCTTGAGATTCACCCGGCAGAATCACTCCATCCACATCTCTGGCAAGCATTACATCAATTTTACTGCGCAGTATATCCAGCGAGTTGTAGGACGATGCCAGCATACCGTAGCCGGCATCAGTCAATGCCTGATCTATACCATCAAGCACCGGACCGGTAACATTACCGCTCATCTTCCAGACCAGTACCCCGATCAGGCATGATGTTCTGTTGCGTAATCCCCGGGCCGTCAGGTTGGGGCGGTAGCCCAGTTTACGGGCTACTTGAAGTATCTTTTCGCTGGTTGCAGCAGATACCCGTGTTGAACGGGTGTGGTTGAGCACAGCAGATACTGCCATGACAGATACCCCGGCTTCGGCGGCGATGGTTTTTAATGTTACCGGCATAATTATAAATCTCTCTGGATTATTTAGAATTATCGTTAATTCTTAATATAAATATAAAGCATTTTTACAACTTTGTCAAGAGTGGAAAAATAAAAAAACGCACAAAAAAATTTTTTCTGTGCGTTGTTCAGATAATTTTGCTGTTTTATTACCGTTCAGCCAGATACTCCAGATAACACTCTTTGAGGTTGGCGGCTGCCGGATAGCAGGAGTTGCTGCTCAAAAAGTGCGGAGCTTCAAAAGTGATGACCTTTTCGGCGTATTTGTTGGCAACTTCCAGCTTGTAAATAAGTTTACTGTACTCGATCACCGGGAAACGCCACGGCATATCGCGGTCGAAAGTTTCAAGATTACTCCAGAACTTTACATTGAATCTGTCGCAGACTTCTTTAGTTGCCGCCATGAAATCCGGCAGTTCGTCAAAGTCCACATGGCCATCCATGAAAGCGGCGTAGTCGATCAGACCTTCCATTTCAGTATAAAGATACTCAAAATGTTTGGCATGCAGCTCGGGGGTTACAGCAAACTGCGGCTCGTACTTTCTGCCGGCGTAACGCGGCGAAATCAAAATGGGCTTGCCGGGGGTGTCGCGGCGCATCTTCTGCGCCAGCGGCTTCCAGACTTTTTCCTGGTGGAACTTTATATCGCCTTCGTGCGAAATGTACCAGCCGTGGAAACTTTCGTGATGATTGTAACGCGCCAGCAGTTCGTCGATCAGGCGGCTGTTGAGATCAACTTCACCGGCCCAATCATTTTTCAGCCAGTATTTGCATGAGTCAAAAAGTCCGATAAAGACCTTCATTTCCAGCTTGTCAGCTTCTTCGAGAATGAACTCCAGCAGATCGTAATGGCAGTGCAGAGTACACTTGAGTACCGGCGAATCATACATGGCGGAGTCTTTGAACCCCACCCGGATGATCACCAGTGTATCAATGCCCATGGCTTTTTGTTCTGCAAGCTCTTTGGACCAGATACGTCTGGTCCAGTTATTCGAGGGAATATCTGCGGCAACGCCATCAATAAATGTTCCGGAGATGGGGATAAATGCTTGGCTCATGATGCAGTTTTCCTGTCTTATTCCAGATTTGATATTTCTTCGGCAGTCAATGCCCGGTTGTAGAATACCGCTTTGCTCAACAACCCTTTGAAGCTGTATCCTGCACCGGTGCTGCTGCCGGTACCGAAGAACATATAGCGCGGACTTACATCATTGACCGTGGCGGGGATGGGTTTGGCAACCAGTTTGCCGCCGATGTAAATAGCGATATTGGTTTTGTCGTAAGTTATTACGCAATCGTACCAGGTGTCGGGTTGGAAGGGATGGGTGTTTGGGGTGGCAATACCGACGCCTGATTTGACCCCGTAGCGGCAATGCATATTGCGCCAGTACAGGAAAACCGTTATACCGGTGATTTTATCGGCCCCGTTGCCGAACTGGAAGAGCTGATAACGCACCCGGCGATCGTAATCTTTCGGGGTCTTGAAGGCGAAACGCATGGTAAAACCCTGCGAAAATCTGAAGTTTTTCGGCGGGGTTACTGCCAATGCTGCCCGCGGAGCATTTTTGTCGCCGTTAAACTGTAAAGCTTTGCCGTCAGGCCCTTCTCCCCACGAGAATTTTTGCGGTTCGGAAACGGTTACTTTGCAGTTGTTGGCGGAAAGGTCTTTAATGGTTTTTACATCGCCGGTATTCAATTCCAGATCAAGTACCGGTTCGGGTATTTCGGCGCAAAGTGATACGGCACTTGTGATGGCGGCGATTGCAAAAAACAGTTTTTTCATAGCGTTATCCTTTAGATAATTATTTGTTGTAAACTTCGATTTCGTAAAGCTGGGTATAAGGCCCGTTATTGGCTGTTACATAGAGCCGGACTTTTTTGCTGACTACCGGCGTGAATTCAACAGTTTGTGCCAGACCTTTGGCATTTTTAACCTCGGCAACGGTTACATATTTGCCGTCTTTTTCCACTTGGATCTGGTAATCCTTGAGTGAATCAAGCGCCGGATACACTACCACTCTGCCGACAGTCTGCGGCTTTTTGAATACCAGTTCGATCCAGTCCGGAGTCTGCTTGGCTGTGGCGTCTTTGGAAACCACCACGCCGTTGCTGTGCGGATTTACACAAATTTGTCCGGCAGTTACGCCGTCAGCCAAGTGCCACAACCCCACTTCGTTATAGAGCTTCTTGAACGCGTTGCTGGAGGCAAAAATCTCTACGGTTTCATTTTCGTAACGCTGATAGGCTATGTTGCCGGGCTTAACACGTTTGGCGTATTCTTTTTCGATAAGTTCTTCGATCTCTCTGACCGGCAAAAGCTTGAAATCGGTCATGTTATCGGTATAGACCTTAACTTCCCACGGCGTAAAGTGTTCGGTGATTTTGCCGTTTTTGAATTGAGCATTGCGATCTGCGGAAAGCACCTGCACATTTTTGTTGCCGAACGGGGCAAAATCAATAGTGTAATCCCGCTCTTCGTCGGAGAAGTTGGCTGCCAGCAGCCAGTTGTGTTTGTTGCTTTTATTGTATTTGCCCAGCAAACGCAGATCGCTGTGCGAGGCTTTGGGCGCAACCGGGCTTGGATCCTGAATGATTGCTTCGTTGCCGATGAGCTTGAGCTCTCTATTCAAATGCACCAACCCGATGTAGAGTTCGGGGAACTGTTCTTCACAACGGTTGTACTGCAATATACCGCAGGCGCCCATGGTCAAAGCGCAGATGTTCTGGCTGCGGTAGGATTCGTAGGTCGGGATCGGGCTTTCGCGCACGCCGGCATCGGCGTAGTTGAAACCCTGGTGCATCCAGGTTATGCCCTGCTTGAGATGTTCGGGGGCATTGTCGTAATTCTTTTTCCAGCGGTCGAGGTGGCGGCCCATCTTGCTGAAGTTGGCCATTTTCTTTTCACGTGTGGACATGTGATAAGTGTGCAGGGCGTTGAGTTCGGCGCATGCCGCAAAGAGCGTGTTGCCGCCGGCGGTGGTGCTTATCATCAACGGCCGGTAGGGATCGAGGTCGCGGATATGATTTGCCATTTCCACAAGGTTGTCGGGACCGAAGCCGCCGACGGTAGGTTCGTCCATAAAGTAATAGATCATAATGGATTCGTCTTCGCGGTTATTTTCCACCAGTCCGCCCCAGACTTTTTTGGCTTTGGGCGAAGCACCCTCTTTGCGGAGCAGCTGGGCGTTTTTGCCGGTGAACATGTGGAAGAGTATCTTCTGGCCGGGGTGCTTGGGCTTTTGCAGTGTCAGATTGTATTCGGGGAAACTGTAACGGGTATCGCGCCCCCACAAGCCGAGAATGAATATGCGTTTGCCGCCGCGGCGCCAGATGCCGTCTTTGCCGCGCCACATGCCGTAGGGTTTGAACTCAAGTTTGCGTAAGACTTTGACAGTTTCGGATTCAACTTTGTTGTTTTTATTCAGAACTGCTGCGACGACTTCCAGCTTGCCGTAGGGCAGTTTGGCGTTGTCAAATTCAAAATTGACCTGTTTGGCTGCCGGAAATTCCTGGGTCAGAATTGCCGCTTTTTCTCCGGCTTTGCGCACAATCAGCCGGACTTTGGCATCTTTGGCGGTACTGCCGATGGCGACAGTGCCGCGTACTTTGTCGAGTTTCTGCGATTCAAAAATGGCATCGCGGTAATGCGGGTCAGTGAAACTGATTTTTACCGGAGTAAAGTTGGCATTGCACTTGAAGAGTTTGCTTGCCAATACACGGTTGCTCGCCTGATCGAGCAAACGCATGCGCCCGGTGTATTTGCCGTTGCTGGGAATTTGCAATGCGGGCGATACCAAAAGGCTTTTTTCATTGTTTTTGAGCATAAACTGCTTGTTTTCCTGCGTAGCCATGCCGCCGGCATCAGGCGTTAAACGGACATCGAAGATGATATTTTTATCAACGCCGGTGCGGTTTTCCACCATGCTTTTGACTGTCATGTACTGTTTGCCGTCAACCATTTTTTCTTCGAACTGCGGCGGATCAAAGCCCCAGTCGTAGGGTTTGATGTTTTTCGGCGGAGTTATTTTCAGGAAGTTGGCGGCGTTGTGGCTGTCGCCGGTCATACTGCTGATTTCCTGGCTGCGGTGAGGAAGATTGTAGCTTTCACGCATTAAATTGACTCGCCAGAATTTGGCGCTGCTGTCAAGATTTTCCATGGAGGAATAGGGTATTTCTATTTCGCAAGTCCAGAAATCTTTGCCTTTGAAAACTGCACTTTTGTATTCGCAGTTCCAGCTCAAATTACCCACGGCTCCACCCTGTTCACGCGATTGCTGGGCGCGGCGGTTAAAGCAGTTTACGGTAAAATGCAAATAACCATCCACGCTTTCCGACGGCGTGAACATTACTTCCACACAATCCAGATAAAAGGGGCGCAAATTCGGTTTGTCTTTGGCGGGAAAATATTTATCGGGTATGTGGCACTTGAATCCGAACACCACCGATTTATTGGTGTAGATCATTTTTGCTTCGGTCTTGCGCGTTGCAATGCCTTTGGTTTTATCAAAGAGGATAAAATCGGTAGCAGTCGGGGCGGATTTCCAGCAGTTGTCGGTAAGTTTGCCGTCAATGCGCGGGGCGCGGCTGGATTGAACCGGGGCTATGGCGTTGGCTGCCGTTGCCAGATTCAGCGTGCTGATTGCGGCAAGCGCCGCCAGTAAAGTTTTTTTGTACATTGTTTGTTTTCCTTGATATATTAAAAAATTACAAATCAATCAACTCTGGTGGTGTAAGGCACATCCGAATAGCTGTTGCCTTCGCCGATAAACGAGAAGGGTTCTTTTTTCTCCCAACTGTATTTGCCGCGCATCTGATCGACGGTCAGACTTTCCACATGGCCATCGAGAAACGCCGTATTGCACAAGCCGCCGGTGGGTTTCAGTGTTTTGTTCTGTCCCGGCGGATCAGTTACTGCTGCCCGGGGATCGCCTGCACCGTGGCGGTAGTTTATGTGTTGTGCCCAGTAGGAAAAATAGGCGTTGGTTACGCCGCTGTCCATAAAACATTTGACTTGAGAGGCATCGGGAAAGGCGTGCACTTTGATATATTTTTCATTCGAGACCACATAACGGTTGGCTATGTAATGGTAATATGTGTATTTGGTAAAATCAGCCGCTTCTGCCGGACAGGCAAACGCCATTCCTTCGCGCAAATTCTGACCATATTTGAAGTAAAGTCCGTAAGGCGCTTCGTGGTAGCCCTGACCCTTGGAATCGATACCGCAAAGCAACGCCATCCAGGTATTGTAAGATACCTGACTGTATACTCCGGGGCGTATTGCCGGCACGACCCAGCCGTCATAATCATCGCTGTACATGGCGTGGGCGGCGGTTATGCCTTTGAGTTGATTTATGCATGTGGCGGTTCTGGCGCTTGCGCGCGCAGCAGAAAGTGCCGGCAAAAGCATCGCCGCCAGAATTGCGATGATCGCGATTACAACCAGGAGTTCGATCAATGTAAATTGTTTTTTCATAATTTTTCCAAATCTCCAAATTTACTGATACATAGTTTGTTGATATACATTATAAGTTGAAAAAAATGTGTTGTCAAGGTGTTTTTTTATTTTGTATTGTTTTTCTATAAAAAATACTATGTTTATTCGCAAAAATAAAATATTGTGATAAATTTATATCAAAAATATTATTTTTGTATTTTTATTAAAGATAAGTTGTTTGTTATGAAGAAAAATAATCATGTTACTTTGCAGGAAATTTCTGCTGCTTCCGGTTATTCTGTGGCGGTGGTGTCGCGGGCTTTGAGCAGCGATATAATGCAGAACCGCACCGTGGCCGCCGAAACTGCGGCAAATATTGTTGCTGCTGCCCGCCGGCTCGGCTGGCAGCCCCGGAAAAATATTGCCCGTCATAAGGCACTCGGTGCGGTGGGGGTGTTTGTGCCGCAAAGTACACCGGTATTGCTGCAGGAATTTCTGACGGCAGTCAACGGGGTTGCCCGCAAAAGTGATACGCCTATATATTGCTATAACTCTGCCGATGCCGATAGTTTCAAGCAGTTCTGGGATAATCATGGCTCCAACAGCCGCAGTATCGGTGCTGTGAGCTATTTCCCGCCGGATAAAAGCGATGTGCCGGCTTTTATGGAGATGTATAAAAAATTCTGCAAGCGCGATGCCCCTCTGGTGATTGTGCATAACAACGCTCCCGACGATTTTCCGGCCGTATCAGTAAAAATAGATAATTTTTACGGCGGCAAACTGGCCGGAGAGCATCTTGCCGAGCTCGGCTGTAAAGAGAACTATCTTTTGGGATTCGGCAGCAGCCATTACCGGTATGAGCGTCTGCAAGGGTGCTGCGATGTTTTGAATTCAGGTAAAATACCATACAATATCATTGTCCGCAACGAGGAGTGGAGCGAACAATTCATTGAGCAGCTCGACCGGCTGACCGATTGGAATTCGCCGGAACCGGTGGGGATATTTATCGACGGCATGTATTCAGCACTCAAAGTACACAATTATTTTCAGAGCAAAGGTGTGGAAATCGGCAAAAAACTCAAACTCATAAGTTTTGACGATTCCATCTGGCTGGAATGTGCGTATCCTGCTATAACAGCTGTTCGCCAGCCCTTTGCTCAGATGGGCGAAGTTGCCATGAAAAAACTTTTCAATATGATGCGCGGCTTCAAGGAAAAGACCGAATACATCAAGCCGGATTTGATTGTAAGAGCAAGTACAAAGGAGTGATTTTTCTCCTGAAACGAAAAGCGGGTGTTGCCAAAACGCAAAACAGGTGAGCAGTACCCCATTTTCTGCACAGCATATATTTCCGGTAACATTTGAGGAGTGTTCTGAAAAATAAAAGTAATTCCTGCGAAAGTTTTGCAACAGCCGCACTGTTTGCTGTCTGATTTCCGGTGTTTTTTACAGGTCAACAATAATTTCTTTGCCGTTCATGTAGGTTATGCCGTTGCTGAACCATGCCCAGCGATTCTTGCCGATATAGTTGCGGTTCTGCACAGTTTCGGCGTGGCCATCATAGAAAACCACATTGGATCCGGTACCTCCGGGATATTCTACCTGTTTACCGTCGGAACTTTCCACCGGTGTTATATCGCCGCCGTGCCGCCATGCCATGTGGGCGGCATAGCTGGTGTTGGGGCCTACTTTGGTGCTTGTGTCAGCAAAGATATGTGCCGCGCTCGGATCCAGCAATGCACTTTCCAGACGGGGACGGAATTTGTCTGTCTGTTTCGGGGATTTTTTATTGCTTGCGTAGCCGAATCCTACGTTGTTATGACCGAAATGTGTGTAGCTGAATTTTCTTTTTTTGCCGTTGCCGTCTGCATTGGTTCCTTCTGCCAGACCGGCACTTTCAGACGGACAGAGAAATACCGCAAATTTATGTTTAGTGTTTTCATCGGCATATTGTCTGTCGGTGTTTTCCGTACTTACATAAGATACCAGCTGATTTGCCCAGAAGGTATTGGCGCTATCTGTCAGAGTTGAGCTGATGATCCAGCCCTCATTGGCGCTGGCGTAACTGATCGAACCAAATCCCATCTGCTTCATATTGGCCAGACATGTCGAGGTTTTGGCTGAAGATCGTGCGGCAGATAGTGCCGGCAGAAGCATTGCCGCCAAGATAGCGATAATGGCTATTACAACGAGCAGTTCTATCAAGGTGAAGCTGTACAGCTTCACCTGCCTGCAGGCAGGTGAAACCCCTCCATTCGTAACTCTGGAGCTTTTCCGGCGAGAACTCATCCGATTACAGCAGAAACGTGAAATAACAACCGGCAGTTCAGTCAGAGAAAAACAACATAATACCGCATAATATCTTTCGAGTGAAGTTTTTGAAATTGACATAGCATAATTTTTCATAACGGAGCTCCTTACTCAAAAATAGATGAAATATCTGAAGTTTAATAAAGTTACCATGGGAATGCCGATTTGTCAACCGGGAAAAGGATTTTTTTGCTGATTTAGTAAAAAGGTTGGTTGTTTTCTTATGAAAATAAGGCTTTCTTCTGGAATACCGGATGAATCAGCTGCCGACACAAGAGCTTTTCAGATACCGGATTTTCAACATTTCAAGCAATCCCACTTATAAATGATTTTCACAAAATTCAGGCCAATAATAAATATTCGGGCGTGTTTGATATATGACAAACTCCGACAGCTTCAATCAGGTACGCTGATTTTTGCCGTACAGCAGCGATCTTGCTGAAAAAATCGACCCTGCAAATCTTTTTGAAAGGCTCTGTTCCGCCGCATATCCTGTGGGTAAACGACATTTTATCAACCGATATCGGGAACAGAATGTATTGAAAAAACAAGTTTTCCAACAAATATTGGATTTATTCTGCTTTTGAAATTATTTCAAAGCAGAAAAACTGTGCAAGATCGCAAAGCGGACTTTTGGATATAGCTTGCAGAATAAAAAAAGCGACCAGAAAAAACTGATCGCTTAACGTCTAAAAAATGGTACGCCCACGGGGACTCGAACCCAGGACCCAATGATTAAGAGTCATTTGCTCTACCAACTGAGCTATGGGCGCACATAATGTGATCTTTGCTGATCACGTTGTATAATTTACTATAAAAAGTGATTTTGTCAAGTTTATGTGCGAAAAAAATACAGTTTTTTTGATTTTTTTGCCGTTTTTACACTTTAAACTGCCAAATTGTGATATATTAACACAATTTCAGTTTACAGGAGAAAATCTTATGTCCAAGGCCGTGATCCGGGATTTTACGCAAGGCCCGCTCTTCAAACCGATGCTTTGCTTTTCCATACCCTTCATGCTTTCAAATGCATTTCATGTGCTTTACAGTATGACCGATATGATCATTGTGGGCCGTTATATCGGTAAAAATGGTATTGCTGCGGTCATGTCCGGCGGATTTATGACGATGTTTCTTATGATGCTCGGTATGGGCATGGCTACCGGCGGACAGGTGATGGTTTCGCAGCTTATCGGCAAAAAAGAACATCATAAACTTAATGATGCCATCGGCACGCTTACGGTGATGAGTCTGGTTTTGGCCGTGGCGGTTTCCATCGGAGCAATAGTTTTTGCCAAGCCGCTGCTGCGTTTGATCAATACTGCGCCGGAGGCGTTCAAAGAAACTTTTGACTATCTTACTATCTGCAGCGGCGGCATGATCTTTATTTATATTTATAATGTGATCGCGGCGGTGCTTCGCGGAGTAGGCGATTCGGTACGGCCATTTATCTTTCTGGTGGTTTCTTCGCTGCTCAATGTGGTACTGGATATGCTTTTGGTTGCCGAATTCGATTTCGGCGTGGCCGGTGCGGCGGTGGCAACGGTAATAAGTCAGGCGGTGGCAATGAGCATGGCTGTCGGATACATGTATGCAAAGCGCAAAGAGTTTTTTCTGGAGTCGGCGGCAGGCTTTTTCTGCTGCCGGCGGGATGTATTGAAAGCTCTTGTAAAGCTTGGTATACCCTTTGCCATACGCTTCGGAGCAATAAATGTTTCTATGATCTTTGTGGTTGCGCTGATCAACTCGGTGGGGGTGGCGGCAGCGGCGGCGTTCGGTATTGCGTTGCGGCTCGATGAACTTGCCAACAAAATATCGCAGGGCGTGATGATGGCGGTTTCCACCATTGTGGGGCAGAATATCGGCGCCGGAAAGTTTGATCGCATTCGCCGGGGGGTATATTATGCATGGGCAATCTGCGGCGGTTTTTTCCTGCTGTTCGGAGTGCTGGTATTCTTTTTTCCTGTCAAACTGTTTTCATTTTTTACCGGCGATCCGGCAGTGTTGAAACTGGCACCGCTGGTGGTTGGCGGATTGCTTATACACTACCCGGCATTGCTGATAATGAAGGGCACCAATGGTTTTGTGCAGGGAATCGGCGATGCGGTGTTCGGCCTGATAATTGCTCTGCTTGACGGGCTGGTCTGCCGGATATTGTTCAGCTGGTTTTTCGGTGTCAAGCTGGGGATGGGGCTTTATGGTATGGTTCTGGGGTATGCGCTTGCCACATACAGCACAGCGCTGCCGAATTTGTGTTATTTTCTCTTTGTGCCGTGGCACAAAAGAAAGACGGTTATATAGTTTTTGAGTGATTGTATACTTTGCCTGACAATAAAAAGCTTGCGGCAGGCATTAGTATAAACGAAAGAAATAACAGGATTTGAATTTATGGGTCATAATAATCCGGCATCAGAGCTGCCCGCGGGACCGACCGATGAGCAGTTGATCAGCGCTGTTTGCAATGGCGATGAAAATGCTATGGAACTGCTCTATGAACGCTATCGGCGGCCGCTCTATGCGTTTGTAGTCAGGATGCTCAATGGCGACAGTATGACCGCAGATGATATATTTCAGGATCTTTGGATCAAAGTGTTCAACAAATTGTCTGTTTACCGGGAAGACGGCAAATTTTCGGCGTGGCTTTTCCGCGTCGCCCGCAATCAGGTGCTGGAGCACTTCCGACGCGAGAAGAGTCGAGCCAAGATCGGGGCGCTTACCGGGGATGGCGAGTTGCCGGAACGGATAAGTTTTAATGAAGAACCCAGCGGAGAAATCGGCGCCAAACTCTTGAGCGAACAGTTGGAGAAACTGCTGGCGGAACTGCCTGTGGAACAGCGGGAGGTATTTTTGATGCGGCAGAGTGATTTGAGTTTCAAAGAGATCGCCGAGATCCAGAAATGCCCGATCAACACTGCGTTGGGCAGAATGCATAATTGTCTGAAATTTTTACGACAGCGATTAAGTCTGTGAGAGGTATAAAGTGAAAGAGATCAAAAAAGAACAGATTTCGTGTCATGATTGCGAAATGGCGATCATTGCCGGAACAGCGGAAGGTAATGCGGCTGTACAGCAGCATTTGCAGCATTGTGCGGCTTGCCGGGAGTTTGCTGTTTTTCAGGCAAGTGTATTGGCCGCTGCAGATGTCGGGAAGTTTGATCCGCCTGAATTCAGCCGGATCAGTTCGGCGATGCGTCAGCAGAAGCGCTTGCGGCGCAATTATTTGCGTTTTATGGTCGTGCCGATGGCAGCGGCGGCTGCTGCGGTATTGGCTGTGGGGGGCGTGTTTTTGCATTTGCGCGTGGAAAAGTCGCAGGTTGAGTTGATCGAATACTCGCTTATGGCTGATTCGCAAGCCTTTGCCGCAGCTTTGGAAGAAAGTACGATAACTTTGGCGTGGGATCAGGTCAGCAGCAGCGCGGCGGCCTGCAGTGCTTCGGTAAATGACGCCCGGCAGTCGGGCGATTGGAGTATAGAATATTTCAACCCCTATAATGAGGATTTGTTGTGAGAAAGTATTCGTTATTGTTGGTGCTGGCCGCATTGTTTGCCGGTATAACGTTGTCAGCTGATGAAAAAAACCGTTGGGGCGATCGCAAAAACCGTCGGGAACGTCCTGAAGCCGCGGCCCGGAGCAATCGGGAAACTCCGCGCCGTAATATGCATATATCGCCTCCGGTGTATGCTGTAGAACACACCGCGGCACGTCCGGCGGAAATGACTTCGGAGCAGCGGAAAAAGTTTGAAGCTGCCCGCAAACGCCGTCTTGAAATAATGGTGCTGATCGGTGCGTACAAGATCATGCCCGAAGATCAGCGGCAGGCGCTGCGTGCTGAATTGCTGAAGCGTATCGAAGCAGATTTTCAGGCGGTTCTGGCCGCTCAGAAAGAACGTATTTCCCGGGCAGAGGCTGATCTGAAAAAATTGCGTGCCGAACTTGCCCAGAGAGAGGCGCAGGGCGATAAACTTGTCGAGCGGGAATTGGAACGGCTGCTGAAAATGCCCATGCCCGGCAGGAAAAATAAAAATACTGATAAAAAGTAATCCGCAGTTAAAATACCGGTTTTTGTTCCGGAAATATCCGACGGCATTTTGCTTTTGACCGGCTCAAAAGCAAAATGCCCTTTTTGCTGTTTT
>JAZTWG010000050.1:0-85554 GCA_045635745.1 Victivallaceae bacterium
CGCTCCCAATTGGGAAGATCCCGCCGGTGTGCCGATCGACGCCTTCCTGTTCGGCGGTCGTCGTCCCAGCACCCTGCCGCTGGTCTACCAGAGCTTGAGCTGGGAACACGGTGTTATGATCGGTTCCTCTGTCGGTTCCGAAGTTACTGCCGCTGCTCTGGACGTCAAAGCAGGTACTGTCCGTCGTGACCCCTTCGCCATGCTGCCCTTCTGCGGCTACCACATGGCTGACTACTTTGCTCACTGGCTGGAAATCGGCAAAGTTTCCGGTGCCAAGCTGCCGAAGATCTTCTGCGTGAACTGGTTCCGCAAGACCGCCGACGGCCGTTGGCTGTGGCCCGGTTTTGGCGATAACAGCCGCGTGCTGAAATGGATCTTCGAACGCTGCGACGGGGAAGGCAAAGCCAACGAAACCGCTATCGGTTACATGCCGACCGAAGACGCCATCGACCGCACCGGTCTGGACAGCGTCAGCGATGCTGATATGAAGGAACTGCTGGCTCTCGATGTCGAAGGCTGGAAGAAAGAAGTTGCTTCTATCCGCGAACACTATGCCAAATTCGGCGACAAGATGCCCAAAGAGCTCATCGCTCAGTTGGATGCTCTCGAAGCCCGTTTGGCCAAGTGCTGAACAGCTTTTTAAGCTTATTAAAAAAGCTCCGGAAAATTCCGGAGCTTTTTTTTTGCCGATAATTTTAGCGAAAAACCTTTTGCAAAAAAATGTGGGCTGTTGCAAAAATTCAAAAACGTTTTGCAACAGCCCCTTCTCAAGCAAACAATTTTTTTATGCGGGGATGAATTCGAATACTTCCACAGAGTTGTTGGTCAGTATCACATCGCCCTGCCAGGTGTTGGAGCACTTTTCATCGGCGCAAGTCTGTTCCAGACGGGCGCGCTGATTGATCTGTTCGCGTTCCCATACGGTCGGCTGGGCGGGCGAACCGAGGCGGCTCCACGCGGTAAAGGCATTGCTGTAAGTTTCGTCGATTCTGTAGCGTTTGAGCGTGCAGTCGGCGGGCAGGTTATCCAACTTGAGGGTAACTTTTTTATTGCTGCCGAATTTGCCGAAATCCGATTCGTGGTTGTAGAGAGCAACCACCACCGCGCCATCGGCACGGCGGGTACCGATAATGCCGCAATTTTCAGGCAGCTCCACCGGACACTCAAAGCGTTCTTCGCCGAGTTTGCTGGCCAGACTGAACGCCAATGCAATGGGTTTGCTCCAGCCGCGGGCGGTGTAGAAAGTGCGGTGACCGTCAAAGTCATTGGTGTTGTAGTCCTGACCGGAAAGACAGATCATCATGCGTTCCGGCGGCATGGGCAGCTTGGTCATCAGATCGATCAAGTGGAAATAGAATGCCGAATAGTATTCTGTTTCACGGAAACGCATCCGGGGATCGCGGTCGATGCCAAGATAACCTTCTGCAGCCGCTGCCCACTCGTCAATGATGGCAGGTCTGTCGCCGAGACCATGTTTTTCCATAATCGCACGATAAGTCTGATACTGCTTGACAATGCTTTCCGGGCAGACTTTGTAACGGTAAGGATCGTGCACATCCTGCGGAATACTGCTGTAACAATGCAAGCTGGCAAAGTCAAAACGGGTACCGGTTTTGCCGGTAACAAAGTTTTTGCCGCTGGTAACATGCTGCATAACGCGTTCAAAGAATTCTTTGTAATGGCCGCAGGAAGGACCGCCGACTTTGATTTTGTCGGAAACCGAATGTACGCCGGCTTCAAAGTAGTCGTAGAGTTTGCAATATTCGGTCATCTTGGCTTCCTGCTGTTCCGGAGTACATTCAAAGAAGAATTCCGGGTACATCCAGAAGCCGAGATCCGGCTCGTTCCAGCAGTGGAAAAACCATTGCGAGATCGTTTCAATACCGTAGCGGTCGATGAGGTGCTGGGTCTGGGCTTTGCAGAGCATCTGCCACTCGGAGTAATCGGCGGGTTTTGAGCGGCAGAAGCGTTTATCTTTGTAACGCTTACCGCTCAAATTAACCGGATCGGCAGCCATGACAATGGGCATGAAGTTGAAGCAAAGCAACACTTTGAAGCCCATATTTACAACAATATCAAAACGCTTGTCCTGTTCGGAAAAGTCAAAAACAAGATTGCCGTTTTCATCCCGGGAAACGACATCTTCAAACATGGAATAAAGTCGCAGATACTGGGCGCACTTCTGTTCGGAAAACTTGTTCAGGATCTCCTGACCCCAGATATCCTCCACTGCATCGGTGGGATGAAAGTGCACATTGTTCCAGAAGTTTTTCTTCAATTCGCCTTTGCCAGCGGCATTTACATTCAACAGCATAATATACTCTCCTTATAAATCAATTTTGTTTGCAGTCCAACGTTTCAAGTATGCCGCGCAGATAACCGGTGGCAAATAAATTGCCCTGCATAGTATAGCCGAAACTTTCGTTGCTTTCGCCCGCCATGGTCGGCGTGTGGTCGGGGCGGATAAGGCAATCGGGCGCGCATTTTTTGAGATGCGCCAGCAGTTTGGGCATATCAGTGGGGCCGTTGTCGTGGAAGGTTTCCACAAAATTATCGCTTACACCGGTGATGTCGCGGAAGTGGAAGAAAAAGACCTTTTTGCCGAATTCTTCCAACAGCGCAAAAACGTCTTCGCCCATGGCACGGAATGTTGCCTGACAGAACGTTACGCCCAATGCCGGACTGGGTACTTCACGCAGAACCCGGCGGTAGGCATCGGCATTGATGAGTATTCTGGGGTATCCCATCAACTGCGGGATCGGCGGATCATCCGGGTGCATCCCCATCTGCACTCCGGCAGCTTCTGCCGCCGGAGTTACGGCTTTGAGGAAATATATGATATTATCCCAGAGTTTTTCGTGACTCATTTTCAACGGTTCGCTGTTGTCGATATCAGCAACATTGAATCCGCTGGTCAAAGCTCCGCCGCGTTCCAACAGATCATTTTTGCTGCGGTACCAGCCCACACCGGCCATAAAGTTGAAACACAGCAGTTTCAGCCCCAGCTTGCCCATATTGGTAAGCATGGCACAATATTTTTCAATATCTTCATCGCGGCCGGGCAGACCCATTTTGATACGGGTCATATCAAATTCATCGCCTTCCAGCGCATAGAGTTTGAACCCGGCTTCTTCAAAGCGGTCGCGGACGATCTTCAACGAATTATAATCCGAAGGATCCGGCATACCGGTAAGCTCAGGGGCTGCCTTGGTAACAGCATAATCGATTCCCAGCTGACGGGCCAACTGCCACTGCAGATTGGGCTTGGCCGGGAGCATAAGTGAGCATTTCATATTTTTACACTCCGGTTGAAGCCAGGAATCCGCCATCCACCGGCACGGTTATACCGGTAACAAATGCCGCTTTGCAGTCATCGAGCAGCCACTCCACACAGCCCAGCAGCTCCGGAGCTTCGCCGAAACGCTGCAGCGGAGTGTGCTGCATAACGCGTTCGCCACGGGGGGAGAGTCCGCCATCGGGGGTACGCAGGTATTTGATACTGCGCTCGTTGACGAAAAATCCGGGAGCTATGGCATTGACCCGGATATTGGCCGGGGCGTAATAGTTGGCAAGGAACTGGGTAAAGTTGGCGATCGCCGCTTTGCTCATGGCGTAAGCTGCAACCCGGGTGAGGGGTTTGTAGGTGTTCATGGAGGCAAAGTTGATGATACTGCCGGAACCGGCTTTTGCCATCTGGGCTCCGAAAATACGGCTGGGCAGCACAGTACCGATAGTGTTGATCTTAAGCACACTGGCAAAGGCTTCCATATCAATATCGGCAAAACCTTTTTCGCCTTCGGGCAGGGTGCCGTCGAGCTCGCGCGGATCAAACTGGGTGATCGTGCTCATGGCGTTGATATTGTTACCGCCGGCGCCGTTGATGAGCATACGGCAGAGACCCCATTCGGCGGCTACGGTGTCGGCGATTTCCTGCATGCGTTTTTCGTCGGTGACATCACCGGCTTCGATGCGGCAGATACCGCCCGCGGCAATGATGGCATCGGCAACGGTTTGCAGTTTTTCCGCCGTTCTGCCGATAAGCACTACTTTGGCGCCTTTGCCAGCCAGGAATTTTGCGATTTCCGAGCAGAGCGTGCCGCCGGCACCGGTCACAACAGCTACTTTGTCTTTCCAGACCATTTCATTCATAATTCAATTCCTCCAAGATATTCGGCGGCGTTTCCAAAACAGACCGCCTTAACGATTTTAACAAGTTCATTTTCATCGGCAGGCATTTCACCTTTGGCCGCTTTTTCTGCCAGCCATGCACAGAATACTCTGCGGAAATACTCATGCCGCACAAAGCTCAAAAAGCTGCGCGAGTCGGTGGTCATGCCGATAAACTGGCTCAAAACACCGAATGCCGCGGCGTTTTCAAAACCATCGCGCATGCCGTAAATATGGTCGCAATACCACCATGCCGGACCGAGCTGCACTTTGCCGCGCACTCCATCGCCGGGGAACGAGCCGGAAAGCACCGAAAACGCCGCGTGATCTGCCGGATTAAGCGTAAACAATATTGTCCGCGGCAAACCGTCGGCAGAAGATTCAATATCGTCGAGCATATTTGCCAACGCCGCGGTATCGCAAGTGTGGCCGATTCCGGCAAAACCTCCCGCCGGACCGGCAACGGCCCGCAGGCGGCTGCTGGTTTTGCGCTGGGCTCCGATGTGCAGCAGCAGCAGCCACGCGCGTTTGCTGTAAAAACCGGCAACTTTTTTCAGGATCGCCGAAGCCAACTGCATTTTTTCTGCTGCATCGAGTACGGTATTGTGCACCGCTTTGTCAAAAAGCATTTCCGCAGTTTTATCATCGCAAGGTGTATAGGCAAAGCCGTTATCCAGCGAGTGGTCGGCAATGCGGCAGTTTACCTGATGGAATGCTTCGATGCGTTTTTCCAACGCGGTAATAAATGACGCAAAATCGCTGATTGCCATTTGAGTATTTTCAGCGAGTTTGCTGACAAATTCAGCTGTCGGAGCAAGTATATCATCGCCCCGCAAAGATGGTACATTGCCGAGAATATGCTCGAACCCGGTCACATCATCATTCAATGCACAGCAGGGTGCTGAATAAACCACGTTGAAACGTTTTAGCAAACTCCGGCAGGAAAAGTCATCTCCGGCGAGCAGTTTTCCGGTAGTTTCCCAAATTTCATCGGCTGTTTCCGGAGTCAGGGCTTTTTCGATATTGAAAATCCTTTTCAGCTCCAGAATACTCCAGCTGTAAAGCGGGTTGCCGATCAGTTTGGGAAGCGTTGCCGACCACGCATTGAATTTTTCGCGATTGGAGGCATTGCCGGTAATGAGCTTTTCCGGTACTCCGCAAATACGCATTGCCCGGTGTTTGTAGGGGTCGCTTATGACCCACAATTCAGCAATGTCGCTGAACTTGCGGTCTTCGATCAGATCTTTGACCGGCAAGTGATTGTGAAAGTCAACGATCGGCAGGTTCGCGGCAGCTTCATAGAGCTTTTGCGCCAATGGATCGTTGAGCAGAAAGTTTTCGTTAAACATTTTTACACCTGTACTTTACGGCATTATTTCCCCGCAGAACCGGGCTGTTTTACGCATGGCATCCAGCAATGCGGATAAATCGTTTTTTTCCAATTCTCCGGGCATGCTCAACAAAGTCAGAACTCCGCTGACCCGGTTGCCGGAATTGACCGCTACACTCAATGCATCGATTTGCGGACGCTGTTCTGCATCGGCCCGGTTCAGCGAATAACCGTTGCGCTTGTAATCCGCAAGCAGTTGTTTGAGTTTCTGCGGATTTTCCGCCTGATCAAGAATACTGTTTCGTTTGGCTGACGGCAGATCGGCAAGCAGTATTATTGCCACTGAACCACCGTCTTTGATCTCAAATCTTGTTCCCGGTGCTGCGGTCAATGCTATATCCCACGGCGCTTTGGCGCTCAAAACACTGACGTGTTCACTGCCGTCGGGCACCGAGAGCTTTACGGAGTGACCCACCTGTCTGGCCAGATAGTCCAGCGCCGGCTGCAGCGGACGGTATTTTTCCAGCTGCAGCTCGGTCTTGCGGCTCAAGCGGGCGATGGCAGGCGCTATATCGTATTTATTGCCGGGCAGTTTTACCAGCCAGTTGGCTCCTACCAGAGTGGCAATAATACGATAACAGGTGGCTTGCGGGATTTTCAAGGCGGCAATAAGTTCCGGCTGCGATACACGTCCGGGGTGGGAGGCTATGTACTCCATAACTTCCACCGCACGCTCCAGAACCGGAATTTTATTTTTGCCTTCGATCATCAGAAATAACCGCCTTTAGCAATGATTTCGGAAATGCTGTCGCCCTGATGGACCCAGCTGAAAATATCCACTTCGGTTCTTTCAATGCCTTCGGCGCGCAGCAGTACGGGGTAGGCTATTTCGCGCGGGATGCACAAAACGCCGTCAATATCGCCCATAATGATATCGCCCGGGCGGACGGTGACTTTACCCACGCGGATCGGCACCTGGTAGTGCGTGATCATGCAGCGGCCCAGCGACCCGTTGCTGGTACGGTACTTGTAGAAAACAGGGAAATCCTGTTCAAGGATTTGCTTGGTGTCGCGGATACCGCCGGCAATGACTGCACCGCGGATCTTTTTGCTTTTAGCCGTGGCGGTCATAACGCCGCCCCACAGGCTTGCTTCGGTATCTTCTGACGTATCCCAGACGACCACGCCTTCGGGCTTCATATCATCGAGCATCTGGGCGCGGAAAGTCATTTCGCCTTCGATCATACAGTTGGGGGCACTCTTGACGGTAAAGGCTTCGCCGGCAACGACCATTTCATCGCGCAGCGGCATGATGTCGCTGGGCAGATTCTGGTTGAGCAGGCAGTTTTCGCGCAATACATCGTTGATACATCCGGTGTAGAGTTTTTCGTAACGTTCGCAAAGTTCTTTGACCGGAATGGGGAAGTCGTTGGTCGGAATATGCTGACGGTTTTCAATGAGTTTGTCGAGTTTCATCAGACCGGCTTCTTTGGCACGTTCGCGCATGTCCTGCAATGAAGGCATAATCTTTATCCTTTCTCTTTAATGAGTTATCGGGCAATATATTTTTTGGCGATTTCTGCGGCATCTCTGATAACGCTGTCTTCGCACTTATTGAGCCATGTACCGCCGACTGCGGCAACTTCGTTTACGGCCAGGTAATCTTCCACATTGGCCGGTTTGACTCCGCCGGTGGGCATGAATCTGACTCCGAGGTGCTTGTAAGGCGCAATCAGCGACTTCAGCATATTTATACCGCCGGCAGCTTCGGCAGGAAAAAATTTGAGCGTGGTAAAACCTGCTGCCATGGCCTGTTCGATTTCACTCGGAGTGCATACGCCGGGGATGAAATCAAAACCGCATTTTTTCGCTTCGGCCGCCACTATCGGATTGAACCCGGGGGCAACACCGAATTTGGCTCCGGCTTCAGCGGCCCGGTGCAGATCGGCGGTATTCAGAATTGTGCCCGCGCCGATATACATTTCGGGGAAACGTTTGGATGCTTCCCGGATAATGCTTTCGGCAGCGGCGGTGCGGAAGGTTATTTCTGCTGCGGGCAGACCGTTTTTGCAGAGCTGTTCGCAAACCTGCAGACCTTCTTCAAGGGTGTTGAGTACCAGAACCGGTACGATCTTGATTTGATTGAGTTTGTCAGCAATCATCTTTTTGACCTCAATTTGTTAAAATTATTCTTATTTGAATAAAATTTATTCTTTTGGCAGGATAATATACACTTACTTTAATATTAATGCAAATACCAAACGTGCCGTGCAGAAAGAAAAAACACTCATTTTCCCCCTTCCGGGCTGCCATGTGAATGCCTGTTTTCCGCTGTGAACCGGTAAATAACCCTGTGAACGTGGCAAATTGCAGAATAAAAAAGCGGCCGGCAAATTTAATATTCGCCAGCCGCTTTTGCTGTGAAGTATTTTATTCCACGTAAACGATCATGTAGCCGCCCAGCGTACCGGCGGGGATCGTTATTTGGGCCATATCGCCTTTGCGCTTCAATTCCAGATTTTTTCTGCCGGAAAATTCCGGTGATACGGCGTAGGCTTTCCGGCCGGGATGTTTGACTGTAAAACTCATAGCAGACCGGATCGGCTCAAAAACGTTTTCGGGGGGTACGGAAGGCAGGATCTTACCTTTGGGGTAAACAGACTTGGTGGCATTGAGAAAGTGTGCCGCCAGTTTGCCATCCCGGGTGGTATAAAGCGAAGTTATGACCTGTTCCGGAATATTTTCAGTTGTCCATACAAAGTGATTTCCGGCAACTTGTTTGATTACGCGCAGCACCATTTCATCATTGGCGCTGTCTTTGGCAAAATTCATTGGTTTTTTGCTGGTTGCTTCGAAAGCTGCCGAGCGGTAGCCGAATGAAACCGGCGCGAAATACACCTTGCCTTTTTCCAGTTTATTGCAGAGCAGCCCCGGTACCGTTTTGCCATTGGCAAGCACGAGATCCATAAGCACTTCCAGTTTGGGCGAGTATTTGTACTGCACATACAGTCCGCCTTTATTAAAAATAGTTTTGCCGGTAGCTCGGTCGCGCACAGCAGCAAATTTGCTGGAATACTGCCGGTTGTAGTTCGAGTTTGCCAGCAGGTATTTGCCTACGGGCCAGACTTTGTGCTGCTGGGCGATCTCGTTATAAAATCCGGCAAAGTTGGAAAGATATACCGTGCCGCCTTTTTCGACAAAATCGCGGATAAGTTTGACATCGTTTTCGCGCATGGAAGTGGCGTTATTGACAAACAGAACTGCAAATTTGCCGAGTTTATCAGCCGTAAGACCTTCTTCAAAGATAAACTCATGCGGTATGTGATTGGCAGTCATCACCTGCGAAAAACCCATAATATCCGGTTCGGAAGAGGCACTTTTATTGCAGTCCCGGCTGTAATTGGAAAAGAGCATGGCTATTTTTGCATTGCTGGTGCTGGTCTTTTTATCCATATTACCGGCGGCAGTATCGAACAGACGGTAATTAGGTTTGCCTTCCGGGCAGTGTACTCCGCTCATTTCCCAGGTGGTCTGTGCGTTGAGATTGTTGAGTGCCCAGCCGAAATACATTACATCCCAGTTGAGCGAATCGCTGTAAACCAGTCCGAATACCGGCAGGCCGTAAACATTTTTGTACATATTTTTCATCTTGCGGAAACATGACACGCTGCGGAAACTGGCAAAAATGTTGCGGCTCATGATCTCGGTGCCCACAAAGTCCCACGCCCGGGCGAACTGTTCCATACTGCTGCCCATACCTTTGGAGGCGTAGTGCGAGTACATTCCGTAATGGGTGGTATAACCGATGAATACCAGATCGGGTTTGAAAGCTTTTACTTCGTTGCGTAATGCCACCCAGAAGTCTCCGATGGCTTTCTGGCGCCATGCGATCCAGGTGCGCCACAAAGCTGAATTTTCGTTAAAAATATGTTTATTGGTTTCATCAGCCGGCAAAACCCAGCCGGTATCCTGCGTGAACTTTGTGCGGCACCAGGAGCAACCGCAGAAGTTTTTACCATGGAAACCCACTTCATCGACCATAAGTCCATCAATGCCGGTTGCTTTGATATGGCGCAATACCGAATCAAAGAAAACTCTGCGGGTTACAGGGTTGCTCGGACAGAGTCCGCGGGCGGGCAATGCGGCATCCACGGTGTGCTGAAGCTGATCCATTCTTTCGGTCAGCACGCGGAAGCCGCTGTCGCATTGCCACAAAAGCGAGAAATCCCAATGGTCAATAAATTTCATATTATATTTATGACCTTCGGCCACGATCCGGGCTACCATTTTTTCGATCCGGTCGATGTGGTGCGGGTAAGTGTGGCGGGAAAGCAAGCCGTTGATTATGACTGCATCGATTTTATCTTTTTTCAATTCCTGAATACGGCGCTCGACCGCACCGGGGGCCGCAAATTCGGCAAAGGATCCGTTGTTGCTGGTTCCCCAGCTGCCCAGCATGGCGCCATAGCGCCAGTCGGTGTTGGCCGGAAATTTTGCGTGGCTGGTCGGGTAGGTGAGTGCTTTGCGGTTGCCGGCCATTTCTTTGCCGGGAGCGGGCAGCGGATAGCTGGCTGTTCCGACATTATAGCGGGGGTCTGTAAGATAGTGAGAACTCTGGAACATCACTGCCGGGTGCGGCCCTTTATGGCTGAGCCAGAATCCGCGCCGGAACGAAAAATCTTCTGCCGAAGCCTGTAAAAGCTGGTCATTGACCGTGGAAACCTGCCAGTTGCCGGAAAATGTGATGTCGGCAGTTCCGTTTTCGATCCAGCACGGTATGGAAACAATGGTTACTGTATTGGGATCGGCTTTAAGATTTTTTACCCAAACTTTGCCATTAACGGCTATATTCATATTGTTGAGCGGCTGGTCGTATGCCGGCACCAGACAGGTTATCAGGTGCATGCCGCTGCGGAGCCTGCTCATGCGGAAAGTTCCGGACTTGTCAGAGCTTGCTGCGCTGTAAACGGCACCGGTGTTGAGGCGCGTTTTTATGGAAATATTGCTTGCATCAAGCCAGCCGGCTTTGCGGGCACCGTTGTACTCCATAATACCGATATTAGTGTAGATATCGCCGGGATTTTCGGCAGCTACGCTGTATTGCCGGTCGGGTTTGAGTTCTGAAAAGTAACTGTAACGGCGCACGGCATGACGTTTGTCGTAATCAGCGGCAGATCCTTCGTAAAGCTGCATCTTGCCGGTGTTGGAGCCTCCGAAAAAGCGGGGCGTATAACCGAGAGCTATCTGCAGCTTTTTGCCACTTTTTCTGAATCCCCACAAACTCATGATACCATTGGGCGGGTAATCGCTGTAAAAGTCGTTGACACCTTCCGGGCTGCAGTCGATAACGAGTTTCTGTTTGCCGTCTGGCGATTCAAACGCCACCTGACGGATGGAAAGAGGCTGCTGTATGTTATCTTTCAGAATATTACCGTCTTGGGGATTGGCGGGCATTACGCCGGAAATGTGTTTGGCGCGGGATACCCGGTCGCAAACTGCGGTGTATTTCCAGTTGGCAAAATCGGAATAGTTGAAATTTACCGTATAAACCTTACCTTTGCCGTCAGCTGCCGGGGTATATGCTGCGGTAGCGAGCTGAAACGATATTTCAACTTCTCTGCCGCCATCTTTGAGGGCAACTTCCCGCCGGTAGGCGAGTTGGTTTTTTTCTCCAAAATGGTTTACCACATAGTTTTTGCCGATTTTTTCGGTTCGTTTGCCGGCTCCGGCAAAGCCTTCCTGACCAAGATAATTGAATTCTTCGCCGATAACGAGCGCTTTGCCGCGCCACGCTATCTGCAGATTCTCTTCGGAGGTAATTGCAAAAGGTGCATCTGCGGCAGCTGCTGCGGAAAGCGCGATCGCGGTCAGCAGGGTGGAAAAAAGTCTCTTCATTATTTGGACTCCATATTAAAATAGTTTTCATTGTGATAACGTAAAAATTAATACTTTAAAATAAACCGTGATTTTTATATTTCAACTATTTCGTTGGTAATAAAACAGTATTTTTTGCTGACAGGCTTGGTTATTGGTGAAAAATTTGCCGATAACTGCCGGTTTATTGGTTGGGAAAATTGCAAAAATCAGGCTTTGGAGATATAATATGTAATGTACAAAATAAGTTGCAGGAAGTATTTTTATGTTCAAGTCAATAAATATGCTGCGGAAACTGTTCAGGCGCGCCGACAAGATCAAACTTGTTCTGATTGCGCTGCTTAACGCTGTTTCGGCGTTATGGGAAGTTGCGGGGATCGGTCTGGTGGTTCCGGTAGTGGCGGCGGTGGTTAATCCGGATCTGCTGACGCAGAATGTATATCTCAAAGCTTTTTATGAAATTTCCCCTTTCAAAGAACAACGCAATTTCATGTTGTTTACAGCTGGGTTGCTGATAATCAATTTTGCGGCAAAAAATTGTTTTTCGCTGTTTGTGCTGAATCTGCAGCGCAAACTTATCTACGCTAAACAGCATGAACTGGCTGATCGGCTGTTCCGCAAATTCATGCATGCAGAGTATTCTTTTATGATTGCCCACACACCGGCTGAACTCAATGCCCGGATCAACCGCGTAAGTATGATATGCGACAGCAGCCTTATGCCCATGCTGAACATCTTGAGTGATGCCCTGGCGATTGCCGCGCTGACAGGAGCATTGCTCTTTTTTATGCCGTTGATCCTGACCGGTGCAATATTTTTTCTGCTGATCGCATCTTTGGCTTTTTATCTGCCATTTTGCAGATTGAATACTTTTTTGAGCAGGGAATATGTGAAAAATGATAATCTGGTAAATGCCGACCGGATCGCAGCTTTTTATGGTATCAAAACGGTTAAAAGTTCCGGTTGCGAAGAGTTTTTTACTGAGCGCTTCTCTTTGCACTACCAAAAACTGGCCCGGGTCTCCGGACGGATTTTTCTGTTGGGGCAGATACCCCGGCTGGGTTTGGAATTTTTGACGATCATACTTGCCATGGGGATTTTCAGCAGTATGGTCATCGGTAACATGGCAACCGGTTCGATCGTTTTGAACTTTGCATTGCTTACCGCGGCGATGATGCGGATTCTGCCCTCTTTGAGCCGTATGCACTATAATCTGACCCGTCTGCGGCAGATGGATAAACTGTTTGAAGAACTTTGCAGCGACTTGTGTGTTCCGGAAGTTGAATGTCATATTTCAGGCGATCAAACGGCATCGCTGGAGCGGGCTCTGGAAATAAAAGAGATTGATTTCTGTTATCCGGATGGAAAAAATATATTCCGGAAATTCAGCTGCACTGTTCCGGCGCACACTTCTGTTGCTGTGATCGGCGTTACCGGCAGCGGCAAGACTACGCTGGCTGATTTGATTGTGGGATTGTATCAACTGCAGGGCGGGTGTATAACTTTTGATGGAACCGATTGGTCCGGTTGTCCGGCCGCAGTGCGCAAAATCACCGGCTATGTGCCGCAGTATGTCTTCCTGATCGATGGCTCCATAAAAGAAAATATAACTCTGGGGCTGGATCAGGCAACTGTGGATATGGAAAAACTGGAGCGTGTGATCGAACTTGCCAATTTGAAAAGCTATGTGGAATCGCTGCCGGAAAAATACGATACACAAGTAGGTGAAAACGGTATAATGCTTTCCGGCGGTCAGAAGCAGCGTATCGGTATTGCCCGGGCTTTGTACCGGGAGCCGCAACTGCTTATTCTGGATGAAGCTACCAGTGCACTGGACAGCTCCACAGAAAATGCCGTAGTCGAAGCGCTTGAAACTCTTCATGGTAAAATGACCATGCTGGTGATCGCTCACCGGCAGAGCACCATAGCGCATTGCGATCAGATCATTGATATAGGTAAATAAATTATTGCACAGAAATCTTGCAACAAAGGCGTTGTGCAGTTATATTATAAGTTGAAAAAGTGGATTTATATTACATATCGAGGTTGATGGATGAAGAGTTTCCGTCGTGAATTGGTTATGCGCATAAATAAGCGCCGCGGTTTTGTGAATATTACACCCGAAGTGGAAAAAGCTCTTGCTGAATCCGGTATCCGGGAAGGTCTGGTGCTGGTCAATGCCATGCACATAACTGCATCGGTTTTTATCAACGACGATGAACGCGGTCTGCATAAAGATTTTGAGCGTTTTCTTGAACGCCTTGCTCCTGAGAAACCCTATGACCAATACGATCATAATGGCTTCGAAGACAATGCCGATGCTCATTTGAAACGCCAGATCATGGGGCGCGAAACGGTGGTGGCAATTACCAATGGGAAATTGGATTTCGGGCCATGGGAACAAATCTTTTACGGTGAATTTGACGGCATGCGCGATAAACGTCTGCTCATAAAGATCATAGGCGAATAATGCCTGAAAGTTTGAGGTTGGGGTTATGAGAGAGATATTCCGCATGCATAATGTTGATTCTCCGGTGGTGCGGCGGCAACGCAAATGGGTGCTCAATGCCGTAAACTTCTGGCAGTCCCGTTGGGGAGAACGCAGTTTTCTTGCTGCATTGGCGATCCTGATCGGTGTTTTTGCCGGTTTGGCTGAAGCTTTTCTGCATTGGGTGGTGGAAAAACTCGGACATTTTGTAAACGATATACCGCGTCTGGTGGAAAAATTCAACTGGCATTGGAGTTTCGGGGTAATACTGTTTGCGGTTTTTCCGCTTATAGGTATGCTTTTGTCGTATATTATCCAGCGCGGTATCGGCGGGGCGCGTTATGCCAAGAGTTTGAGTCCGCTGATACTGGCTCTGCACCGCAAGCGCCCGACTATACCGCTGACGGAAACTTTTTCGCATTTGCTTTCCAGCGCATTGGCCGTCGGCTGCGGCGGGTCTGCCGGGTTGGAAGCGCCCAGCGTGCTGACCGGAGCTGCGATCGGTGCCAATACCGGCAGTTTCTTCTTTGTTGCCAAAAAGCGGCGCGCTCTGCTGCTGGGGTGTGGAGCCTCGGCGGCGATTGCCGCTATCTTCGACAGCCCGATTGCCGGGGTGCTGTTTGCGGCTGAAGTTCTGTTGCCGGAATTCAGCGTTTCGGCGCTGGTGCCGATGATCATGTCTTCGGCGGTGGCTTCGGTGGTATCGCGGATGCTGGTGCCGGATATGGAGTTTTTTCTGGCGGCAACCGATCCGTGGCGTTTTGATGCCGTGCCATGTTATGTTCTCTGCGGGGCGGTTTGTGCTCTGGTGGGGGTGTATGTAATAAAGACTGCTTACAAACTTTCCGGCGAATTGAAGAAACGGTTGCGTAATCCGTGGCTGCGGCTTTTTACTGCCGGCGGAATACTCTGCCTGATACTGTGGATGCTGCCGGTTTTGCGGGGGCAGGGGTACTGGTTCATTGAACGGTTGTTTGCCGGAGATATGGCAGGTTTGCGGGAAAAATCCACCTTCTTTAGAGCACTGCCTGATGGCGAATGGATCGTTTTGCTGCTGCTGACTGCTGTTATATTACTCAAAGTTGTAGCGGCAGTTCTGACCGTGGATGGTGGTGGCGACGGGGGGATCTTTGCTCCGTCGATGTTTATCGGGGCATTCACCGGTTTTGCTTTTGCCCATGTGGTGAATATGACCGGGGTGGTCGCTTTGCAGGAAAACAACTTTGTGGCAATCGGCATGTGCGGCGTTTTTACCGCCGTAATGCGCGCACCGCTTACCGGAATATTTCTTATTGCTGAAATCACCCACAGCTATACCTTGCTGGTACCGTTGATGATCGTATCGAGTGTGGCATACTTTTTTGCCCATTTGTTTGAACCCAATTCGATCTACCGCAAAGCTCTTGCAGAAAGTAATCTGCTGGTAAATGACCGCGATCAGACCATGCTGCGCCGGCTGCAGGTAAAATTCAGCATCAACCGCCGGTTCCGCTCGCTGCGGCCGGGAGATCAGCTTTCCAAGCTCATTGAAGAAGTGGAAGCTTCGCCCGGTAATCCGGTATATCCGGTGCTGGATGGCGACGGGCATCTGCTGGGAGTGGTCTATCTGGAACGGGTGCTGACAGCTATGATCAACAGCAAAGAATTTGATTTTCTTCTGATATATGATATAATGGAAAATCCGCCTGAAATACTCAATCCCGATGACGATCTGGCCAAAGCTATGGCGGCATTTGATCTTTACCGTGTGGATGTATTGCCGGTTTGTTCATCAGACGGTATTTTTATGGGTTTTCTGGAAAAAACACCGATTTTCAGCAAATACCGGCGCATGGTAAAAGAAACAGAAAATTTTTAATATTCCCGGGGAAGGTGCAAATAGAGTATGGGGTCATTTATTTATTATTGCGAACATTGCAGCGCCAAACTGAATGTAGACGATGCCTGGAAAGGCCGTACGCTTGATTGTCCGGCTTGCGGAAAAAAACTCTCTTTCGCTGCGGATGACGATGATATGCCGCTGCCGCCCGGAGCAGAGATTCAGAGTGTTCCGGCTGCGAAAAAAGATGATAATATGCCGCTGCCGCCGCCCGGAATCGCCAAGTCGGCGGAATCGGCAGCGCCGAAAAAGACTAATGATAAAAATACTCCCCGCAAGATACACATGAAACCCTTGAGCGCGGCTGTTTCTGAAAATTCTGCAAGCAGTATCTCCTCAAACGATCAGAACTGTATGAGTCCAGCTGCAAAAGCAGAAAAATCGGCTGATCCGCATACAGCTTACGTCGGTCCGGCAACTGTGGCAAGTGGTAAATTCAATCTGCGGACCAACAGCGTGGAAGTTGAGCCGCCGCAAAACCAGCCGCCAGTCCAGAAAAACGTGCCGGCCGCAAACAACGGCAAAAAAAACTACCGCTGGGGGCGACTCGGTGTTTCGGCTATGGTGGTTATGGCTGTTTTATCCTTGATATGTGCAGTATTTTTATCCTGCATTGTTTCTCAAGTGTATGCTTTGCTGGTGGAACTTATTCCGGAAAAACAGCAGCTTGCCGAGGTAAATAAGGAGCTCAATAAGCGGGAAAAGAGTTTGAGTACCCACTTTAAAAACGCAGTACTTCTGCTGCAGGGCACCGGAAACATCAATCCCGATGGCACCTTGAACGGTTTGAAGCTTTCAGAAGAGATCTGCCGCCGGCCTGATCCAATGCCGCTGGGGGTGCTTTCTCCGCAGGAAATGGCCGAAGTGCGGCGTATACTTGACCAGTACAAAAACAGCACCAATAAGATCAAAGAAGAATTTGTCAGAAGTTTCGGTGCTGTCGGTCGGTTGCAATCCAGCAAAAACAATCTCGACAGCAACTCGATCCTGACGATTTCGCCGATCGTAGTGCAAGCTGGCGAGATCAAACAGCAGCTTTATGCAAACGAAGCTGGCAAACTCAAAGAGCTGAATACGCTGCATCAGGCTTTAACAGATATTGAACGGAATCTCGGAAGTGAACTGCAAAACAACCGTATCAAGCAAGTTGAGCTGAAAAAAGCGCAAGCGGCGGTAAAGTTTGTGAAAAAACAGCTTTTCCCGAAAGACTCCAATCTGACGATCGTTCATGCGGTTGCAGTCAACAACAGCAAAGCTGCCGCCAAAGACCCCAAAGCTGATTTGCTGACCGCTATCAATAAGATCTCCGCTTTGTCCGACGACTGGCAGTTGGATCACGAAATCAGAGCTATGGAACAACTGTTGGAAAAAGTGCCGGTTCTGCAGAAAAAGTTTGAACAGAAAAAAATGTTGCTCTTTCTGATAGCTTGTGTGTTTATGACGGGTATTAATCTTAGCGCATTGATAGGGGCTTTTTGGTTGATGGTGCACAGCGATTTCCTCAAGGCGCATTTTGACAGCGCCGAAATTTTGGCGAAAATATTGGGAAAAATGCGATGAGACGATTTTTGATTATCTGGCTTCCGTTGTTTTTTCTGCTGCTCATTCTGACTGGCTGCAGCGATACGGCTACTGCCGGCAAACGGTTGGAAAAACAGCTTAAAAGCATCGCCGATAATTATATGAAAAATGAGTTTCTCAAACAGATCAAACTCAACAGTCATTGCCGGAGCTGGCTGGTAGCGCCTGACCGGCTGCTGCTTTTCGGTTTTGACGGCAGCGAAGTCCGCAAACTGGATCCCGGCCATGCGGAACTGCATGCCATGGCGCTTGCCCGTTGTTATGTGGGGCAGGAGCTTTATATGCAATGCCGCACGGCAAGCTGGAGTAATCTGGTAAAAGTAAATCACGAGAGATACAAATACCGCTGCCTGATCACATTCAAGATCACCGAAGTCCGCCGCATGTGGCAGCATATGCCGGCAATATCGATAGTCAATGTGGCGCTGAAAACAGCTCTTACCGAAGATCAGCTCAAAGAAGAGCTGGAAAATTATGCGGTAAAACTTCTGCCCGGTGAAAAATATGATCTTCACTACCTTTATACCCGCCCGGGGAGCGATAAAAATCTCGATTACATGAAAAACCGCGAATATACCGTAACGATTTTTGCCTGTTATGATCCGGAGTTGCCCGGCTGGGTACCGGAAGATCCGGAGCTTGCCAAAGATATAAAACTGGATATAAAGAAGCCCGACTGGCTGGAAATGAGCATTGATAAATATAAATTGCCCAAAAATCTGACCCGTTACAAAGATTTCCTTTACTGGAAAGAGTCAGCCGTTTTTCAGCAAAAATATGATGAAGGTTTTTTCTACCGCTACGGCAGATGGCTGACTGCCGACGATGCGCAAAAAGCTGAAAAGCTTATGGCGCTGGTCAACGCATTCGATTCTGCTAATGCCGACTTGAGCACATTGAGTACTTTTTTGCGCGAGATTTCTGAATACACACCTTTGCTGGGAATTTCTGAAGCTGAAAAGAAATCAATTGCCTGTGCGGAAAACCTGATCAATAATTACTTGAATACCAATGATTACAAAAATTTGAGCTATCTGGCACATCTGCTGGAATACAACAGCGACTTCAAACTCATTGAATCAGCAATCAAAGCGCCGCTTGAACGGGCGCTGGCTGTTGTCAAACGGCGGGTAAATCTCAATATAGCAGAAAAAATCCAATCGCTCAAAGAAGCCGGAAAGCAGCTCGATGAGTTTGTGCTCAACAAAAAAATGACTCCCGAGCAGATCAATATCATACTGGTGCGGCAGGAAAATAATCTGAAAAAGATCTGCAGCAATAATGCAACAGAGATTGCCGGTCACTTTTTCCGTTTGCGTTTCAATACACTGCTGCAAGGCGGATATATCAGCGAAGTCAATAAGTTTTATAATCAATCCGCTCTCACCAGACAGCTCAAGGAGTTGGAGCTTGAAGTTTTGCAACGCTGCGATAATTGCCGCAAGGGCAGACAGAAGTGTATCTATTGTGTTTCCGCCCCCGGCAAATGTACCCAATGCGAAGGCAAAAATGAATTCAGCGGACCTTGTGCAACTTGCAACAACAGCGGAAAATGCGAACATTGCAGCGGTTCTTTGAAAATCAAGTGTCTTAAATGCAGCGGCAGAGGTTTTGTAATCCTTAAAGATCAGATCGGCAAATTGATAACAAAGGATCATCAGGCGCTGGAAAAAATCATCAGCGACAGCTGCGCCGACTTGGAAAACAGCCGGATAAATTGATAATTTTGAGCATAAAAAGGCTCTGAAAAACATCTTCATTCATACTTTTATATTGCTGTATCGTGCGTTGACGCATGATACAGCTCTTTTTTTGGGTAGATTTTTATGATTTTTTTTTATTTTGAACTTGAATATTTTTAAAAACATGGTAACTTATTTATCAGATAGATATTTTTTTATCAATATAAAAATACTTAACTGACAGAGGTATTATTATGGCAGAAATGGCAAAAGCGGCGGTGCTGACCGCGCCGGGAGTATTTGAGTTCCGTGAATATCCCATTCCGGAGATCACCGACGATGAAATGATCATCAAAGTTCAGGGGTGCGGTGTCTGCGGTACCGATGGTCACGAATATAAGCGCGACCCCTTCGGTCTCTGCCCGGTGGTGCTTGGGCACGAAGGTTCCGGCGAGATCATCAAACTGGGCAAAAACATTACTGTTGACTCGGCGGGCAAGCCGCTCAAGGTTGGCGACAGCATTGTTACTTGCATCATTCCCTGCGGCGAATGCAGCGCTTGCAAAAACACTCCGGCGCGTACCAATTTGTGCGAAAGCTGCGGCGTGTATGGTTTGTTCCCGGATGACGAAGTGCATCTCAACGGCTATTTTGCCACTCATATGAAAGTTCGCAAAGGTTCGACATTCTTCAATGTTTCGGATATGACTCTGGATCAGCGGCTGCTGGTGGAACCCTCGGCAGTGGCAGTGCATTGCGTGGAACGTGCCAAGACCACCGGTCTGCTCAATTTCAATACCAAAGTTCTGGTGCAGGGCGCCGGCCCTATCGGTCTGCTGGTGATGGCGGTGCTGCGTACATTGGGGATCGAAAATCTGATTGCGGTCGACGGCAATGATAACCGTCTGGAAATCGCCAAAACTATGGGCGCAAGCAAAGTTTACAACTTCACCAAATATGAAAGCTTCGATGCCATGCTCGAAGCGATCAAGGCCGATAATGATGGTTTTGGTGCAGACTTTGTCTTCCAGTGCACCGGTGTGGCTCAAGCCGGCGCCAATGCCTGGAAACTCATCCGCCGCGGCGGCGGTCTGTGCGAAGTCGGGTTCTTCATGGATGGCGGAAATTGCTCGATCAACCACCACTTTGACCTTTGCAATAAGGAAGTTACGGCGGTCGGTTCGTGGGTTTATACTCCGCAGGATTATCCCACGACCTTTGCATTCCTCAAGCGTGCTGCCGCTATCGGTCTGCCGGTGGAAAAACTGGTTACTCACCACTTCCCGCTCGCGCAGATCAAAGATGCGCTGGAAGCCAATGTGACTATGGCCGGAATCAAGATCGCAGTAGTCAACGAGTAACTGTTACCGTTTGATTTCAGCAAAAAAAATGCTGTTGCCAAACCTTGAAAAAGGAGGGCAGCAGCATTTTTTATTTTTGCCAAAAGAGCAAAAATATGTTTTACCGCCTTCAGCAGTCGCCAGCTGCGGTGAGCAGGATTGATGAAAGGTTGTTTTTGTTGACTTTAATGATGGCGCTTTCGCGTTCAAAGCTTTCCACAGAGTCGGAGGCGTGGGCGGCATTGACCATGATATTGGTGCCGAAATCGTAACGCACAGTGCCGCCGGTGGCCTGCGCCGGGTTGGTCGGCCCGAGAATGGTGCGTATTCTGGCTACCGCATCGGCTCCGTCGAATATGAGCACCATGCATTTTGCACCGGCGGGTTTGCTGTAATCAGCGGCATCGACTGTTGACGGGCGCTTGCCGGACATGAATTCCACGATCTGTTCAAACTGATCATCGGCAAAACTGTTGCCGGCGGCTTCGATGATTTTTTCAGCTTCGGCTGAAGCGAATTTGAACCCGAATTGCTGCTCAAGTGTTTCAAGTGCCTGATTGCCGATTTTTACGCCGAGTTTATTACGTAAAGCCTGCCGCACCGGACCGTAGAACTCCAGAGCTTCGGCAATGCTCATTGAGTGCACTTTACAACCGACCCATTTGAGATCAAGACTTGAAAGCATATCAATAATGGCGCCGGGGCGCACGCTGGGCTGACGGAAATTTTCCGGCTTGATTATCAGCAAAGTACGCTCTTCGCCGTTTTGAGGGCAGGCGCAGAGGAGATTATCCCGGTCGGCAATCCGGGCCAGTTTCTGCATAAGCGCGACTCGTTGGCTATTTTCAGCGGGGGCGGCAAAGAGATCGCACGCCAGACTTTGGGCGATATCATCAGCAAGCTCCGGCAATTTCCCTGCGGCATTTTCGCCGGTGAAAACCGCCAGCATAGCCGTGCCGGTATATGAGTGATCAAGTTCTGCAGCGGATGTATCGGCAGCAGAGAAATCCAGTAATTGGGCCGCCGCAAGTTCCAGTTTGCCGCGGCTCATGATGCGGGAAAAAATAACACCGCAAAGTTGACGTTTTACTGCCGCAGGGGGGATTATAACAAAAGATATATCACTCATAAAAACACCTCAAAATATTGATTTCTCAATAATATACATGCTCAAAAACGCTATTTCAAGCAAAAAATCAGCTCCACAAAGCGGTTTTTTTCAAAAAAACTTTTGCAGTTTGGCATTTGTTGTGTTATGTTATACGCTGATTATGGATTAAGAGGAATAAAAAGCGGCGATTAATGTCTGTTGTTGAGCTGCAGAGTATGGATTTATGAGTAATGTGAATATTACGCTCGGTATTTTGAGCCTGATTTTTTTGGTCACGATACTGGTTTTGGCTGTTTCCTGGCGGCGTTTGTGTAACAAACTGGGGCTGGTAACACGCCAGCAGACCGAGATTGACCATTTTCTGGATCTTTTTTCCCGCAGTTTGCGCAGCAATGACGAATTGTCGGATTCCATGCATCAGGCGGCAAAACATATAGCCGAATTGATCATGGCCGATGCGGTGTGTATTTACCGGCTGGAAAACGGTCATTTGATGGTTTCCGGGGTCAGCGGCAGATATATGCTGTCGCAGTTGACGATCGATATGGAGCCGGAGGCTTCACCGGATTTTTACCGGCAGATCTTGCGCGAAGAAGATATTGCCGTAGGAGAAGGCTTTATCGGCAGAACCGCATCGCGCCGCAGTTCCATACTGCTTGCCAATGCCCGGCACGATGAACATTTGAGCGAATTTCCTATGGAGCGTTTGCCGGAACAGGTTATGGCGGTGCCGGTTTTCCGCGGCGAAGAACTTTCCGGCGTGATCTGTGCTGTGGGCAGTACTGCAATGGGACGCTTTGATATGGATAAACTTGCCCAGCTGCAGTTTGCCGCGTCGCAGGTGCGGCTTATTCAGGATCTGGAAGATTCTTATAAAGTAAGGAGTGCCCAGGAACGGCTCAATCAGGAACTTGGCTTTGCCCGTCAGCTTCAGGCTTCGCTGCTGCCGGATGCTATGCCGGACTGGGGTCGTTTTTCGGTGCATGCCCGTACAAATTCAGCTAAAGAAGTCAATGGCGATTTTTATGATTTCGTGAAAATCGATGAAGACCGGCTCCTGATCGTTATGGGCGATGCCTGCGGCAAGGGGGTTCCGGCATGTCTGCTGGCGAGTATGACCCGCAGTTTTATCCGGGCTGCTGCCGAACATTTTACCACGCTTGAAGCGCTTTTGCGCGAAGTCAACCGCAATTTGTACCGCGATACCGATGCCGAGCGTTTTGTAACTTTGGCATGTTGTCTTTTGGATAAAAAACACGGCATTATGGAGTATGCCCGTGCCGGACATACGGAATTGATCTATTTTATCCGCAATCATATCCGCCGGATTTTTCCGGATGGTACCGGATTGGGGATATTGCCCGATGAGTTTGCCACATTTGATACGCTTTCGTTGCAGATGCCGCCGGGAATGTCGCTTTTGCTTTATTCCGATGGTATAACTGAGGCTCTGGATTACAATTCGCAGGAATTCGGAACCGATAAACTTGCAGATGAGTTTGAAATGCGCTGCATAGCCCAGATGAGTTCCGAGGAGATCCTTGATGGATTGATGGATGTTGTCAGCGAATTTGAACCCGAGCAGCATGACGATCGGACTGCCATACTTATCCGCAGCTGCAGTTAATTGGAATAAAAAAGCTCTCTTACACCCTGTTTTCAGGCTTCTTATTGCGTACAGCACCAACAAATGCAATTTATTATTTTGCGCTGACCAGATAGTCCATGTATCCGGCGGCTTCGAGCAGCTCTTTCCGGCGGCAGAAATCCTGATAATCTTTGCGCTCCGGCATGCTCCAGGCGCATTCGCTGTATGCGTAGAGCCGCGGCAGCAGTTTTGGTATTACGCGCCATTGCGGAACGGTTTCGGTCCACAGACATGCTTCGGTACCGATTATGACATCTTTGACTTTGTCTGGCCAGATTATGAATGGATCTGTCATATATACGCCGCGTTCGGAAAGCTCGAACATCCAGGTTTCCCATGGTTCGCTCAAATTTGCCGGATAGTCAAAATACAGAGAAGTATGCACCGAATAAATAACCTTGTTTCCGTTGGGTGCCACCCGCAGCGGTTCACGGATATCCAGCCATGCCTGAATGGTTGTTTGTGCTTGATAAGTCTGGCCGGAACAGGTCCCCCAGATGATCGGCTGCCGGCCACTGTCAATAACAAACCGGGCAATATCGCACATGAATTTATTTTCCAGCTCCCGGATATTGCTGCAGTTTTCTGCTTTCAGTGCCGTCTGGCAGAGAGGGCATTTATCCCAGTTTGTGCTGGCGGCTTCGTCGCCGCCGATGTGGATATATTGGCTTGCCGGAAAGAGATCCATTATTTCCCGCAGAACATTTTTGATAAACATTTTGCTTTCCGGATTGCCGAGACAGAATTCGCGTGGTTTTTCGGCGTTTATGCAAGCATATTGCGGAAAATATTGCAGCGTACCTAACGAATGACCGGGAAAATCCACTTCAGGTATGATCGATATATTGAGTCTGGCCGCAAAATCAATGATTTCCTTTATGTTGTCTGCGGTATAAAATCCTGGCGTGGAGGTGTATTTATTTTCCAATCCGGCAGTTGTTTTCAGCTGTAACCGCCAGCCTTGGGAATCGACCAGATGCCAGTGAAAGTAATTCAAGCGGAATTGACTCATAAGTTTGAGCATTCTTTTTATGACCGCAGTATTTTGAAAATGTCTGGCGCTGTCGAGGTGAAAACTGCGGAAGGCAAAACGCGGAAAATCCTCCACTTGGCCGCAGTCAAGCCGGGCATTGAGCGGACCGCAGATCATAGCCGCAAAAAACATCTGCCGGCATGCAGATAACGCATAGATAATACCGGCGCGGTCGGATGCGGATAGAGTGATCCCTTGCGTGGTAACAACAATGGAGAATGCTTCGGGCGGCAACGCAGAGTTGAGCCGCAGCGTAAATTGAGCGTTTTCGCTGTCGGCAGCAGCTTCTGAATTTAGAGAAAAATCCGCAAAAAGTTCCCGGATATCGTCTGCAAATTCGTTGAATATATTTTCTGCAAAAAAAGAGTTGATGTCAGAAATTTTCAGAGAGTTTTTTTCATCCACGCAAATCCGTTGCGGTGCGGGTATCAAACAGGCAAAAGTATTATTCATTTTCCGCGGACTCCTGAGCTTTTTGTCCAGTATGTTATATTACGGACTAATATAACACTTCCAGCGGAAATTACAAATAATACGCCGTTGCTATTGGGCCGGAGTTGTATCCCGTGTCAGATTTTCCACCATGCCCGAGGGGTACTGCAGCAGTTTTACCGCGAACCCCCACTTTTTCAACATCTCCAGACACATGGCCAGTTCGCTGCGGCTGATTACCGGTTTACGCGCCAGTATCCAGGCGTAATTTATACTGTTGCCGGTAACGATCGCCAGCGTATAATCCTTATTGAGATATATTATTTTATATGTGGTATAAAAAGGATAGAAAAAGCTTACTTCCAGTTCGCCGGCAGTTCCGTTTATTTGTGCAGGGCGGGCAACTGCGTGGGCAGAAGTCCTCACTCCGTTGCGTAATCCGGAGTTGACGATTTCGATCGTTCCGTCGCTCAAAAGGGCGTAATCGGCTTGAGCATCAGTAATATTGCTTTCAAAGTTGTGCGGCAGTCGGGCGATTTCGTACCATTTGCCCATGTATCGCTTGAGATCAAAATTTTTCACCGGCGGCATGGCGGTTGTCGGTGAAAAATTTCCGCAGCCGCTGAAAAGTATGGCACAGGTGGTGCCGGCCATTATTGAAAGCTTATTCAGAAATCGATTTTTCATGATATTTTCTCCTTTTTTGCAATTTCTCCGGGATTATTGACTGGTAATTTCTTGTGATTGTTCGCCGGAGAAAAAACGGTTGCATTTTCCTTTTGGTGTGATATATTAGTGCTGCAATGAGTAAAAGGAGCAGGTTGTTATGAATGAAATTTTTTATGTTGCCAGCCGCAATACCGTCGATAGTTCCGGCGGTATTTATGGCTTGAAAACAGATGATTCCGGTAATATAAGTCAGGAGTTTTTTCAGGAGCTTCATGGCGTATCGTATATGGCATATTCCTGCGATCGCAGTTTTTTGTATGCATCGTGCTCAATAGAAAAAGCCGGCGCGGTTGCAGCATTCCGTATCAATGAAGATAAATCGCTTGCGTTTTTGAATATCTTGCCCAGCGAAGGTATTTCCTCTTGTTATGTGATCGCCGCTCCGGGGGGGAAATATCTTTATACTGCCAATTATTTTACCTCCAATATAAGTGAGTTTTCGCTGAATGAAAATGGCTCGCTTAAAAAACTCGAACGCGTAATATCTTTTTCCGGCAGCGGGGTTCATTCCCGGCAGGAGTGTTCGCATCCGCATTATGTAAACTTCACTCCTGATGCAAACAGACTTATGGTGATCGATCTGGGGCTGGATGAAGTGAAACTTTTCATGTTTGATCCGGAAAATGGTTTGATTGATCCCGGAAATCCGGCAATATTCGATGTTGAGCCGGCGGGATCCGGGCCGCGGCACATCGTGTTTGCTTCATCGGGCAGGATGGCTTATCTGGTTAATGAAATCGGCAATACGGTATCGGTATTGAGTTTTAATGGAAAAACTTTCTGCACTCTGCAAACGATTTCCACTTTGCCGGCAGATTGCAGTTGTTACAGCAAAGCATCCGCCATACGGCTTTCGCCGGACGGAAGGTTTTTGTTTGCTTCCAACCGCGGCTATGACAGTATAGCTGTGTATAGAGTCCTGGAAGACGGTCTGCTGGAAATCGCCGATATAGTAAATTCTCAAGGTGTCGGTCCGCGGGATATAAACTTTCTGCCGGGAAATAAATACTTTGCTGCCGCCAATGAAATAAGCGGCAATACCGCATTTTTCAGCTATTGTGAAAAAACAGGCAATTTGACCTTTACCGGGAAAAGTATTGATATACCGGGCGCATTGGCAATTTACTGGTGAAGAACCGCCTTGATTGCGGCTTCATCGATCGGCCCCTGACGCAGAATACGGCAAGGTTTTTCGCAAACAGTTACCACAGTTGAAGCAACAGCATCGCAGGGCAGGGGGCCGCCATCAACGACCAGATCGACTTTACCATGCAATTCGGCAACAGCTTCTGCTGTGGTAAGTACATTGGGCATACCGGAAGCATTGGCGCTGGTGCTGGCCAGCGCACGGCCGTATTTTTCCAACAGCGCAAGTATAAATTCATGAGCCGGTATGCGTATACCGATAGTGGGATATTTTTTGTTTCCTGGTGCGATCACCGTGATCGGCCCCGGTGCAAATTTTTCCAGCAGGGCGTTTGCTTCGCTGTTGAGTTTTGCTCCGGATTTTTCTGCCATAGCTGCATTGGCCGCAAACATGGCAAGCGGTTTGTTTTCGCTTCGGCCTTTGAGCTCGTAAATACGCTTGCGCGCCATGTCATCTTCCCAATCGCATACCAGTCCGTAAACGGTTTCGGTGGGCACCAGAATAACCGAGCCCGGAGTTTTTAAACAAGTTACAGCTTGCTGCAGAAGATCTTCCACTTTTACCTCAGGCATTGACATTGTTTTCAAGCGCTTTTCCGGCTTTACGCAGCTTTTTCTGATGTTTTTTCAACTCTTTGTTTTCACGCTCATGGAATCTTTTGGAAATGCGTTCGCCGACATAAGATGTTGTAAATGCAACGATACCCGCCGCAAAACCGAATACCGCACCATTGGTCAACTGGAAGTTGAATGTATCAGATGCCAGTTTTTCTGCGAGAGTTCCGTTTATTCCCAAACCGGTGATAAATGTGTACGATACCCACACCAGTGTGGAAACGATCATGGTGCACCAGATCGTGCACGACGATGCTTTGGGCAGATATATTGCCGCCACCACCGGGATCAGCACAACCACCAATTGCGACGACCAGCAGCTGGTCATCAAAGCATAAATACTTTCAACATTCATTGCCAGATAAGTTGCAATTACCAGCAGCAGTACCGTGGCGATACGCGTGGCAAGCAGAATGCCTTTTTCGGATACAGCCGGATTCAACGGACGTATGACATTATTTACCAACAAACTGGATGCCGCCAGCAGCGAACTGTCAGCTGAACTCATGATCGCCGAAATAAGCGCACTCAAAAACAGCGTAAGCAATATCGGGTGCATGGTTCCCATTACACCGATAGCCACCCGCGGCAGAACCTGATTTTCCAGATTTACCCCCATGGCTTCTGTTGTAATCCCCCATTTGGGCAGCAGTATTTTAGCTGCCAACCCGATCGTTATAGGTATGATGGCTATGGAAAAGTAGATAAATCCGGACATGATCGAGCTGGAGATTGCCACTTTGTCATCCTTGCTGGCAAGCGAGCGCTGGATAAGATCCTGCCCTACCATACATCCCAGGCCCATAATGATCCAGCTGCCGATATAGTTTACTGTATGCAGCGGTTTTCCTGCCGCCGATACTGCCGGTGCCAGCGAAAGATCCACTGCCGGATTGCTGAGTATGGCATCAAAACCACCGGCCATCTCTACCGCGCCGGGCACGATTATGAACAAGCCGGCAACGATCAGAACCACCTGCACCACATCGGTGATCGTAACAGCCCACATGCCGCCGGAAACGGTATAAAACAGCACCACAGCCGCGCCGATCATACGGGCGTAAAAGAGATCTATTCCGGTAAGAAGATTGAGCAAAGTTCCCAAGCCCAGAACCTGAGCGCCCAGCCAACCCACATAAACTGGAATCAGCCAGAGCGTGGTATAGATTCCGGCTCCGCGGCCGTAACGCTTTTCTATAATATCCGTAACGGTCATGCAGTTGAGTTTGCGTAATACCCCTACAATGAATATACCCGCCAATATCAGACTCAACGAGGCCCCGAACGGATCTGCTATAACATCGCGCAAGCTTCCTCTGTATACCGTTGCTGCCACGCCCATACTGGATCCGGCGCCGAACCATGTGGCAAGCAGAGTTGCTGTGGCCATCCAGAGCGGCAGACGTCTGCCGGCAACGATAAAGTCACCGAGGCTCTTTACCTTGCGCCCGCTGAAATAACCGATCCCAAGCATAACAAGCACATAAATAGCGATCCCGATCCAGAGAATAGTCCGGGTAGTGCCGTCCAGGTTTATCATAGCTTCGCCTTCGGCATTGAGCGTCGGGGCGGCGGCAAAAACAATTTGTGATATATTGATCATCGGACGAATGTATTTCCTTATTGTTCTTTAATATTCATTCATGATTTAAAATTTTGCAAGCATTAAAAATAACGCCCTTTTTCCGGATTGCAATTTTCAAAACCCGTCAATATTTAATTTTTCCTGATTTTTTAGTTGTTTATGGCATTTTTAGAAAAAAAACATAGAAAAATGATCGCTGTAACTTTAAAATATTTGCATTTTTTTTTTAGGGTGTTATTTTATAAATTTTTGATTTAACTGTGCAGAAAGCACTCATTTTTTTTCAATGAAAGGATCAATAACTATGTCCAAAGCCTACAACGTCGCTGTAGCCGGTGCTACAGGAGCGGTCGGGATCGAAATGATCAAAACGCTCGAAAAGCGTAATTTCCCCGTTAAAAACCTCAAACTGCTGGCGTCTGCCCGTTCTGCCGGTAAAAAGCTGACGTTCAAAGGCACCGAAATCACTATTGAAGAAATGACTGAAAATTCCTTCAAGGGTGTGGATATTGCTCTTTTCAGTGCCGGCGGCGATATTTCCAAGCAGTATCGCAAAGCGGTGGTCGATGCCGGTTGCGTTATGGTCGATAACTCCAGCGCTTTCCGTATGGATGACGATGTGCCGCTGGTCGTGCCGGAAGTCAACCCCGAAGATGTCAAATGGCACAATGGCGTGATCGCCAACCCCAACTGCACCACTGCTATCATGCTGGTGGCTGTTGCTCCGCTGCACCGCGCCAAGAAACTCAAGCGACTGGTTGCTGCCACCTATCAGGCTACCAGCGGCGCCGGTGCCAAAGGTATGGAAGAACTCATTGTGCAGACCCGTCAGCTGTTGAACGGCGAAGCTATTGAACCCAAAGCTTTTGCCCACCGGATCGGTTTCAATCTGATCCCGCACATCGATGTCTTCTACGATAACGGTTATACCAAAGAAGAGCTCAAGATGCTCAACGAAAGCCGCAAGATGCTGCATTTGCCCGATTTGCAGCTTTCCTGCACCTGCGTACGTATTCCGGTGCTGCGTGCCCACAGCGAATCTCTCAATATGGAATTCGAAGAAGATATTACTCCGGATGAAGTTCGCGCCATCTTGAGCAAGGCTCCCGGCGTGCAGGTTGTCGATGACCCCATGAACAAGGTTTATCCCATGCCGATCGATGCCACCGAAAAGTACGATGTGCTTGCCGGCCGTATCCGTCAGGACATCTCCCGCAATGACCTTAAGGGTATCGAAATGTTTGTTACCGGCGACCAGCTGCTTAAAGGAGCTGCTCTCAACGCTGTTCAGATTGCTGAATTGCTGTGAGACAGGCTGGATAAAAAATTTCAAGGTATTGTTGCAAAAAGTTGCGACAATACCTTTTTTATTCTCAAGAAAGGAGTTTTTACTATGGATCGTACACCAGATTTTATTCATAAGATCGGTTCCATTGACTGCGACATCGTGGAAGCCAATCCGGTGGTGTGGAAAGGTGAACTGCTGATTTTTGAATACATCCGCGGTTATGCCAATGACAAACTGCATGGCACCGGCCGTCAGCGCTGCTATTTCAACAACAGTTGGATATCTTACTTCCGTTTCCGTAAAGTCAGCGATAACAGTTTCAGTCTTCCTTTCGGTTTGGGGCTGCATATGGGTAATGCTTTTGTCGATGGAGACCGTATGGTGGTCACTTGCGGTTCTGACTGGGGCGGCAGCCGTTTTTATCAGTTGGAAAGTAAAGATCTGATCCGCTGGACGACTCCGAGGCTGATTCTCGATGATCCCCGTCAGGTCGGCTACAATACCTCGGTTTGCAAAGCCGGCGATAAATTTGTGATGATCTACGAACTGGGCGCTCCTAAAGAAAAAGTCGGCGATCACCCCTTTACCATGTTTTTTGCCGAAAGTAAGGACCTGGTGACTTTCCGGGCAATAGATGGTGCGGTGTTCGGTTTTGACCACTATACCGGCGGACCCATGGTGCGTTATTTTGCCGGCTGCTACTATGTATTTTATCTCGGTGGCAGTTACGATGATGGTTTCGAAACTGTGGTCGCCCGTTCCAAAGATCTGAAAAACTGGGATTACAGCAAAAAAATCGTTTTGGGGTACGGCGAAGCAGACTACAAGCTTCACGAAGTATTTCCCGTCAGCGAAGTCGCCAGAGTCAAGGCTGCAAACAACATCAATGCTTCTGACCTTGATATGTGCGAATATAACGGTAATCTGGAACTGGTTTACAGTTGGGGCAATCAGAGAGGTGTGGAATTTCTTGCCCGTGCCGTCGTACCCGGCATGACAGAACAGCAATTCTGCGAAAGCTTTTTTTAAGCGGGGGCAACGCACCAAAAATATGGCGCGGCTTGCGGCGCCTTGACAAAGTCCAGAACAGGATAGTAAAAGGGTGTTACCTTACAGGTAGCACCCTTTTACTATCCCATTCTGTCTTTTTGCCAATGCATCCCCAATCCATCGCCATCTTTTTGCCGGTTGCCCCCTGTATGCAGTTGTTTTGCAATATTTTTTATTACGCTGTTTTTGGGGAATGTATGTGCCGGGTGTTACCCTTTTACTATCCCATTCTGTCTTTTTGCCAATGCATCCCCAATCCTACGCCATCTTTTTGGCGGTCGCCCCCCAGTGAGTGGCTTTTTTTGCAATATTTTTTATTGAGCCGTTTTTTCTGCATCTGCGGTGTCTTCAGCACTTTTCTTTTTCGCAATGCCTCCCCCATCCTGCGCCATCTTTTTGGCGGTCGCCCCCTGTGAGGAACGGCGTTTCCTGTCCAACCTGTCCGACCTGTCCGGTGTGTCCGGTGTGTCCGGTGTGTCCGGTGTGTCCGGTGTGTCCGGCGTGTCCGGCGTGTCCGGCGTGTCCGGCGTGTCCGGCGTGTCCGGCGTGTCCGGCGTGTCCGGCGTGGCGCATTGTTACTTAAATTTATATTTTGCGCCCCCCAAAGCATTTTCAGCATATTTTTTGCCGTTTTTTTCTGCTATAAGAATATTTTGAGATTGAAAAAATATTGTTTTCATGATATCTTAATTACGGATTTTTACAAAGGTATTTTATGAAAGCAGAAAAAAAACGCGCCCCGCGCAATCGCACATTGACCCTTTCGGAAACAGAAAAACAGCAATTATCCGGTGAGTTGCTTGGAGTTGAAAGCCGTGTTGAGTTTGACGCGGTCTGCAACCGTATCATTTGCGGCGATATGGAAAAAGTGGTGGATTTTCTGCCGGATAACTTTGTGGATCTTCTTATTCTCGATCCCCCGTATAATCTGCCCAAAGATTTCAATGGATTGAAGTTTTCGGGCATGAGCAATGAAGCGTACATTGCTTATCTTGACCGCTGGCTGGGGAAACTGGTGCGATTACTCAAGCCGGAAGCTTCAGTATATCTCTGCTGCGACTGGCAATGTTCGGCGGCATGTTTTATGGTGCTTTCCAAATACTTTACTGTCCGCAACCGCATTGTCTGGCAGCGGGAGAAGGGCAGGGGAGCCAGGCGTAATTGGAAAAACAGCTGTGAAGATATCTGGTTTGCCACCGTTGGAAAAAAATATACCTTTAATCTGGATGCTGTAAAACAGAAACGCCGGGTGCTGGCACCTTACCGCAGCAATGGCGAACCCAAAGACTGGGTGGAAGATTCCGATGGTAAATTCCGCATGACCTGTCCCGGAAATTTCTGGGATGATATTTCTGTACCTTACTGGTCGATGCCGGAAAACACCGACCACCCCACCCAGAAACCGGAAAAACTTCTTGCCAAACTCATTCTGGCCAGTTCCAATGTCGGCGATGTAGTTTTGGATCCCTTTGCCGGCAGCGGTTCTTCGGCGGTCACCGCGGCTAAATTGAACCGCAAATTTGTCGGGATAGAGCAAAATAGCGAGTATTGCTGCTGGGCATTGGCCAGATTGCTGCGGGCGTGCAATGATAAGCATATCCAGGGGTACGAGGACGGGGTTTTTTACGAACGCAATACCCGGAAGCAATCTTCCGGAAGAAGTTGATGAAAAAAACAGTTTTTTTTCGATAGCGACTTGACAAATCCACTTTCAGGCGGTATAATAGCAAATACCGCCGTAAGAGTAGTTTAATTTTATTTTAAATACAGAGCATTGGGATCGTGAAGAAGTCAGTTTTGTTGGGGACTGTTGTTGGTGCTGCTGCAATCGGGGCAGCAGCTGTTTACTGGGGATGGGATTTATTTCAGGGCACCGCAGAAATAAATGAGCATTCGGCATTTACTGCATCAGATAAATCTGCATCGCGGATCATTCGCGGCACCGGTTATGTTCGCGGAGTAAGTACGCGTTCGCTCAAAAACAAATACGCAAGTTATGTCAGCAAAGTCAATTTTTACACCCAGCAAAGGGTGAAAAAAGGCGATGTTATTCTGGAATACGATGACCTTGATCTGCGTACCAATATTGCCAAACTTCAACATGATATTGCCGAACTTGAGCAATCTCTGGTGCTTAAAAAGATCGCATTGCAGCTTACGCGCATCGACCCGCTGCCTTCGGGGTACCGCAATTTGCGCCTGAAGCGCGATATTGCCCAGGAGCGTTTCAACCGGCACGCGCATGAGCTTGAAGTTTATGAGCAGTTGTTCGACAGCAAGATCGTGTCGGATTTGACTTTGCGCGAAAAACGCCAGCAGGTCAAAGATTACGAAGGTGATCTCATGTGTCTGGACAGCGATATGAAAGTCCTTAATCAGGGGCTGGAAAAGCTTACGATCCGGCGCGATGAAGAAGCGGTCAAAGAAATCGAAATCAAGCTTGCCAATTTACGCAAAGAACTTGCTTTGCTGGAAGAACAGAAGAAGTTTTACAAGATAGTTGCGCCGATAGATGGCTTGTGTATTACCAACTCTGATACAGTCGGTTGTTATGACTCGGTTGGTACAACTGCTGCCATCGTGCATCGGGATACCAGAAAGTTGATCTATGCATACTTTGACGAACGCGATATCAAGCATGTAACAGAAGGTAAACCGTGCCGTTTCCGCAGCAATCAGTATGGCGATGATGTGGAGTTTGAAGTAACGCCATACGAAGTAAAGCGTACTTTTAACTCCTATGGCGACCGTTTGATGATGTATGCCAAATTCCGTTTGACCAAAGAACCCAAACCGTTGCGTATCGATTCGATCGGCACGGTGGAAGTTGAAGTAAATCGGTAAGTAAATAAATCCGACGGGCTGAGGCAAAAAATGTTTGAGTTTTTGCTTCAGCCCTGTTTTTTTTTATCGGTTGAGCCGGTAGAATAGCGTATAATGATTATTTTTTGCTTTTTGCCGGCATCGGGAAATCTCTGCTTATTGCTGCAAAAACCAATCTGGCGATACGTTCTTTGCCTTTTTCGCTGTAGGCGTGTATGCGGTCGGTAGTGAAAATGCGTTTATCCGCCTGCAGTTCCAACCGGCCGCGGATCCCGGAGTTGCGGGTAAGATCGATCAAATGGCAGGAGTAATAATCGCAAAGTGCCGCCAGCTGGTCACGATAAATCAACCGCAGACTGTCTTTTTCCGGAGATGATTTTGCGTAAAAATTCGATATAAGATAAATTTCTGACTCCGGATGATCTTCCACGATTTTTTTCAAAGTTGTTATTGCTGCTTTGAGCTGTTCGTCTTCGAGTTTTGCATTGTCGCTGCTGCAGAGAGCAAGTACATCTTTGTAGCTGAAACGGCTGTCTGGAAGCTTGTTGCCGCCAGTGGTTATAATGATTATGTCGGCATGTTTTTTCTGCCGCTGCAAGAGTTGTTTGGCTTGTTCCCATTGCTGCATAATAGAGGCGCGCCGCTTTGTTCCGAAAACTTCCCAAGCAGAACCATTTACTGCTGTATTGATAACGGTACAGCTTTCCGGCAGATAACGCTCTTTAATAATACCCGCCCAAGAGCGGGTTGGTGTTGTGGAACTGTCGCCCATGATAACAAAAGTTTTGTTGTCAAAAGGATTTCCTGCCTGAAGCATAAAAACGGCGGCAATCAGAGCCAAGATAGTTGCGATTTTCATAAAACGATCTCCATTTATGTAAAAATTTCAGTTGCAGCCATATGGTATGGCGTATTTAAAAGATACAAATTCTTTTCAATCTTAAGGATTGTTTTTTTTGCGGTATTCAGCGGGTGTCATTGCATATTTTTTCTGAAATTTGCGGTAAAAGGCATCCACTCCGCCAAAACCGACTTCATCAGCTATCTTGGAGATAGCCATGGGAGTTTGCCGTAAAAGTCTGGCGGCGGCTTCCAAACGCAAATTCACAATATACAGCAATGGCGAGATTTCAAAATAACGTTTCCAGGCCCGGTAAAAGCTGGCGCGGGACATGTTGTACTGCCGGGCGATCGCTTCGGTGGAAAGTTTTTCATTGTAATGCACCTGCATCCAGATCGATGCATTGCGGATGGTGGTTTCTTCATCCGGAGCTGTGAGACTCTCGGTGTGAAAAAGTTCACGCAGCAGCTTGAAACATATCCAGTCGATTTCATCGACCGCTCCCGGTGTATAGATCGAATACAGACAGCGGCGGAAATCTTTTATCAGCTCTCTTATCGTTTGTGTCATAGTGAACTCTTTGACATCTTCATCGGGCAGCAGCCCCAGCCTTGTCAGCTCGTTGGCAATTTCTGTGGGGTACTGAAAAGCGATAGTATCGCGTGGTTCCGGCTGGGTACTGTTTATTGCCACTCCCGGGCGTTTTATAAGCACGTGCGGAAAAGTCGCGGCGCAAGGTACGCCATTTACTTCATCCATGCACTTGTCGGCATCGCATGCCAGACGCAATGAAAGCTCTATACCATCTTCCAGTGAAGATGGTATATTTACCGGACGGACGACCCGCCAGCAGAAATACAGTTTCGATACCTGAAAAGGAAATTTGCTTTTTCTGGGCAAAGAGCACGTTATAAGTGTCTGCAAACTCATAGATTTTTCTCCTATGGGAAATAAGCTACACCCAAAATTTGGGTTTGTCAAGCTTTTTGATACGATTTCATATACTTTTTTGAGATGATATTGTCTTGACGAAAAATGTTTTTTTTACTATATTACTCTCAAGGATGTTTTTATCTGTTGCTTTTGAGCAAAAAACGGAGTGGATTGGCAAGGGAGGATATATGCATCAGCTTCATCCGGATCGTTTTTATTTTGGTACACAGTACTATCGCGCCCCAACCCCATTGAGTGAAGAGTGGGCCGGCGATATTGAAAATATTGCCGGGCTCGGCATGGATTGTTTTCAAATCCGTATGCAGTGGCGGCGTAACGAACGGGTGAAAGGCGTTTACGAGTTTGACGATGTGGATAAACTGCTGACTCTTGCCCGGGCGCATAAGCTCAAAGTGGTAATCAAATTTCTGATGGAAAATGCTCCGGATTATGTTTTCAACGAATTCGGCGGAGTTGCAGTGCGGCCGGATGGCTCAAAGATCGGTTACGATGGCAATGGAGCGTTCTATATCGGAGGTTTCCGGCCCTGTTTTGATAATCCGCAAGTTATGGAACACGCCATAAAGTTTGTCAGAACTGCAGTTGAACGCTATTGCGACAATCCGGATATAATTTTGTGGAACGTTTGGAACGAGCCGCGTATCCATCGGCATGAGTGTGCCTGCAAGCACTCGTTGGCCGCTTACCGTGATTATTTGCGCCAACGCTTCGGTACGGTGGAAAATCTCAATAAATTTCTCGGCAAGGCGTGGGATTGTTTTGATTCTGTTCAAGCACCCACCACTGCGCTTACTTACTCGGAAATATGTTTGTGGCGGCAATGGAGCCATAAAACTCTCAATGGCTGGCTGCGGCAATTGCGCGATGCAGTACGCTCGGTGGATACCAGTCGTCCGGTCATGGCCCATGTGGGGTGCTGCAATCTGATCAATGAGCCGATCGATGACTGTACCGACGATTTGGAAAATGCAAGACTTTTTGATTTTTACGGCACCAGTTTCCCGGTCGGCGAAAGCTTTAATACTCCGGCGGCACAAGCTCAAGGTTTTATGATCGGCGAGTGGCTGCGTAATGTTTCGGAATATTTCTGGGTACACGAGCTGTATCCGGAATGGGGCGACTGGACCGGCAGGCTGCCGGTGTCGGAGTTCCGGTACAAAGTGATGTCGGCGCTTGCCTGCGGCTGTAAAGGTTTGATCCTGTGGCAATACCGGGCTGAACGGCTGGGGCATGAAAACGATCTGGCCGGCGTGGTGAATATCGATGGATCGTTCAAGCCGGTTACTTATGAGTGTGCGGATCTTATAAAATTCATCAAACGCAACAGTGAGTTTCTTTATAACTCCAGAGTGCAGCCGCATCGGGTGGGGATCATGTTTGATCTGGCCTGCGATATGGTCAGCAGCGCGGAGACCCGCAACCGCGACGGCAATCTGAAACGGCCCAATGGCGGACTTTATCCATATAAAGATAACATTCTCGGCATCTATACACTTATGCACGAACTTAAACTTGCGCCGCAGATTTTTGACAGCCGGCGTCTGGCAGAAAAACTTTCGGAAATCGATGTACTTTATCTGCCGGAATACTTTATTGCCGACAAAGAAAATCTCGCTCTTATCCGCGACTTTGCTGCCCGCGGCGGTAAAGTTATTGCCGAAGAAGGCATTGCTTTGCGGCAGGCTAATACATGGCTGAACTATCCCTGGCCGGGCGAGGAGTTGGAAAAGGATTTCGGAGTAAAAATCAATGAGCGGGTAGCCACTGAAAGGGTCGCACCGTGGTACTTTGATTGCGATAATGTTACCGCACAGGCTTCCGGCTACGCTTCGGCGCTTGAAGTTGTGGGCGATGATGTGGAAGTCATTGCTCATTGGCATGATGGCCGCCCGGCAGTGACCCGTTGCGGCAATTTTACATTTGTCGGTACCACGCTGGGATGTCTGCGTCAGCACCGGCACGGCAATGCCGGACAGAATGAAAATAATGCTGAAGCTGCCCGCAAGATGATGCGGAAGCTGCTGCAGGATTATATCGGGTTGCCGCAGCTGCCGGAAAGTGTTGCTGTCCGCAAGCTTTCTGACGGCAGCCGGACGGGGTATTTTATTTTCAACCGCGCCCACGAAGCTGTGAGTTTTGAGCTGGAAGGTCAAATTGTTACCGTGGAAGCCCGCGACTCGGTGCTGTGGCTCAATGGCAATATAGATCGATAATGGATTTTTATAGAGATAACCGGAGAGGTCTGAATGCTTAAAAATGTTGAATTGAAACCTATTACAGGTACTTTTATAAATATGCTTGTTCCCGATACCGGGATCAGCAACAACGGCTTGAGAGAGTGGGAACAGGATTTCAAGATGATGAAGGCGCTTGGTATGGACCAGCTCTTCATTATCCGTACCGAATTTGAACAGGGCGGGGTGTGGCTTTCTGCCGAGGATCCGCGCTCAACCACCTGGCCGGAAGACGAAAATCTGCTTGATATGGCGTTCCGGCTGGGCGAAAAATATGATATGAGCGTTTATCTCGGCGGTCCGGTCAGCATCAGCAATCTGCACAAGGGCGATTGGCTCAAAGAGATCGACGACAACAAGCGCTATTACGACCGTACCGTGCCGAAGTATCAGCATTACAAGTGCTTCAAGGGGTTGTATGCTTCGCTGGAAGCGCTGCCGTGGCATTTCAACTTTCTGGATATTGCGCGCGAAGTTCTTAAATACATGAAGAGTACCTGGCCGGAAAAAAAGACCTTTATCAGCCCGATAATCAATGGCGTGCTGGGCGATTATTCGACTAAATATACCGCCGATCAGTGGGTGGATATTTACCGGAGGTATTTTTACGATCACCTTGCCGGTGTGCTGGATTACTGCGCGCCGCAGGATTGGTTTGCCGCTCCGGCGTGCCATTACGGCGAAATTCAGGATAACAGTTACGCTGAATGGTTCAGCAAGATGGGCAGACTTTTTGACGAGTGCGGTATTGAATTGTGGAGCAATCTGGAGTCTTTCCAGCGGCCGTTTCCCGGTCATGGTGAACCCCGCGGGGTTTTCCGGCAGAGCGATTACCGCACGATGTATATGAAATTGGCAGAAGCTTCGCCATTGGTCAAACGGATCATCACTTACGATTATTTCAGCTGTATGAGCCCCAATACTGAATGGGGATCCAGCCGCCGTTTGCTGGCTCGCTATATGGAAATGATCGGCAAAGACCCGGCTATCATAGATGAGATTTTTAATTAAGGAGATTTGAGTTATGCAAATGTTTCTGGATGGAAATGATTGGAAAGTGCAGTATTTTGTTTCGCAGATCGAAGCAAAGACCCGCCCCAACCCCCATATAAAAAATATGTTTATGGACACAACGCGCAGTGCCGGTTTTATCAGAGCCAATGTTGATGTTCAGGACTTTATGCCGGCAACTGTTCCCGGTTGCGACCGCAGTATTCTGCTGGAAAATGGTGAGATCGATGATCCCTATTTCGGCAGAAATGCCGACCGCAGCCGCTGGCCGGAAGAGTTCGAGTGGGCTTTCCGTAAAGAATTCACTTTGCCGGAAGAGTGGAAAAACTGCCGCCAGATAACGCTTAAACTCCACAGCGCCGGTTATAAAGCGGTGGCTTTTCTCAACGATGAATATCTCGGCGAAAGAACCGGCATGTTTGCGGCGTGGGAATATGATGTATCGCGCGAGATCAATCGCGAAGGTAAAAATGTTTTGAGTCTGATTTTTGAACCGGCACCGAAGGCGTCGCCGAATCACAGCAGTAACGAGCCGGCGGAATTTGCCTATTTCCACTTCTGCCAGATGAGTTTTGGCTGGGACTGGGCGCGAACGGTGGTTCCGACCGGGATTTTTGACCATGTGGAACTGCGCGGTTCGGAGCAGTCAAGAGTGCGGGATTGTTCGTTTATCACCCGCGGCAAATCAGTCAAACTGGGTGTGGAAATCGGTACCCTGGACGATTGCACGCAGGAACTTACCTGCACGCTGGAACCGCTGAACTTTTCCGGCAAATCGCTGACACTCAAGCGCAATGTGGAACTGGTTGCCGGCAAAGTCAATACTTTCGACTGGGAATTCGATTTTCCTGAAGCCGAACTCTGGTACCCCAACGGATACGGCGAACAGAAACTTTACACGCTGACTTTGTCCATGCCGGGCGATAAATTCAGTAAACAGGTCGGATTCCGGGATCTGGAAATGCTCCGCAATCCGGGCAGCTGCGAAGAATCCTACCCGCTTACATTCTGTATCAACGGCAAGAAAGTCTTTGCGCGCGGTCTGAACTGGGTGCCGGCGGATATGATTTTTTCCCGGCTGACTGCCGAACTTTATGAGCGCGAAGTGCGTCTGGCCAAAGAAGCGGGTTTCAATTTGTTCCGCGTCTGGGGCGGCGGTCTGGTGGAAAAAGATGATTTCTATGCCGCCTGCGACCGGCACGGTATGCTGGTCTGGCAGGAATTCCCGCATGCCTGCAGCCAGTACCCGGATAATCCGCGCTATATTGCCGAAAAGGCTGTCGAAGGCGAAGCGGTTGTCCGCAAGCTCCGCAATCATGTTGCCATGGCCATGTACTGCGGCGGCAACGAGGTGCTTTATTACGGCGAAATACCGTTCCATCCCATCTACGAAAATTACCGGGAGCTGGTCAATAAACTTGCTCCGGGTATGCCTTATCATATCTCTTCGCCCGACCAGTCCCGCCCCGGTGAGCGCGATCACGGTCCGTGGCTTTACTGCAGTCACAGCTTCTGGAACAAACACAAACGCCTGCTGTCCAGTGAATTCGGCTGTCCGGGCTGGGCGGAACTGGAATCGCAAGCCAGGTTTATTCCTGCCAATGAACCCTGTCCGAATGGGCAGAGTTACAAGTTCCACTTTTCGGAGTGCAAACCCATGGAAGGGCATTACAAAAACTTCCAGCCGGAAAAAACACCGCGCGATATGACCTGTATGAATATGTATATCCAAGCCGATCAGCTGGAATACGCCATGGGGCATTACCGGACGCTTTTCCCGGAAGCCAGCGGCTGCTACATCTGGCAGTACAATGAATCGTGGCCCACAAACTCTTACAGCATAATCGACTTTTACAGCCGCCCGAAAATGGGATATTACAGCACCAGCCGCAGTAATAAAGCAGTAATGGCGTTTCTGGAAGATGAATCGTGGTGTATTGCCGACGGCAAATATCAGGGCAAACTCTATATGGTCAGCGATCACGCGGAAGTCAAAAATGCTGTAACAGCTTTGAAAGTTATGGATATACGCGGCAAAGAGCTTTACAGCCAGACCTTTTCCGGCGATTATCCGCAGGGTGTAAGCGCGATCGGCAATGTGGAGTTTGAGCTTGCCGGCGAGCTGGAAAGCAATATAGCTATTGTAAAATACTCTGTAAGCACCGGCGAAAGCGTTATCTGGGAACATGAGCGCATTTACGGCGTGCCGGATATGAGCAGAATTCTGCACACCGCAAGCACCACTTTGCAGTATACTGCCAGCGTAAGCGATCTTGCTGACGGCGAAAAACTTCTGACCGTAACGGTGGAAAATACCGGCAGCGCAGCAGCGCTTTTTGTGCGGGCCGATCTGCCGGAAAATGAACTTTACAGCGTTTACTGGCTGGATAACTACCGCATGATCGAACCGGGAGCCAAGCGTGAGTTTTATGCCAAACTCACTGCCGGTACTGTACCGGGCAAGGTTACTTTGCGGGGATGGAACACCCGGTAAGAAAAGCTGTTTTCCAGCGTTTTTTTTGATAATTGGAAAGTATAAAAAAATCAACGATATACAACGAACAGTAAAACACAGATCATAAAACAGGAGGACCTGCGGGGAAAATAAATTTATCGGCAATACTGTTGAGCAGTATTGGGGCAGATAAAATTTTTGATAAAAACTGAAAACATTTCAACCAAAAACAATAGAGAGGGAAAAATGAGAAAAAACGCAAATGAAAATTCCGCCCATGGGCGGGTGAAGCTTAACAGCTTCACCCTGATCGAGCTCCTTGTCGTCATTGCTATTATCGCTATTCTGGCGGCAATGCTGCTGCCGGCTCTTTCTGCCGCTCGGGAACGGGCAAGAGCATCCAGTTGTGCGGCCAATCAGAAACAGTGTGGTGTTGCAATTATTATGTACGCAGATGATAATGACAACTGGACTTTTTGTGCAGGAAAATACTCTACTACAACACCGTATCAGAATGTTTACTGGGGACAGTTGATATGCGATGACTTGGAGTATATACAAGATCCTAAAGTTCTTTACTGTCCATCAGGTAAACAGAGTACTTCCCGTGGTAATACATATGGTTTCCGTACTAAACTTGATAATCACGTATACATTAATTTAGGAATGTCAAGTTTTGGGTGGCAAAATAGTAAATTTACTGCCAAAGGACGTTTTTCAAGCGATCCGACAACATTTATGATGTTGGCAGACAGTATCAGAACTAATGGATTTCAAGACCAATTCTGGGCATTCAGTTCTAAAACTTTTTTCTCAATAGTTCAAATTCGACACAATAAAACAGCCAATATCTTGTTCGCTGATGGGCATGTTGATGCCAGAAATGGAAAAGATCTTGGTGATGAATTTGAAAAAAATGGTGTATGGACGTATCACAATGGTACTGAAACGCTCACGCAATAAAAGGAGAAAAATCATGCGTATTGCAACAATTATCATGGCGATGATGGCGGCTTTTACTTTGAGTGCTGCCGAAGAAGTCAATCTGATCAAAAACGGCAACTTTGCTGAAGGTACCAAATTCTGGAATGTCTCTCCGCAGGTGAAACATGTAGCCGCAACCGGAAAAGACGGCAAAAATTTTGTGGTGCTGACCAATCAGCGTTCGGTAATTCAGACCGTGGCGATCGAACCCGATGGTATTTATGAACTTTCATTTTTAACGAAAGGCGAAAATATCGTTGCCAAAGATAAAACTCAGGGCGGCAGAGTCATCATCCGCGGCGGCAAACGTTATGCCCGTGGTACCGCAGACCCCAAAGGCGGATGCATGACCGGTACTTTTGACTGGAAACAGGGCAAATGTACGCTGAAAGCTTCCTACTTTCAGTCGCCCAATCTGACGATCACACTGTGGTTGGCGGGCGATGGCAAATGCTGCTATACCGATGTAAAACTTGTTAAAGTCGGGTCCGAAAAGAAAGCTCAATAACCCCCCTGTAAGGCAGAAAATAAATTATGAGAATATTTCTTTTACTTATCGCCACTTTGCTGATGAATTCCGCCCATGGCAGTAACATTGTCAAAAACGGTGATTTCAGTAAAGGTTTGACCTATTGGAACAATATCGGCGGGGCTGTGCTGAGCACCACCGTAAAAGCCGGCGATAAGAATTCCGCTTGTGTTACCCGGGGCAAATATCTGGTGCAGAAAGTCGCGCTTGAACCCAATGCTGTTTATGAATTGAGTTTTCTGGTCAAGGGCGAAAATATCCCCGGCGTAAGCTCCAGTTCGCAGGGCGGACGCGTTATTCTGCATGGCGGTAAAAACTACGGCAGAGCCACGACCAATGCCGACGGCAGCTGCATGACCGGCACTTTTGACTGGAAACGCGGCATTTACCGTTTCAACAGTTCAAAATTCAACAGCAAACGCCTCGATATATATTTGCGGCTCGATGCTGACGGCAAATTGTATTATGCCGATGTGAAACTCGTGAAAGTCGGTACCGAAAAAATTGAAGTCAGCAAACCGGGCAACAAGTTTTTCCGCGAAAGTTATCTGAAAGACTATCCCCTGCCGGACTTTTACCCCATCGATAAAGCTTACGGGATGGTGGAACCCGGTAAAATGGCAGAATTCAAGCTCGAAATGCAGCTGCTTGCTGATCTTGAATACACTCTTACCGTAAAAAATGAACTTGGCAAGACTGTTTACACACAGAAACGCAAACCCTATAAAGAAGGCGAAAAGATCACCGTGCCCGGTCAGGAACGCGGCTACTACATTCTTGAAGCCAATGCTTTTGTAAAAGATAAAAAAATTGCCATGGTGCAAAGCGCTTTTGTCAGCACCCCCGCCATGCAGGGCAAACGCGACCCGTTTTTCCGGGTGAATCAGTTCTGTATCTGGAGCCCGTTGATCGAAGGATACCGTATGATCGGTGCCGGTTCGGCAACTTTGCCGGTAATCGCCGGTGAGAAAGGCGATCCGGCAACCAATGCCCGCCGCCGTTTTCTGGGAACCTACAAAGCTTTTCTGGAGGCCAAAGACTTTGAGCTGCATGCACTTTATGCCAGCGGTGTATCATTAAACGGATGCGATACGGAGGCATTCCGCCGCGGCTACCCCATGTACAGCAAAGAGTATCTGCAAAGTGTGGAAACTGCTGTAACTGAAGCCGCCAAAATCCTCAAAGGCAGAGTTTCCAGCTACGGCTCAATTATGGAAATACCTTCGCAGGCGCAAATGAAGCACAAATACGCCGGTACCTGGGTGGAAGCTATGAGCCAGCAGCTTTTCCGCAGCCGTATCGTATCGCGTGCGGCCCGCAAAATCGATCCCGGAGCTAAAATCTCCGCCGGCGGAAACAATGTGCAGATGTATATTGAACCCATTGAACGGCTGGTGATGTCGGATCTGGTCGATGATTTTGATGTATATAATATCGATGCCTACTTCGGCAGCTGGGATCTTACGCATGGCAAACCCAATATCCCGGAACGCAGCCTGCGTGATTTTTACATCAAATCCAGCGAACTTGCCCGTTCGCTCGGCAAAACCCCCATGGTGGAAAATACCGAAACCGGATATATGACTTATTACGGCGACCGTTTTGATGAAGGTCTGGCGGTAACGCAGGCATTTCTGACTGCCCGCGCCATGGTTATAAGCAAAGCCTCGCCGGTAAGCAGCGTGGCGATCTTCCGTTTGAGCACTCATTACGGTTTTAACGAAAACAATCCCATGAGCGGCAGTTTCCCCACCGTCTGGAAACCGGGGCGCGCCGCTGACAACCGCACTCTGACCTTCACTCCGCTCCCCGGCGGTGCGGCATATGCCACTTTTGCCCGTGAACTGGCGTTTGCAGAATTTGTCAAAGAGCTCAAAACTGCCGACAAACTGCTTTATGCGTATGTATTCAAGCGCCCCGACGGCAAAACCATGCTTTCGGCATGGAGCGTTGAAAACGATTACACATTGAATATGCAGTTGGAAAAGCCCGCGCTTATGGTCAGCATGTACGGCCGGGAAACCCGCCTTGCGGCCGGAAAACAGCCACTCAAACTCACAATACAGCCGTTCTATCTGGTATTGGATGAACCGGCAGAAAAAGTAACAGCCCAGCTGGAAGGTATTTTCAAAGCCATCCGGCCGTTGTATAAGTCGGCGGCAAAGTTGACTTCTCCGGATCAGGCCGTACTTTATGTGAATAACAGCGGTAATGAAAAAGTAACGGTCAAATGCGGCGCGCAGAGTATAGATATTCTGCCCGGCTCTATCGGCAGTACTGATGTGAAAGTGCAGAAGAACCAGAAGAGTATTGCTTTTACCGTAAATGGTGAAAAATTCGATGCCGCAATCATTGGCAATACCGTAAAATTCAAAAAGCACAACGGACTTGTCAAACTTGATAAAAACGGTAATTTCCCTGCCGGCAAAGCAAGCGGCAAACTCGTGGTGCCAACCCATGTTCAGCCCGTAAGTGCGCTGCACCCGGAATTGAGCTACTTCAAAAATCCGCTCAATCCCGACGGTCATGATATTTCTGCTGAATACAGTCTGACTTATGACAGCAAAAATATTTATATGACCGTCAAGGTCGATGACCCCACCCACATCCAGCGCTTCAGCAGAGAAAGCATCTGGCAGGGCGACAGCGTGCAGTTTGTTTTTGCCAACACGCCCGGCGCACCGGAAAGTGTCCGCAATCTGGGCGAAAAGTCCAACAGTCAGGGCCATAACTACAGCGCGGCACTCACACCCAGAGGCCCGGAAGTGGTAAAATATTTCACCAAACAGGCAATTTCAACCAAGGCCAATGTTTACCGGCAGAACAATCACACGGTTTACGAAATAACTGTACCCCAAAGTGAAATAGGCTATGTGCCGGGCAAGCCGCTCTACTTTGACTTTGTAGTTTTTGACAACAACAGCAAGAGTGCCAACATGCCGCCATACTGGCTGGATATGGATAAAGGTCTCGCCGGTGAACGGGATAACGCTCTCCTGCCGCTGGTGATTTTTGAATAAGTAATTGAAAGGAAAAATTATTTTATGCGTATAACAACATTTATTCTGGCGATGATCGCGGCAATGTTTACTTTGAGTGCCGCCGAAGAAGTGAATCTCGTTAAAAACGGTGATTTCAGCGAAGGCAGCAAGGGTTGGCTGCTGCTTAAAGGGGCAACAGTTTGTACTGATAAAGTCACCGGCAAAAACTATGTCTGCATCAAACAGGGGCAGCAGGCTGTACAAAATGTAACTGTTGACCCCCAAGCTGATTATCTTCTGACTTTCAAGGCGAAAGCTGATAATATTGATAAAAACAAGCAGGGGCATGGTGCCCGGATCATCATCCGCGGCGGTAAGCGTTTCGCCCGGGGCACGGTAGACCCCAAAGGCGGCTGCATGATTGGTAGTTTTGACTGGAAAGAAGGCAAATGTCTGCTCAAAGGTTCGGTTTTCTCAAGCAATAAAATTGTTTTAACTTTGCATTTGGATGTCGATGGTAGTTGTTGCTTTACCGATTTTAAGATGGTAAAAGTTGCTGCCGGAAAAAAAGCTGAATAATTTTAAAATCTTATCAATCAGAGAGGTTTTTATGCGTATACTGCTTATACTGTTGGGGAGTTTTATTGCTCTGAATCTGAGCGCCAATATTATTAAAAACGGCGATTTCAGTTTGGGTATGAAATACTGGAATTCACAGGGTGCTGTGCTCAGCGATACTGTGAAAGCCGGCGATAAGAGAGCCGTCTGCGTTACTGCCAAAAAAGGTATGGTGCAGAGTGTAGCAATCGAACCGAACTCGGTTTATGAATTGAGTTTTCTGGTCAAGGGCGAAAATATAACCAAGAGCAATCCCGGTAAAAACGGCGGCAGGGTCATTCTCCGCTGCGGCAAAGTTTACGGCAGAGCCACCGGAACTGCCGACGGCAGCTGTCTGGTCGGGACTTTTGACTGGAAACGCGTGGTTTACCGTTTTGAATCTTCCAAATTCAAAGGCAGCCGCATGGTTTTGAATTTTTATCTGGATGTGGAAGGTAAACTCTATTTTGCTGATATTAAACTGAAAAAAGTCGGTATGTCAAAGATCGAAGTATCCAAACCCGGCAATCAGTTCTTCCGCGAAAGTTATCTCAAAGGTTATCCGCTGCCGGACTTTTATCCCACCGACAAAGCTTACGGACTGGTGGAACCCGGCAAGGCGGCAGAATTCACCCTTGAAATGCAGCTGCTGGATGATCTTGAGTATACCTTGAAAGTAAAAGATGAACTCGGCAAGACTGTTTACACCCAGAAACGCAAGCCCTACAAAGAAGGCGAAAAAATCACCGTTCCCGGTCAGGAACGCGGCTACTATATTCTTGAAGTCGAAGCTTTTGTAAAAGATAAAAAAGTTGCTATGGTGCAGAGCGCCTTTATCAGTACTCCGAAAATGGCAAAACGCGATCCCTTTTTCCGGGTAAATCAGTTCGGCATCTGGACTCCTCTGTTTGAAGGCTACCGCATGATGGGTATGGGCTCTGCCACATTGCCGATAATCGGCAACGAAAAGGGCAATCCCGCAGCGAATGCCCGCAAACGTTTTCTGGGAACATACAAAAAATTCCTTGACTCCGATTTTGAACTTCACGCACTATATGTCGGCGGTTTGAACCAGAATAATTGCGATATGGATAAATTCCGCCGCGGTTATTCCATGTTCTCTCACGAATACATGAAAAATATTGAAGACACCGTTACCGAGGCAGCAAAGATCCTCAAGGGCAAAGTCAAAACCTACGGCTCGATCATGGAAATACCTTCTGCCGCCCAGATGAAGCATAAGCATGTCGGTACCTGGGTGGAAGCCATGAGCAATCAGCTTATCACCAGCCGCATCGTATCGCGCGCGGCCCGCAAGATCGACCCCGATGCCAAAATCACTTCCGGGGGCAACAATGTGGAAATGTATATCGAGCCGTATGAACGCATCGTTATGTCAGATCTGGTCGATGAATTTGATATTTACAACATTGATGCCTATTTCGGCAACTGGAACCTGACGGTCGGAAAACCCAATGTTCCGGAACGCAGTCTGCGGAATTTCTACATCAAATCCAGCAATCTTGCCCGTTCGCTGGGGAAATCGCCGATGGTGGAAAATACCGAAACCGGTTACAACATCTTTTACGGCAACCGTTTTGATGAAGGTCTGGCGGTAACGCAGGCGTTTTTGACCGCCCGCGCCATGATCATCAGCAAATCCGCTCCGGTAAGCAGCGTGGCGCTGTACCGGGCAAGTTCCCACTACGGCTTTAACGAAAACAATCCCATGAGCGGATGTTTTACCACTTGCTGGAAACCGGGCCGGGCTGCAGACAACCGCACTTTGACCTTTACTCCGCTTCCCGGCGGCGCAGCATATGCCACTTTTGCCCGCGAACTGGCGTTCGTGAAATTCGTTAAAGAGATCAAGAGTTTTGATAATCAGCTTTATTGTTATGTATTTACCCGTCCCGACGGCAAAACTGTGCTTTCGGCATGGATCCTGGACGGCAGTTTTGACTTGAATCTGCTTTTGAAAAAGCCTGCGGTCAGAGTCAGCATGTACGGTCGGGAAACCGGGATTGCCGCCGGTAAGCAGCAATTCAAGCTTACTCAACAGCCTTTCTATCTGGTAACAGAAGAAGCCGCTGAAAAGTTCGTTGAACAGGTTGAAAAGATTTTCAAATCCATCCGTCCGCAATACAAAGCCGGAGCTAAATTGGTTGCACCCGATAAAGCAGTGCTTTTCGTAAATAATACGCTTAACGAAAAAATCCATGTCAAGTGCGGTTCACAAAGCCTGGATATTCTGCCTGGTGTTATCGACAAGATGACCGTAAAGATCAGCAAAGATCAGAAAAATATTGATTTTACCATCAATGGCGAAAAAATTTCTGCCAAAGTTGTTGATAATACAGTGAAGTTTTTCAAGGGCAAAGATAAAGCCAATCGCAAACTTGTTGTGCCGGATAATGTAAAACCGGTGAGCGCGCTGCATCCTGAATTGAGTTACTTCAAGAGCAGCCTGAATCCCAACGGCCACAATATATCGGCTGAATACAGCATAACTTATGATAAGGATAATATCTATCTGACGATCAAAGTCGATGACCCGGAACATATTCAGCGGTTCAACAAAGACAATATCTGGCGCGGCGACAGCGTGCAGTTCGTCTTTGCCACCAGCCCTGCGCCACCGGCGGAAGCCCGCGATATGGATACAGCGCATAAAATTTATACCGAAGGGCATAATTACAGCGTAGCTATGACTCCGCGCGGTACGGAAGTTGTGAAGTATCATACCAATTTCGGTACCAGTGTCAAGGCCAAAGCCGTCCGGCAGAATAATAATACTGTTTATTCGATCACTGTCCCCAAAAACGAGATCGGATGTACGGATGATAAGCCGCTGTACTTCAACTTTGTAGTATTTGACAATAACAGCAAGATTGCTAACGCCGCTCCTTACTGGCTGGATATGGATGACGGTCTGGCCGGCAACCGCGATAACGCCGCGCTGCCGCTGGTGATTTTTGAATAATTGAAATTTACAACGAAAGAAAACAAATGAAAACAATTTTTGAAAATGTTATTTATGGTCGGGCGAAGCAATACCGCTTCACCCTGATAGAACTTCTTGTGGTGATTGCCATTATTGCCATATTGGCTGCAATGCTGCTGCCGGCACTTTCAGCAGCGCGGGAACGTGCAAAAATGGCTAATTGTACCGGTAACCTCAAGCAAATCGGGCTGATGTTGGAAGGCTATCTTAACGCACACAACGATATTTATCCGTATTGTCACTCTGATAAAGAAGGTGTCCGTTCCAAATACTGGTTCGATTACCTTACGGATTTTGACTGTATGGAAAAAGCCGGTAACTCGGCAGATTCCATCAAAGACAACACAGCATTCACCTGTCCGAGCAATACGCTGCGGTTCAAGTACGCTAGTGATTATTCTTCGGTAAACTACGCTATTCACCGGAGATCATCGAATCTGAAACAAGGTCTTTCCGGGCTTGTTTCCGGTTCAACAGCCATAGCAAGCGCCAATCGTTCAATCATTGATGAACCGTCAACGGTTTTTACGGTGGCTGATATCGATAAAAATATTTACGGTATATACACGCTGCCGACGGGCGGTACCGCGTCGCCGGGCTTTACTGTGCACAACAATTATGCCAACTTCCTGTGGGCCGATGGTCATGTGGAAGCTATGCAGGAAAAAGCAATGAGTACAGATATTCATTTCAAGCCGCAGCGGAATCTGTGAGGTTAAAATGTTTGTTTTTGTAAGAAACGCAATCTTTGTATTGACTGCTTTTTACAGTATGATTCATACTGTATCAGGCTCCGGGTTGCCGGAAGTCCTGATAATACCGGATAATTCTACTGTAACGGAAGCGCATGCAGTAAAAGAGTTGACATTTTTCTGGCAGAAGTCTGTCGGCAGCAAGCTTGCTGTTCACAAAAAATCTGAATTCAAAAATATCAGGCCGCAGAAAAAAATCATTTTAGGTGATGCTTCTGAACAGAAAAAACTTGCAGAAGAAGAGTGGTTGATCAAACCGCTTGCTGATGGTTCAATATTGCTTGCTGGCGGCGGCGAACGCGGTAATCTTTACGCGGTGTATGAATTTCTTGAACGGGTGCTTGGAATAAGATTTTATGGCATAGCCGATACTTTTATTCCCGATAACAAAGAAATAAAAATGCCGACCGGCAGTATCAGCGGCAAGCCGTATCTGCCATACCGTATGATGGCAATGTCTGTACGCCGCGCGGGGCAAGCTGATAAAGAAAGCCTTTTTATGGGGCGTAACCGCATACAGGGACCCAATACCCGCGGCAGTATGCGTCTGGCGGGTTCCGGAGCCTGGAATATGTACGGCAGTCCATGGCGTTGTCATACATTCGGAATATATACCAAGGAACCGGACGCTCCGAAGAACATGGAGTGTTATTCGCTTGACCGTTTTGGCAAACGGCTCAAAGCTGTCAACGGTTCCGGCCCCGGTCAGCCCTGTCTGACGCACCCGGAAACGATTGCGTTTTTCAAGAAAAAATTGCGTTATTATATCGAAAAAGACCGGAAGAACATTGCACAGGCGCAATGGCCGAAAGTTTACAACATTTCGGTAAATGACAATGTTGATTACTGCCGGTGCAAGAGCTGTCGCGAGCGTTGGCAGATCACCGGTGGCCCCGGCGGCAACGATATGGAGTTTATCAACACTCTGGCGGAAGATATCGAAAAAGATTATCCGGATGTGATTATCGAAACTTTTGCCTATACTTATTCCATGGAACCATCCAAAATCAAGCCGCATAAAAATGTAATGGTGCAATTTGCTGCATTGGGCAGGGAGTTCGCGCACGGATTCCGTTATACGACCCGCAGTCTGCTTACTGATCACAACCGCCAGGCCCGCGAATGTCTGGAAAAGTGGAGTTCAATAAGCAATACACTTTCCATCTGGGCTTATGGTATATTTTATCACGAAACTACCTTGTCGCCATACACGATTGTTCGCGGCTTGAAGGATGATTTTTCTGTATATACCGCCAACAAAGTAAAATCTGTATATTTTGAAAATGAAATAACCCGTGCATTCCGCAAGGGCAAAAGAGCCCCGTTGATGCCGTCATTTGCAGATTTGAAAGCATATACTTTTGCCCGGCTGACCATTGATCCGAAGTTGGATATTGAAAAACATATCAACGAATTCATGCGTGATTTTTACGGCCACGCAGCACCTTATATGAGCGAGTATCTGCTGCTGCTGGAAAAAGCGCAGCTTACCGGCTCAATGGAAGATGTTGCGCTGAACGGCAGAGCATTTCTCTCGCCGGAATTTTTTCAAAAGAGCTACGATCTGATGGCAAAAGCCGAAAAGGCCGCTGCAAAACATCCGCAGTATTTGCGTCGGCTGCGCCGGGAATATTATACTTTGGATCACGCGGCACTTTATCTTAAAACATTTTTACCGGCTGGTTCGATAAAAATTGAAGATAAAGCATTGATCAGTCGCATAAAAGCGGTGGAAAATACTTTGTGGAGCGATTATTACAGCGATTTGACCAAAAAAGAGCTTCAGGAACTCAAAAGCGGTGCAGCTGAACGCCTTGCCGCATTGCAGGCCAGAAAAAATGTAAAACCGCAGCCGCTGCCGGATATGTTGAAAAACCGCAAGGTTATATTGGACTATCTGCCGCCATTGTTGGATGCCTCCAATAACAAATCATTGAAAAATGTAAATGATGCTGATGCTGTAGGCGGCAAGGCGGTTATGCTTGATAACAGTAGAAATTTTCATACAAACCGCAAATTTGAATTCGGTGTATATCATGCCAGCTCAAATAAATTGTTTGTCCGCAATTATCTGGAGTGGTCGGAAATTCCGCAGGATGAAAAATATCACTGGTATAGTATGTCGAATATATTACTGGCACCCAAGTGCCGTTTCTGGGCGCATTGGTCGTGGGGAATGACTCCGATAGATCTCTCCGAGTGTTACGACGGAACACTCCCCGGACGGCGTGTGGATATATATTTTTCCATGAAGTTTGTGGGACCGGTATATGTAAAAGGTTCTACAAAACCCAACAGCATAAGTGTTGATCGGGTGATAGTTGTGGAAAGCAGTCAATAATTATAAACACGGAACATGATAAAATGGATTTTACTGTAAAATATGATATTGCTGTGATCGGAGCCGGTGTTGCTGGTATTGCCGCTGCTTTGGCGGCGGCCCGGCGCGGACACAAGGTGGCTCTTATTGAAAAACAGACCATTATCGGCGGTCTTGCCACTTCGGGCTTGGTCTACATATATTTGCCGCTGTGCGATGGCAAAGGTACGCAGGTCATTAAGGGGATTTCTGAAGAAATGCTCCTGAAAAGCTTGGAATTCAGCCAGTTTGACCTGCCGAAAGACTGGAACGGTGCCGGTATAAGCAAAATCAAGCATTATAACAACCGTTACCGGGTTGATTTTTCTCCGGCCGGTTTCACGCTTTCGCTGGATGAAATGCTGGTTGAAGCCGGAGTAGAGCTCTGGCTGGATACCCGGGTTTGTGCCGCGCAGAAATCCGGCGATAAGGTTACGGCGCTGGAAGTGGAAAATACTTCCGGCCGCGGAGTTATTCAGGCGGGCGCGTTTGTCGATGCCAGTGGTGAAGCGATCATTATCCGCCGGGCAGGGGGCGCGGTGGAGTGCGATTTCAACCATCATTCGCTCTGGATCATCGAAAATATCCCCGAAGAAAAGAAAACCCATTATGACTTCGGCAATACGCTGCATGTAAAAACTTTTATGTTCGCGCAGAAAGATATAGCTCCGGGCGATGGTATGGATGGCAGATGTGTAACTGCTTTTACGCAGAAAGGGTATAAATATTTACGCGAGTATTATCGTGAAAGTTATAAAACTTCCAACCGCTACGAGCATTACCCCGTGCATTTGCCAGCCATGCCGCAATTCCGCAAGATTGCGGCGGCCAAGTGTCAGTTTATGCTCAACACCGATGATTTCGCTAAATACTATGAAGATTCTATCGGGCTGACCGGCGACTGGCGTGCGCCCGGTCCGGTATGGGAAACTCCGTTGCGTTCGCTGGTGCCAGAGTCTCTGGATGGTGTATTCACTGCCGGCCGCTGTATGGGGGCCATCGGCGATGCATGGGAAGTTTATCGGGTGATCCCCGCCGCTGCTATGACCGGCGAAGCCGCCGGGATCGCCGCGGCATTGACTTTGGAACACAAGTGTGAAAGCCGGGATCTGGATTACAAACTTGTTCAGAATGCTTTGCTGAAGAAGGGGGTTCCGCTGCATTTAAGCGATGTAAAACTGGAAAGCCTTTATAAGTAAAACAGACTGTTTGCCAAATAAAAACGCTGCTGCAATACAACAAAAGTATGCGGCAGCGTTTTATTTATAAAGCTCTGTTCCCAATAAAGGTCGGTACTTGAGGAGGGGAAAAAGAACTTTAGAGGAAAGGCCCTTTTTCCCAAAACTTAAAGTTTAAGAAAACATTTTCACAATATAGATTCTTTTTACCTGCCCTTATTGGGAACAGAGCGATTTATAAAATCATTCAGCGCAATCAGCGCAAAGCCCCCGGCAGCATAAATGCAGTTGTTTTACCACAAATCCTTCCGGCAGCCCGTGGATATGATTGACCAGCGGCGTGTTTGCCGGCGGAAACAGATCAAAAACATTACCGCAGGCATGGCATTTGAAATGTCCGTGGTCTGACATATCTGCATCGTAGCGCAATTCGCCGTCTTCAATGATGACTTCCTGAATTGCTCCTACTTCCGCAAGCTTTTTTACCGTATTATAAACGGTTGTGCGCGATATGGCCGGCAGCTCCTTGAGTACACCATGATAGATGGTATCTACGGTGGGATGAATGGCATTGTTTTTCAAAAATTTATAGATCGCCATTCGCTGCGGGGAGGGCGTTATGCCCAGATCTCGCAAATAAGCGGCTGTTGTTTGCATAGCAAGCTTTCCTTTCAGTAAGGTTGCCGCATTAAAAACCATATGCACCTTGCGGCGCATATGGTTGAAGCATTACGGCAAATTATCCGAAGTAGCGCTTGAGCAGACCGGCAAAACCGGCGCCGTGGCGGGCTTCGTCTTTGCTCATTTCGTGGACGGTGTCATGAATGGCATCGTAACCAAGTTCTTTGGCGCGTTTGGCGATTTCGAACTTGCCGGCGCAAGCTCCGGTTTCAGCTTCCACGCGCATGCGCAGATTTTTTTCGGTGCTGCTGGAGAGTACTTCACCCAGGAGTTCAGCAAATTTGGCTGCATGTTCGGCTTCTTCAAACGCATAGCGCTTGTAGGCATCGGCGATTTCCGGATAACCTTCGCGTTCTGCCTGACGGCTCATTGCAAGGTACATACCCACTTCGGTGCATTCGCCCATAAAGTTGGCTTTCAGGCCTTCGCGCACTTCCGGATCAATATCGTCATGGCCGCCCACATAGTGCTCGCAGGCAAACTTGATGGCTCCATCGCTGTTTTCCTGTTTGGTGAATTTGGCTGCCGGAGCTTTGCACTGGGGGCAGAACTCGGGTGCATTTTCGCCTTCGTGAACATAACCGCAAATCTGACAAACGTACTTCATTTTTTCTATCCTTTCGTTAAGGTTTTATTTTCTTTTTATTTGTAATCATTATTGATTTGTATTGATTACAATTTTATAATACAGCAAAAAAAATAAAATACAAGTTTTTTTTATAAAAAAATCGTAATTTTTTTGAAAAAAAGTTTTTTTACCTATATTTTAAACACAAAATCAACTCAAAAATACGTTTGCCGGCAACTTGATTATTCAAGATACAGCCGCATATCGTCAGAATTTAATAGATTTATTGTTATGAAAAGGCTTTTGGTTTACTTTTTATTTTTCTTTTTGCTGCTTCCCAAAGCTTTGCTGGCCGATTATGATGTGTGGAATACTCTCCTTGGAATGCAGTTTATCAATGAAGATGGTGTGTGGCGCCGGAGGGAATTTGAACAGTTTTTCAACGGAAAATATGGATTTTATTTTCAGGGTGATCCAACTTTGCGTACAGCCGGATTCAAGGATTTATTGGTTCTGCAATGCAAAGCTGTCGAAATGCGCTGTCATTACGATAAAACCGGCAAACTTGCAATCATTGATGTAATTTTTGTTAATAAAGGTGATTCTGCCGATGCAGAGCATCTGAAAAATCTTATGCGCAAGACCGCCCGGACTATTTCTGAACAACTTTCCGGTTGGGGCGGAACGCCGGAAAGGTGCGATTACGGTCACCGGAAAATGCAGCAGTCGGCCCGCAAATGGAGCGGTAAGAATGTGGAGTTTTTTCTGGAATATATCCGCAATGAATATGTTATTTTGCATATCCACTTCAAAAAAGTTTACTCTGCGGCTGCCGCAGCTGGGAGCAATGCCAGTAACACGGCAGGCAAAAAACAGTACTATACCGTTAAAGGCAAAGATTTTACCAATAATATAAAACGCAACGACTTTGGCGATGTGTATATAGATAATATACCCATGGTCAATCAGGGCAGCAAAGGTTATTGCGTGCCGGCAACTGTTGAACGGGTTTTGCGCTACTATGGCATAACCAATGTGAATATGCATCAGCTGGCCGATGCGGCCAAGACCAAAAAAGGCGGCGGTACTTATGTTAAAGATGCCATGCGGGCCATCAACTCGGTCAGAAAAAGTGCCGGTCTCCGAGCTTCGGAGATGGGCGATGTGAAATTAAAAATGGTGCAGCATTATATCGAGAAAGGCGTACCGATATTCTGGGTCATGTTCACCAATAGAGAATATGAGAATATACGCAGAAAATCTTTGAATGATCGTAAACATGCTTCCCCTGATTCATGGCAGAAGCTGATAGCAGAATATAAAGTTCCTGCCGGTGGGAGTTCGCACATGTGTCTGATAGTTGGCTATAATGAGCTTACCAGAGAGATAGCCGTCAGCAATTCGTGGGGCGATCGGGAACTTGTTCCCACATGGGTACCGATCAAAGTAGCTGCCAAAGTCTCACAGAAGTCCACGGTTGTGCTGGAACCACGTTAAAAACTCCAAGGTGAGTCAGTTTTATTTTATCTCGCAGATAAAAGCATCAAATTCCGGCGAACAGCTGTATTCATCGTTATGAAGAACCATGAAACTGCGGTTCAGCGATACTGTACTGCCCAGTTTTGATGGCGGTAAATCTGCGGGACCCGGTTTGCCGCTTGCCCACACCCATTTGCCGTTTTTCCGGCTGCAATTCAACCCTATTTGCAAATTACGGAATTTTTTCATGATTCTTCTGAGCGATGAGAGTTCGGATACGCTGCTGAATTCTGCAAGTTCGCCGCCCAGCAAATTGCAGAGTCTGCGGGCGGTATACCAGTCGACCGGGGCGCTTAAAAGATAGAATTTGCGGTTGTTGAGCGAAAATTTCTTCAATATCAATTTGGAGTTGCTCTTGCTTAAATCAATTTTTTGCGTGCGTTTTTCCGGATACTTCAGTAATATAAGCGGCAGTTTTTCTTTACTTGAGGCTATCCGCCAGAAACCATGATCCCACACCATGGAGGATTTTTCCGGATTATCTGAATAAGGATCGCTCAGCCATTCGCCGGCGCTGACTTCTGTATTATTGCTCCATAGCCATTTGCCGTTTTTATAACGGGCGCTGGTCAGCAGCGGCAGCTCATGCAAGCGCCAGTTGCTGCGCAGAAGTTTTTTGCGCAGTTTTTCATCTTGCAGCATAGCCGGCCGGGTGGAGAGCAGCTTTTTCCAGCTCTCCGCTGAATCAAAAGTCCATCTGCAATACGGGGTCCCCAGCAGTTCATATACATATCCGGCTTGTGTAAATGTGTATATCTGGCCGGTATACCATGTGTGTTCAAAATATTTCATACTGCCGGGGGCAAGCACCACGCGGAATCCGCTCCATTTATTTTCGAGCATATCCGGATCAAGTTTTTTCTGCAGTTCCTGATTCAATCGGCGGTCACGGAAACTGGCCCCCATATTAAATATTTTCGGTATTTCGCCCGGTTTGACCGGCGAGTGCACTACGCTTTCAGCCGCATTACCCAGAAAATCGTATATATTCAATACTCCGCCATTGAGCTGACGTACCGGATGCAGCTGGTAATCAGAATTACCGCCGAACCATGCTATATCGTGTGCTATACTGTTTTCGTAAAGGAAGTTGCCTGCGCTCGACCAGCCGCCCTGTAGAATGTAGTTCCATTCATCCAGATACGGCAGCCGGAATATATAATTATCCGGCAGAAATCCTTTTGCATGTGCTTGCAAAGTCAATTCCCGACAGAAATCCAAGCGATCGTTCCAGGTTATATTGGTTACCGGCATTTGTGGTGCAGTTGATTTTTTCTTGCTTTGCGGCAGAATACTGCAATAAAGCTCATCTGTTACTTCGCAATCTGCCACCCAGAAAGATTTGATAGGTTTGCCGTTATTATTACTGCCTTCAGGCATGTATATGAGCTTGAGTGCCGGTATTTCAGGGTGCTGCCAATTGCTGCCGGGCAGGGGCCCCGGCCACTTTGCTGCGGCTTTCAAGCGCATATCTTCCAGAGCTGAAGTCAAAAGCTGTGAAGAATACTCCAATAAATAAAGACTCAATGGTGATGCGCGGAACGTACTGTATGCCGCCATCATTTCAAAAAATATCTTACGGTTATCCGGGAGAGTATCCAGCGGATATTTTTCCTGCAGTTCACGGAATTCTTCTACGCTCCAGCGTTTGAGAATGGCATCTGCCAGGCGGCAGTAACGTTCTGTAGCATCCCAACTCCCATCGGCACGGGCATCAGATGCCAGTGTGGCGATAGTTTGCAGCTGCCATGCCCGGGCGCTGTTACCATTTTGTTCGGCGATTTTCTGCAAGTGCAGCTGCCGGTCGTTCAACAGCTCTATGGTGCGGAAAATAAAACTTATCCGGTCTTGATTGGCCCGCTTATAAGCGTGCTTCTGCTTCAACGCCAGATACATACTCAAAGACATTGCTGCAAAGACCAGTATTATCGAAAAGCAGCTCAAACGCCACGCTACCGGGTGTTGTTTGCGATAACTGCGAAGACTTTCCATTGCTTCGTCTGCAAATGTTGTTTCGCGGATCACCGACGGCAAGGCTTTACGGAAAGCTGCCGGCGAGTAAAAGCGCTGGCGCGGGTCGGGCGAACAGGCTTTCAGCAAGACGTTTTTGAATTGGCGCCATGCCCGGAGTGGAAGCGAAAACGGCACTTCCGGAAAATTTTCCGGAAGTAACCCGGTCAGCGCACAATACAACACTTTTCCCAGCGAATAAAGGTCATGGCCGTAACCGACTGGATCGCCATCTGCGATTTCCGGCGGCAGGTATTCGAGGGTACCGACCACTTTTGAGCGTACCCCGGTACAGGAAATCAACCCAATATCGCTGAGCTTGGGCTGGCTGTTGATAAAAACAATATTGGCCGGTTTTATATCCCGGTGGGCAAGATCGTGTTCTGCAAGATGTTCCAGCGCATCGAGAAGATTGTGTGCCAGCTCCAGCACTTTTTCCGGCTCCAGTCTGCCGCCGCGTTCCAGCCGGTGGGCAAGCGTATCGGCAACATATTCTTCTGAATCGCCATGGAGCATGTTATCGGCAGCTTCCATTGTATAGTAAAAGTAACTGTCGCTTTCGCCGACATGCAGAACTTCGATCAGGGATTTATGTTCTTCCACTGCCTGCCGGTAATGGCGTAATCCGATAAGTTCCATGCGCCAGACTTCGCTGCCGTAAGATATAGGAATCAGTTTGAGAGCCACAACCTTGTGAGTGATATCTTCTGCCAGATAGACTTCGCCGTACGCACCGCTGCCGCAGAAATTCAATATCGTATAGCCGGCAAAAACTTCATCGATCTGCAAAAAATGCGTTTTACTGCTGCCTGACATAAGTGATCCTGGTTTCCAATAAAAATATACGCCCGCATAGAGCCGGATTTTTGTGAAAATATGCAATCTACCGGACTGATATTACCATATAAAATGTACTGAAAAATAATTATTTTTCAAGTAATTTTTACAAAAAAAATAAAAAAAAAGTATTTTGACGTTATAAATGCATATTTTATGCGGATAAATGCTGTAAGTTATAAAAGTTTTGCCTGCTGTCTGTCATAATTATATCAATTGGAAAACTTCTTGAAATGGAAATAAAAAAAGGTGCGCTCTTTCGAACGCACCTTTCTTATATTCTGCAATGAAAATTATTTCATTACTTCGCCGAGCTTCTTGAAGAAGTCCATGCGACGCTTGCAGTCCGCTTCTGCCTTGGCGAAGAGTTCTTCGGCGTTGGCAGGGTTGGTCTTGGTCAAGCTGGCATAACGGCGTTCGCCACGGATGAAGTCCTGGAAATTGCCGGTAGCTTCTTTGGTTTCCCATTTGAACGGAGCTTCGGCATTGGCCGGATTGTAGCGGTAGAGCGGCCAGTAACCGGCTTCCACTGCCTTTTTGGCTTCGTTCTGGCTCATGCGCATGTCGCCCTTGATACCGTGGGCAATACAGGGAGCGTAGGCCAGAATGATGGACGGGCCATTGTAGGCTTCAGCTTCTTTGATTGCGGTCAAAGCCTGCTGACGGTTGGCACCCATACAGATGCTCGCCACATAGACATTGCCGTAGCTCATGCACATGAAACCGAGATTCTTCTTGGTCTGTTCCATACCGGCGTTGGCAAAGAGAGCCACGGCGCCGATCGGGGTGGACTTGGAAGCCTGACCACCGGTGTTGGAGTACACTTCGGTATCCAGCACAAGGATGTTCACATTGCGCTTCTGGGCAACAACGTGGTCCAGACCGCCGTAACCGATATCGTATGCCCAGCCGTCACCGCCGAAGATCCACAAGCTCTTGTCGACGAAGTAGTCGGAGAGTTCTGCGATCTTGGTGAGAATGGCTTTGCCTTCGCTGCAGGTCGCCGCGGCAATAGCTGCGGGCAATGCGGCTTTGATGGCATCCTGATTGGCAATGGCTTCAGCATCGGTGCTGTTCCAGAGCTCAATACCCTTGGCGAGCAGAGCTTTGATTTCGCACTTGCAGTCGCCGGCTTTTTCCAACAGCGCTTCCACATTGTTGCGGAGCTGTGCGCGGTTGGTATCGATAGCCATACGCATACCATAGCCGTATTCGGCGTTGTCTTCAAAGAGACTGTTGGCCCAGGCCGGACCGCGGCCGGCCTTGTCCTTGCAGTAGGGCAGGCTCGGGAAGCTGCCGCCGTAGATGGAGCTGCAGCCGGTGGCGTTGGCAACGACCATGCGGTTACCGAAGAGCTGGCTTACGAGTTTGACATACGGAGTTTCGCCGCAACCGGCGCAAGCACCGCTGAATTCAAAGTAGGGCTTCAGGAACTGCGAACCCTTGACGGTATCGATGCTGACACCGCCGGTGACGTTGTCCGGCAGAGCTTCGAAGAATTTTTCGTTTTCGTTCTGACCGGCGGCGCGTTCATCAGCCAGCGGGCTGAAGGTGAGAGCCTTTTCCTTGGCCGGACAGGTTTCAATACAGACACCGCAACCGGTACAGTCTTCCACATAGACCTGCATGCGGTAGACGAGACCCGGTTCTTTAACGCCCTTGGGAGCAACGGTTTCGAAAGAAGCGGGGGCACCGGCCAGATCGCTTTCCTTGACCAGCTTGGCGCGGATCGCAGCGTGGGGGCAAGCCATCACGCACTGGTTGCACTGGATACACTTGGCGGAATCCCATTTCGGTACGCTCGGAGCAATACCGCGTTTTTCCAGAGCGCTGGTACCGATCGGCATGGAGCCATCGAAGCTCATGGCGGAAACCGGGATGCTGTCGCCCTGCAGGTGCAGGATCGGCTTCATCAGTTTCACGGCAAAATCACCGGCGTCGTCGGCAATCAGTTTGGGAGCCACATAGCTTTCGGTAATGGCGGCGGGAACTGCGATTTCAGCCAGACCTTCCAGAGCCATATCCACGCACTTGATGTTCTGGGCAACGATTTCATCACCCTTTTTCTTGAATTTCTTTTCGATCGCCTTCTTGATGTGACCGATTGCTTCGTCAGCCGGAATAATGGCGGCGAGTTTGAAGAAGCAGGTCTGCATGATGGTCGATACATATTTGGCGCTGCCGACTTCCAGAGCAGTCTTCAGTGCGTCAATAGCGTAGACTTTGATCTTTTTGGCGATGATCACTTCCTGCATTTCCTTGGTGAAGGAGGCGAAAACTTCATCAGCTTTCTTGGAAGTATTGATCAGGAAGGTACCATTTTCTTTGATACCGGCAAGCATGTCATAACGGCCCACATAGGCTTCGTTGTGGCAAGCTACAAAGTCAGGAGCGGTAATCAGATACGGAGATTTGATTTCCACATCGCCGAAACGCAGGTGCGAAACGGTCACGCCGCCGGACTTTTTGCTGTCGTAGGAGAAATAAGCCTGAACATATTTATCGGTGTTGTCGCCGATGATTTTGATGGAGTTCTTGTTGCTGCCGACGGTACCGTCGCCGCCCAGACCCCAGAACATGCAGGCGGTCGAACCGGCCGGTTCAGTAACCAGCTGTTCGTCGATCGCCAACGAGAGGTTGCTCTTGTCGTCGTTGATACCCACGGTGAAGTTGTGGGTGCATTTGCCGGCCAGATGCTTGTAGATGGCGTTGACCATGCTGGGAGTGAACTCTTTGCTGGCCAGACCATAGCGGCCGCCGATGATCTTGATGCCGGTAGCAGCGAGAGCAGCCTGCACATCGAGGAACAACGGTTCGCCAAGACAGCCGGGCTCTTTGCAGCGGTCGATAACGGCAATGCGTTTGACGCTCTTGGGCAGAGCATTGACCAACGCAGCGGCGTCGAACGGACGGTACAAACGAACCTTGACCAAACCGAGTTTGCTGCCTTTGGCATTCAGGTAGTTGATGGTTTCTTCAATGGTTTCGCAAGCAGAACCCATGGCAACGATCACATCTTCGGCATCTTCGGCACCAACGTAATCGAACAGATGGTAGCTGCGGCCGGTAGCCTTGGCAACAACATCCATGTATTTCTGGACGATCGCGGGCAGAGCGGCATATTCATTGTTGGTGGTTTCGCGGCCCTGGAAGTAGACGTCGGGGTTCTGGGCAGCCATTTTGGCATAGGGCGCTTCCGGACGCAGAGCGCGGTTGCGGAAACGTTCCACGAACTTCATATCCAGCATGGACTTCATATCAGCATAGTCCAACAGCTCGATCTTCTGGATTTCGTGAGAGGTACGGAAACCGTCGAAGAACGCCAGGAACGGCACTTCGCTTTCCAGCGTCGCCAAATGGGCAACGATGGCAAGGTCGTGGGTTTCCTGGATACTGGCGGCGCTGGTCATGGCATAACCGGTGGAACGGCAGCTCATAACGTCGGAGTGGTCGCCAAAAATGGAGAGCGACTGCGCGGCCAATGCACGGGCAGATACATGGAAGACGGTCGGGAGCATTTCCCCGGCGATCTTGTACATGTTCGGCACCATCAGCAGCAAACCCTGGCTGGCAGTGAAGGTAGTGGTCAATGCAACGGCGGTCAGGCTGCCGTGGACCGCAGCGGCTGCACCGGCTTCGGACTGCATTTCTGCGATTTCGACCACCTGGCCGAACATGTTCTTAAGACCCTGGCTGGCCCAGGTGTCGGCGTACTCACCCATCGTCGAGGACGGGGTGATCGGGTAGATCGCGGCGGCTTCGCTGAAAGCGTATGCTACATACGCTGCGGCGTAGTTACCATCGATCGTCTGCATGACTTTACCCATTGAAAACCTCCAATGTTGTTAATGGTTGTAATGGTTGAAAAATACATATCCATACCGGGAAATTGGACATTTTCCGGCAGTATACAATTAAATTTATATAATATACTCTATAAAACGATTTTTTCAACCGTTTTATAGTAAAAAAAATGCCTCCGGAGAGTTCCGGAGGCAAAATTATTTACAGCAATGCGTATACAGCACCTTCTGATGCAGTGAAAATCATTGCCGCATGCTTCATATTCAGAGTGCCTTTATACCAGCTTTGATCGCCTGGCCCAGGGTTTCAATGGAGTAATCTTCCATATCCAGCACCAGATCGCCGATGGTCAGACCAATGGTTCCTTCCACCTGCGGGCGGGAGCTGAACGCCGCATCGATATCCACCTGTTCTGCCAAGCCGTTGGCTTTCACAAAACCAACCAGGTTGGAAAGCAGCTGCTGACCATTGCAATCCTGCTGCTGAGTGCAGATCGTCACGCAGATCGGCAGTTTCTTTTCGGCGCTGCCGCAGAGAACGTTCTGACGGGCATCGAAAATCTGTCCGCGGTTCTGGTAGCGGGTGTGCAGTGCTTCGTGCGCTTCGTGGCTGCCGGGTTTGCCGCCATAGTTTTCTTCGTAGCACTGCGCCACGAGGAAGTTATCCTGCGACTTCTGCAACCGGCGGGATTTATCGGCTGAATAAAGCCCTGCCGCGCGCTGCTGGCGGAAGCCGGGCGTGGTGTTGATGGGCTGACCGCCGCCGGCAATACAGCCGCCGGGGCAGGACATGACTTCCACAAACTGGTAATCAACTTTGCCGGCTTTGATCGCTTCGATCAGCTTGCGGGCTGCGGCAAGCGTGTGGACAACTGCCACTTTGACTTCTTTGCCGGCAACGTTGTAGGTGGCTTCTTTCAGGTAATCCATGCCGCGGACTTCTTTGAAATCGACCTTTTCCAACGGCTTGCCTTCCAGTTTTTCCACCGCGTAACGCAACGCTGCTTCCATAACGCCTCCGGTAGCGCCGAAGATCACACCGCCGCCGGTGGAGAAGCCCAGCGGCATGTCAAACGCTTCCTGCGGAAGCTGCATCATGTTTATACCCATGGATTTGATCATCTGGGCCAAGCCGACGGTGCTGACTACATAGTCCACATCGCTGCGGCCGTCGCGCTTGAATTTATCCAGTTTGGCTTCGAATTTCTTTGCCACGCAGGGCATGATGGATACGATCACCAGATTTTCCGGTTTGATCCCCAGTTTGGCCGGCAGAGTCTGACGGGCAACTGCACCGAAAATCTGCTGCGGCGAACGGGTGGTGGAAAGGTTCGGCAGCAATTCCGGGTAATAGATTTCCGCAAATTTTACCCATGCCGGACAGCAGCTGGTAAACATGGGCAGCTTGCCGCCGTTCTGGATGCGTTCGAGCAATTCGGTGGCTTCTTCAAAGATGGTCATATCTGCCGAAAAGCAGGTGTCATAGACATAGTCAAAACCCATGAGCTTGAGCGCAGAGATCATCTGACCTTCCACATTTTCCCCAACCTTGCATCCGAAGTATTCACCCAATGCCACGCGCACCGCCGGCGCAATCTGTGCAATAACCACCTTTTCCGGATCGTTCAGCGCGGCCCAGACATTATCGTAGTCGGGCTTGGGCACGATCGCCCCGGTGGGGCAAACTGCCGCGCATTGGCCGCAGTTGACACATTCCACTTCGTTGAGGTTCTTGTCAAAAGCCGGAGCCACTCGCGCTTTGGCCCCGCGGAACGCAAAGTCGATAGCTCCAACGCTCTGAACTTCGGAACAGACACGCACGCAGTCGCCGCAGAGTACACATTTGTTGGGATCGCGCACGATCGAATCGCTGGAGTCATCGATGGGCAGATCCTGTTCGGTCTGCTTGTAACGGATTTCGCTTACACCCAAACGGCGGGCGATATCCTGCAGATTGCAGTTATTGCTGCGGGCACAGCTGGGGCACTCGCGCTTGTGATTGGCCAGCAGCAGTTCAATATTGATCTTACGCATGGCACGCAGCTGGGCGGTTTCGGTTTTGATGACCATACCGGCGCGGGGCGCGGTGGCGCACGCTGCGGTCACTCCTCGGCCGACAACTTCAACCAGACAGAGACGGCACGCCCCGTAGATCGAAAGTTCCGAGTGATAGCAGAAGGTCGGCAGATCGATACCGGCTTTGCGGATTACTTCAAGCAAGTTGCGCTCGCCTTCGATGGCAACTTCTATATTATTGATTGTAATTGTATTGGGTTTGGTTTCCATTTATTCATTCTCCGTAAGATTAAAGACCCTTGATCGCGTCAAATTTGCAAGTCGCTTTGCAGGCTCCGCACTTGATGCATTTATCCACATCGATCACATGCGGCTGTTTGACAGTGCCGCTGATCGCATTGACCGGGCACTTGCGGGCGCAGGCAGTACAGCCTTTGCATTTTTCAGCATCGATTTCAGGCTTGGCCAGCGCTTTGCATTCGCCGGTGGGGCAGGTCTTGCGGATAACGTGATCTTCATATTCCTTGCGGAAATATTTGATTGTGGAAAGCACCGGGTTGGGTGCAGTTTTGCCCAACCCGCAGAGACTTCCCAGTTCCACGGCCGCCGCAGTCTGTTCCAGCAGTTCCAGCGTTTCCATAGTGGCTCTGCCTTCGATGATGTCATCGAGCAGCGCCAGCATCTGCTTGGTGCCTTCGCGGCACGGCACGCATTTGCCGCAGGATTCGTTCTGGATGAACTGCATGAAGAAGCGGGCGATCTTGACAATACATGTTTGTTTGTTCATTACCACCAAACCGCCGGAACCTACCATGGCTCCGACTTCGGGCAAACTGTCAAAATCGATGGGCAGATCCAGCATTTCCGGAACCAGACAGCCGCCGGAAGGTCCGCCGATCTGGACTGCTTTGAAATCATCATTGGTGATATTGCCATTGTTGTCGGTAACACCGCCGCCGATGTTGTAGACGATTTCGCGTAAAGTCGTGCCGAAGGGTACTTCGATCAGACCGGTGTTGGCTACATGGCCGGAAAGTGCAAAAGTCTTGGTTCCGGGGGAGTTTGCTGTACCAACCGAACGGTAGAAATCTGCACCTTCGCGGAAAATGATCGGCAGTGAAGCCAGTGTTTCCACGTTGTTGATGATCGTGGGTTTTCCCCACAGCCCGGATACGCTGGTACGGGGCGATTTAGGACGCGGCATACCGCGGCGGCCTTCGATACTGGCGATCAAGGCAGTGCCTTCGCCGCAGACAAACGCACCGGCGCCCTCCATGATATGAACACGGAAGTTGAAGTCGGTGCCGAAAATATTGTCGCCAAGAATGCCGATTTTTTCGGCATCGGCCACCGCAGTACGCATGCGCTGTACCGCCAGCGGGTATTCGGCACGCACATAAACGTAACCTTCATCGGCACCGATACCTTTGGCGCCGATCATCATACCTTCGATGACCGAGTGCGGGTTGCCTTCCATTACCGAACGGTCCATGAATGCACCGGGGTCGCCTTCGTCGCCATTGCAGATTATATACTTTTTATCGTTTTTGCTGCTCAAGGCTGCCTGCCATTTTTTACCGGTGGGGAACCCGGCGCCGCCGCGTCCGCGCAAGCCGGAGTCAACTGCGGTCTGGCAGACTTCTTCCGGAGTCATTTCCTGAATTGCCTTGCGGGCACCTTCATAACCGCCGCGAGCGATATATTCGCTGATGTTTTCCGGCTCGATCATGCAGTTTTTCATAACCATACGGTGCTGACGGTTCTGGAACGGGATCTCGGCATTGCCTTTGCAATGTTCTCCGGTACGGGGATTGGCGTAAAGAAGTTCTTCTATGATTTCGCCGTTTTTGAGGGTTTTTTCAACAATGGCGGGTACATCAGTAATCTTTACTTTGGTGTAGAGAATGTGTTCCGGTTCAATGTGCATCAGAGGACCCTGCTGACAGAACCCCTGGCAGCCGGATTTGGAAACGTAAACTGCATTGCCATGAGTGTGGCCTTCTTCGCTTTTGATTTCCACAACCACATCCATATTGGATTCTTTAAGCGCGGCAACCAGTGCATCGCGCACTTTCAAAGCGCCGTTTGCCACACATCCGGTACCGCCGCAGAGCACGATCCGGCGGGCAAGTTTGCCGGTGGCGTTACGGTAATTATCCGCAATTTTTTTGAGATCAATATTCATAAAAACAATCCTTGTTCCATCGGGTTACTGCTGGTTTTCGGCTTCATCGCTTTTTGCGAGATCATCAACGATTTTTACGGCCTGTTCGGGGACTACCTGACCGTACACTTCGCCATCTACCACCATCACCGGGGCCAGACCGCAGGCTCCCAGACAGCTTACTGTTTCCACCGTAAAACCGAAGTCATCAGTGGTGGTTTTTCCGTCGGCAAGTTTCAGGTGGCTGCGCAGGGCATTGAGGATACCATGGGATTTTTTGACGTGACATGCAGTACCGTCGCACAAGCGGATGATGTGCTTGCCTTTGGGCTCCAGCGAAAAGTGAGCATAAAAAGTTGCCACACCGTAAACTTTAGCCGGCGGTACGCCGATGCTGGTAGCTACATAGCTGATCACTTCTTTGGAAAGGCACTTGTAGACATCCTGTGTTTCCTGAAGAATGGGGATCAGTTTTGCCGCACTGTAATTGTGCTTTTCGAGAATTCGGTTGACTGCAGCAAAGTGCTCGATCATTGCTGTGGTCTTTTCCATGGATTCCTGCATTTTTGTTCCTTTTTTGTTGTATATTGGGTTGAGTATTTTGTTTATAAAGATCAAATATCCGTATTGTTTTTCATTTTACCGGAGAGCTTTACAGAAAGCTCGGCCAGATCGCCGGCCATATTTACCCGCTGCTGGATCATATCCGGCGGCAGAGCCAATGGTGTATTGGTAAAATTCCAGATCGCTTTCAAGCCGGATTCCGCAATGTGATCGGCCGCCTGTTGGGCATGTTCGCAGGGAACACTCAATATAGCGATCTTGACGTTAAGTTTTTCAGAAAGTTCAGCAAGTTTGCCGATATCGTAAACCGGTTTGTCGTGAACAGTTGTACCGATCTTTTCCGGGGCATTGTCAAAAGCGGCTACGATATTAAACCTGTATTCGGCAAAACCTTTATACCCGAGCAACGCAGTTCCGAGATTGCCGGTGCCGATCAGAAAAACCGGAGTTTCATTGCTCCAGCCCAGAAATTTTTCAATTCCGTCAATCAGATTCTGAATGCTGTATCCGACTCCGGGCGATCCGGGGCTGGAGGCAAGTTCAAGATCTTTGCGCACGATTATCGGTTCGAGGCCCAGTTTCTGGGCAAGGTGAGTTGTGGAAACGACCTGCTGACCGTTGTCGCGCAGGATTTTCAATTCATGGAGATAAGAAGGCAGCCGTTTGATAGACGGCAATTTCGGTAACTTGCGGTTGTCGTTCATTTGGCCTCCACTCAATAATTAAGATAAAAGTCAATAAAAATCCAATCAAAGTCGTATCTATCCCATTAATATAGCATGCCAAATTCAATAATTCAATATTTTTTTATCTAATATCAAAAAAATATTTTCAACAATCATGTCTGGTTCCCAAAAATCATTCTGCTGACGGCATAAAAAAACTGCCGTTTGCTTTTTTGCGGCAGACGGCAGTCTGATTTTTGAACATTTACTGCTGCAGCATGAATTTTATGTCGTTTATATGCATTTCGTTGCCGCCGAGCGGCATGATGGTCAATTTGTTTATATTTGCCGGCAATTCGAGATTTTCAAGTACAGTTGCCGTTTCGCCTTTTTTGCATTGGAAGGTTCCTGCAATCCTGTTATTGACAAATACCACCAGTTGCATATCGGGGTAGAAGTTGGTGCCGCGGGTTATATCGCGCACTTTGTTGCGGTTAAGAACCGCCCGGTATTTGCCGGCTTTCTGCACATTTACCGTGTAACGCAGCCAGCTGCCATCCTGATTGATATAGATCCGGTTGCGGCTGAAAGAGTTTTGGGGACTCAAGGCGCTGAAACAACCCACATTGCTGCCGCCTTCATCGTATTCGCCAGCCTTGATTGTACCGGGAATAACTGCTGCTTTTCCTTTGTATGGAGTACTTTCTTTATCGATGGCAATTATGGGGATCGGCGGCGTGAGTGCTATCTTGCCGGCGGCATCCTGAGTTGCCAGCTGGTAAGAGTGGGCATAGCCGTCAAGGCGCGGCGCTGCGGTACTTTTGCCGGCCCGGCCCCACGCGCACATATCGTAGCGTTCCTGAGTAAGCGGCAGCTCAAATTTATAAGGTGCGGTGTTTTTGTAATCCACCAGATAACCGTTATCAAAGAGGTAAACACCGGTGATTGGCGACTTGGTTTCAGCATTGGGTTTGGCATCGGCCTCAAACTGCAGTATGGTGCCGGTTTTTACAATGTCGTTTTCCGGACGGCTTTTCCAGGCCAGCTGCGGCAGATTATCTTGCGGATAGGCGTATACTCGCACATAATCCACCAGATATTCTTCCATGAATGGCTCTTTGACTTTGCCGCCGGAACTTCCGCATTGACCGCTAACGATCACCCGGTTGGGCGAAGTCGGGAAGGCGTGGTGCATTGCGTCGTAAGTCAGGCTTTGCCACGGACTGTGCGAGGCGCTGGATTTTATCAGTTTGCCGTTAAGATAAATGGAAACTTCAAAAGGAGTCCACTTGCAGCCGATCACATAAAAATCATCTATGGATCCCGGCAGCGTAAAAGTATAACCGTAGCTTTTAATCTTTTTACCCATGAAAGTGTGGTAATTATTGGCGATCATACGGTCTGCACGGCGGGTTGCATAATCTTCAAAAACATCCATTTCGCTGCCGCCGGCGGTGGTCATTGATCCGCCATTGGCCAGCAGCCAGAATGCCGCCCACCAGCCGGGATGCCGGGTGAAGCGAACCCGGGCTTCAAAGTAACCGAACTGGAACATCTGACGGCTGCGGATACCGACGGTGCTGGGGCGTTTTTCACCCGGTTTCATTTCGCAGCGCAAACGGAGAATGCCATCTTGCAGCACCAGAAATTCCGGCCGTGCGTTTTTGGTCCAACTGGGGATGAACCATTTGTTTTGCAGGTCAACTTTTTCGCCGTCAAATTCATCGTTCCAAACCATTTTCCAACCGGCTTTCACCGGATCGAATTCCGGGGCAAGTTCAAGTTTGAATGGTATGTTGCTGCTCTTGGTTTCCGGCGAAGCAAAGCCGAAGAAATAATTATCAACCGTAAGTTTGGAATTTTTTCCGATAGTGTTTATGGAAAACTTCAGCGGCGACTTTTCAGCTGCCGGCATGTTTACGGAAATGGATCTTACTTTGCTGTCGCCCAGACTGGTGAGCGTGCAGTTTACTGCATCACTTTTGCCGGCTACGATCAGATCTCCGGGCAGGGCGGTTATCGGCAGATCAATACTTTTGAGCTGTTTGCCGTTGTATGCAAGCGCAAGATGCCAGCTTTTGTCAGCCGGGGTCAATATTGCGGCAATGCTGCCCAGCTTGAATTCGGCTTTGCCGTTGTGCAGCGACTGCACCCGTACGCCGGCGGCCAGATAAACATCGCTGCCGGCAGGGGGGAGCTCACAGCCTTTTTGACTTAACACAGTGCTGCCTTCACTGTATACGGCGTGATTGGATTTGGTCAGCCATCCCGGCGAAACTATGTCATTTATGATTTGCGGATTTCCGGGGCGGGCGGATGCTGTTTCGTAATCATCTTTTTCCAACACTCTGGTGATCGCCATGGAGCTGGCAAGGCCGCGCAGATCGTTGGCCCCGCCGATACAGAGATGGGCTTTTTTTCCGGACCCGCTCTGGAATTTTACAGCAAGAATATTTTTGCCTTGCTTGAGCGGCACCGTTACAATGTAGTTGTTGAAGTGCGGCGGATTGCCTGCGGCATTGCCTTTTTCAAGTGTATCAAACACTTTTTCGCCATTAACGTAAAACGCAAAGAAGTAATCAGCCCCCAGCCCGAAGGTATGTTTTTCGGCGGCAGCTGACTGCATTTCGGCAAATGCCCAACCGGTATTGCGAAGTTGGCGCTTTTCAAAAAATCCGGAGAAATCCAGTGTGTTTCTGGAGCCGGAAACCAGCGAACGCTTGCCGGCAACACCATTGAGCGAATCCGGGATCGCGGCGGTGTTTACCTGCATATCGGCCGGGATCGGCGCGAAGAGCTGCCACTCGCGGGGGAATGCGGCTGAGCCGGCAATATCGGTCGTTTCCAGATTGGCAGCGATATTGCGTACATAAAGTTCGGTATTCTGTTTGCCGCTCAAAGTCAGGATGATATTTTCAGTGACAGCTTTGTCTGTATTGGTTACTTTCAGCTTGGCCGTAACAGTTTTCCACTCGTTTGTTAAAGTAAAATATCCACCGCGGCTGGTTTGACCGATGTGGCTGCGTTTGCCGTTGCGGAACTGCAGTCCGAAAGAACCGCTTCCCTGGCCTTTGACCTGTGCTGTAACAGTTACAATATCGCCGGCGGATGCCGGAAAGTTGCTGGCACAGCTGAGCCCGAACCCTTTTGCTGATTTTACATTGTATACATGCAGAACGTTTTTATTGTCCAGTTTTATAACTTCCGCATTTGCATAGGGTTTGTATCCGCTCCAGGTATTTATGCGCCAGTTTGACGGCATGTTGCTTTTTTTATCTGTTTTTGCAAAATCGCCGTTTACTTCAAGATTTGCGGCTCCGCAGAGCAAGGTGATCAATACGGAAGACAGCACAGAGAGGATTTTTTTCATCAGCCACTACCCGAATATATGATTTTATTGGACTGTCGGCGCAGCGGCGGCTGTGTGTTCAGCTTTGATATTGCGGATAAAAAGTTCATTACCGGTGTTGCAACCGAATGTTACAGAAATAAATCTGGTCGGACTTTTTTTGTTATCGGTTACTTTGAAGGAAACTTTTACATCTTTCCACTCTTCTGTAAGTTTTTTACTTCCCCCGCGCTTGCTATAGCCTGTGAAGTTGTTTTTTGCATCACGCAGCTGGATGCCGAAAACAGCAGAACCTTTACCCTTGACTTGTGCAGTTACCGTGATCGTATCTCCGGCAACCGCAGGGAACGGCTTGGAAAAACACAGTTCAGTACCGCGCTGACCTTTGACATCGGATATGTGCAGTACTTTACTTTCATTTTCCGGGGCTGTTACCTGCACTTTGGGGAACGGTCTGTAAAGAACCCAGTTGTTGAAATTCCAGTTGGCAGGACGGCCGGTCTTGGCATTGACTTTGTCAAAACCGCCATTGATATCCAGTTCAGCAGCCTGATTGGCAATAGCAAAAAACACGGCAGCGAGAGTTAAAATAGTCTTTTTCATAAAAAAACCTTTCTTTATAAGATTTATTTGTGTCCGGATATTGAATATAACACTCAATGCGTATTTTTGCAAGTATCGCAGATGTTTTTTGCTCCTGCGGCAAAACTGATATTGTTCACGCATAAAACTGCGGGGAAAAAGAGCATGGGATTTTTTGCAAAAAGTCGGATGCAGGTGTATCTTATAGAACGAATATTTTGTTTTTAATATAAAAACTCTATAATATAAGGAAAAAAGAAGATGTTGTTTACCAGTACACGCAGTGTCCAGAGTGTTACTTCCGCCGCCGCCATTACCCGCGGTATAGCCGCCGACGGCGGTTTGTTTGTGCCTTGCGAATTCCCGCAGCTTTCGTATGAAAAACTGCAGGAACTCTCCGGCATGGATTATATCGGCCGTGCCAAAGAAGTGCTCAAACTTTATCTGACCGACTATACGGCTGAAGAGCTGGATTACTGTGTTCGCGGCGCTTACACCAATACTTTTGATAATAACGAGCCGGCTCCGCTTTATCAGGTGACCCCCGGTACGGAAATGCTCGAACTCTGGCATGGACCCACTTGTGCATTCAAAGATATGGCCTTGCAGCTTTTGCCTTTTTTGCTGGTCAAAGCCGCCAACAAGACCGCACCCGGCAGAACGATCGTTATTCTGGTAGCCACTTCCGGCGATACCGGCAAGGCCGCGCTGGCTGGATTTGCCGATGTGCCCAATACCCGTATTGTGGTATTTTTCCCGGAAAACGGGGTGTCGGATATGCAGAAACTGCAGATGATCACCCAGACCGGAAAGAATGTTTCGGTTTGCGGTATCGAAGGCAACTTCGATGATGCCCAGAGCGGGGTCAAAAAAATCTTTACCGATGATGCCATCCGCGCTGCGCTGGATGAAAAGAATATGGAGTTTTCTTCGGCCAACAGCATCAACTTCGGCCGTCTGGTTCCGCAGATCGTCTACTATGTATCCGCTGCTTGCGACCTTATGAAAAAAGGCGCGCTCAAACCCGGCGAAAAATTCAATGTGGCGGTGCCCACCGGCAACTTCGGCGATATTCTGGCGGCGTATTACGCCAAACAAATGGGGGTGCCGATCGACAAACTCATTTGTGCTTCCAACCGCAACAAGGTGCTGACCGACTTCCTCGCCAGTGGTGTGTATGACCGCAATCGCGAATTCTATACCACCAGCAGTCCTTCGATGGATATATTGATTTCCAGCAATCTCGAACGCATGATCTTCCATGCTTCCGGCAATGATGCTGAATTAACCGCCAGATTGATGAAAGATCTTGCTGAAAAAGGCCGCTATGAATTGCCCACGGCAGTGTTGGAAAAATTGCAGAGTGAATTTTTCGGCGGTTATTGCGATGAAAAAGCCACCGAAGAAACCATTGGCAAACTCTTCCAAAAATATAATTATCTGGCCGATACCCATACCGCAGTTGGTGCCAATGTGCTTGATCAGTACCGCAACGCTACCGGCGACAACAAGCTTGCAGTAGTTGCATCCACTGCTTCGCCGTACAAATTTGCTTCTTCGGTGCTGCCGGCGCTGACATCCGAGGTTGTGCCTGCAGATGGTTTTGCCCAGCTGGAAATGCTTTCAAAACTTTCCAATACTGCAATTCCCGCTCCGCTTGCCAATCTCAAAGGCTGCGAAGTGTTGCACAAAAATTGCATCGAGAAAGAAAATATGGCAGAGTTTGTTCTGGATTTTCTCAAGTAATGTAATGCTGCAAAAAGGAGCGTTGTAACAGTGAACAGGATTCGCTTTACGGCATTTGCCGATTTGCATTATGCTCCGGAGTGGTTTAAAAGCGAAGCTCCGGAACGTCTGGCTGCTATTCAGAAGCGGGCTGTAGAAAGCAAGTCTGATCTGATCGTGTCATTAGGTGATTTTTGTCATATGCCCACGCTTTCCCTGGCGCTTATCGAGCAGTATAGCAATACCGGGATCCCGGCGTATCATGTGTTGGGTAATCACGAGTTTGACCATGATTCTCTGGACGAGGTGGTGGCCGCCTATGGTATGGAAAATGCGTATTACAGTTTTGAGTTGAACGGGTTCCGGTTTATTGTACTGGATAATAACTCGTTTTCCGATTATCCTGGAGTTTATTTTCACTATTCGCGCCGCAACTATTTTGACCACCCAAAAGGCCGGGAATATATTGCCCCGGAGCAACTGGAGTGGTTTCGCGAAACGGTGAAAAATTCGACTGTGCCCTGTATTGTAATGAGTCATGCTTCGGTCGATTATCCCGATCAGATACCAAACCGGGAAGATGTTCTGGAAATCATCCGGCAATCGCAGAATACCACCGGCAGAGTCATGCTGTATATCAATGGACATAATCACCGCAATCACTTGAGTGTGGTCGATGGCACGGCATACTTTGACCTCAACTCTGCAACTTTCGACTGGGTTGGCAAACCGCACCGTTTGTTTCCTGAAGAATGGTATAAAACCTACGAGTGTGTGGGAAATCAGGTGATTTACAGCGATCCCTTGAGTGCGGTCATTACGCTGGACAGCGATGGAAATCTGGAAATTGAAGGCGTGAAAAGCAGTTTTGTCTGCGGCGTTACCCGGGAAATGACCGGTAATCCGGATTCACTTTACCCGTGCGAATGCGAAGTTCTTTCAGCCAGGGTGAAAGTTTAACAGAGATTGCTTGTTATGAAGATCATAGATTGCCATGTGCATCCTTCGGCGGTGAAAAATTATGCCGAAGAATTGGAGCGTTTGCTCTCGCACATGCGAGCTCACGGCATCAGCGGTATGATCGCATCCGATCTGGGGGACGGCTGGATGGCTTACCCGGATATGGAAACTTTGCGCCGCGCCAATGACCGGATAAGGGATATGTGCATTAAGCATGCCGGCGAACTGTTTTATCTGGTCTACATAAATCCCCAACTGCAAAATTGGCGCGAAGAACTTGCAAGACACGAAAAAAGTGCGTGCGGAATAAAGCTCTGGATCTCGCTGCGTAATCCTGAAGATCGGAGCGATCTTTCAGCTGCGCTCGAAGTCATCAAGGCAGCGGCAGAACGCGATCTGCCGGTATTGATCCATTGTTTTGAACGCACATCCGGCGATGCCGGCGGAAGTGTCGGTATTGATGAAATGATAACCTTTGCCGGTAAAGTGCCGACTTGCCGGCTCATTGCCGCCCACAGTAACGGCAATTGGCGCAAGCTTATAGCCGGAGCTGACCGGGTGCCGGAAAATATCTTTTTTGATATATCGGGTTCTTATCCGGAACGCACGATGGTCAGAAGGTTGGTCGATACATTCGGTTCTGAACGCATATTGTATGGCTCCGATGCTCCCGGGCGTTCTTTCGGTAGTCAGTTGAGCAAAGTTTTTTCTGCCGGACTTTTGCCGGAAGAAGAGGAAAATGTACTCTGCAATAATTGCCGAAGAATATTCAAACTGCCGGAAGTTAACACTATTTATAAAAAAGCGCTTTCCGCCTTTGATATGCAGGACTTTGATTCCGATAACTTCTGTTTTGCCGGAAAATCCCCATATTGGGATCACGAAGTTTCAGCCGGAGATTTGGCCGCTCAGGCACTGAAACATAATATAAAAACAATTTATGCCGCCAGTTTAACGGCAGTGAAATGTGAAAATTTCCTGATTGAAAATTCCTGCTGGCTGACTGAAACGGCCGCTTATAAAGCAATCAAACCGCTGGCCGCGGTTGATTTGAGAGACAAGGCTCAAACATTTTCGCAATTGGAAAATATCTCCGGTTTTTCCGGAGTCTGGGTGTCGCCCTACTTGCATAATTGGTGCTTGAGTGACCATGCTTTTGACTGGTTCTGGCAAGAGTGTTTGAATCGTAAGATAAATATCTGGATAAATACAGCTTTGAGCGATGACCGTTTCCGATGCAGTAAACTGGATACCCGATTGGTCGGCAGTGATGAAATAAAACGTTTTGCCGCTTCGGCTCCGTTGAATAAATATGTTATACAGGGGGCTGGGGGATTGGCCGATTTGAGCCGGAGTCTGCCGGAAAATTTCTTTCTTGAATACAGTAAACTCTCCGACGGCGAATATCTGCCCGGCGAGTTTTTTGCCGGAAATGCCGGTTGTTCCGCCCGGCTCTGCCGCGGCAGCGAGTACCCGTTCCGGGAGTTTGATGAAGTTGATAAAGTTTTGAGAGGCGATATTTAATTTACAACAGGAGGTTGCAATGAAAAGTGTGTACGATTTATGGCGTGAGCTGCTGGCTGTGCCGGAAAAATATCAGTTTGAGCCGCAGGTGAAACATGTGAAGAATTATCAGTACGATACTTTTGATGCTGAATTGTATATCCAGAACAATGGCCCCGATACGGTTCAGCGGGTATTGATAACCATGCCGAAAAACTTTTCCGGCAAACTTCCGGCGGTGGTGATCCCCTTTTATTTCCCGGATGCCATGATCGGTTTTAATATGGATACGCTGGAAGATTTGCCCCGTTTTTCGGAAATAGCAATGTCCAGATTTTTAGCCGAGAGAGGCTTTATAACCATTACCGCCGAAGCGTATCACCTGACCTACTGCACAAGCGATAAATCCGAGCGCGATGATTTTGGCCGCTGGCAGAGAGCCGGCGAGGCGCTGTTAGCTGATTATCCGGCATGGTGCGGTTGCGGCAAACTTCATGCAGATACTCAGCTTTTGATCGATATTCTGGAAAAAGATGAGCGTGTCGATACCGACCGCATCGGCATTGCCGGACATTCGCTGGGCGGCAAGATGGCTTTTTATACCGGTTGCCTGGATGATCGGATCAAGGTGATCATGGCAAGCGATTTTGGTATGAACTGGGATCAGACCAACTGGCGCGATGTATGGTACTGGGGCGATAAAGTTGAAAAGTTGAAAGCCGATGGTCTGGAGCACAGCCAGCTGCTGGAAATGGCCGGCGGCAAACCCTTTATGCTGATTGCCGGTTTTTATGATAATATGGACAGTTGGGAAACAATGAAACGCGCAAAAACTTACAGCGTAAATTCCGAAGATCTGGTGATCCTGAATCACGCCACCGGGCACCGTCCGCCGCAGGATGCGTTGCTCAAAGGTTTTGAATTTCTGGAAAAATATCTGCTCGCCGGTAAATGAGCCATGGACGTGCGATTATGGTTGAAAAAAGTGTTTATGATCTGTGGCGCAAGCTTTTAGCCGTTCCGGAAAAATACAGCTATACTCCGCGAACGGAACTTGTAAAAAGTTATGAGTACGACTATTTCAATGCCGAGTTGTATATCCAAAACAACGGTCCCGGAACCACGCAGCGGGTATTGATAACATTGCCCCAAAAGATCGACGGCAGACTTCCGGCAGTAGTTGTGCCGTTTTATCACCCGGAAGCAATGGTAGGATTTGAACTTGATACTGAAGAAGTCATAGAGCTGTATTCCGAAATAGCCATGAGTCGTTATTTGACAGAACGCGGATTTATCACCATAACTGCTGATGCGTATTATCTTACTTATTGTCCGGAAGATCACTCCAGCAGATTGGAGTTTCAGCGTTGGCACAATGTCGGAACCAAACTGATGCAAGACTATCCGGAGTGGTGCGGCTGCGGAAAACTGCTTGCCGATACACAGCTTTTGATCGATATGCTGGAAAAAGATCCGCGGGTCGATGCTGACCGTATCGGAATAACCGGTCATTCGCTGGGCGGTAAAATGGCTTTTTACACCGGGTGTATGGATGAACGGGTCAAAGTTATAATGGCAAGCGATTTCGGCTTCAACTGGAATCAGAGCAACTGGCATGAAAAATGGTATTGGGGCGATAAAATAGAGTATTTGAAAAAATCCGGAATGGATCACAGTCAGCTGCTTGATATAGGGCAGGGGAAGCCGTTTATGCTTCTTGCCGGGGCTTTTGATAACATGGCAAGCTTTGAAGCAATGCAGAAATCGGCTGCCTACAAAAATAATCCTGAAGATCTGGTGTTCTTGAATCATGCCACCGGGCATCAGCCGCCGCTGGATGTTTTGGATAAAGGTTTTGACTTCCTTGAAAAGTATCTGAAAAGTACAAAGAAATAGGCTCTGTTCCCAATATTGACTGTTATGTAACATTTATCGTATGCAGCTCTGGAGCTGCAGCCGGAGAGGAGATTGCTTTCGCCTCCTCGACAGCCTTTGCTCATTGAACTGCACATCCAGCGCGAATTACCTGGCGATTTTTAATTAGAGCGGGGGATGCCGCTCCCTTAAGCAACTTTGCGTTAACACACAAAGTTGTCCTCAAACGCCGGATCCCTGGAGCTCCACTCCGTTCGACCTCGCAGCTTGCTGCCTCGGGTTTGCCGGAATGCATCCGGCAAACTGCTCTCACATCCGTTACGCGGCTTGCCACGGCGTAATACAATGAAGACGGGCGCTGACCGCGATTTGCGGCGTGCCGCCGCATGTCCTCTGGGTAAACTACATTTTATCAAACGATATCGGGAACAGAGCTAATAAAAAAGCCCCAACGTCAGCGTTGAGGCTTTTTTACTGAAGAAAAACTCTTACTTAAGCATCGAATCAAGGATGTAGTAGTTGAGTTCCTCGTAGTCGCGGGTGCCGACCATTTCGGCGATCTTGGCATCGTCCAGACTGCGGGAAATTTCCAGCAAACGCAGGAATATCTTGCGGCTGACATCAAGGTGTTTCATATCCACACCTTCTTTCTGGGTACGCATGACTTTTACATCCAGACCAACCCATTCACCATTGTTTCCGAAGCCGTGCTGATCGAGTACGCGCACCTGATTGAGAGCGCGGCGGGGATCTACGGCGCCGAAGGTCAAATCCTGGTCGAACTTCAAGCCGTTCTGATCGTTCAGGTGGACACTCCAGAGTTTCTTGTGTGCCATGGCAAAACCCATTTCGTCGGAGGGCGAAAGGTTGGCCAGCAGCGCATGTGCAGTTTCGATCAGACAGCCGACGCGGGAGGGATCGCTGGTCATCAAGCCCATGGCAATGGCGTGGCCGATGGTGGGAATGTAAGTGTGATCCATCGGTTCATTGGGTTTGGATTCGATCATCACGCGGATATCTTTATCGTAATCGAGCATCATCTGCAGCGCTTCGCCGATCCGTTCGGTGGCCACGACCGGGTCTTTGGCTTCGCGGATATAGGTGCCTTCGCGGGCGAGCCAGAGAACGATGTTCTTGGTGCCGAGGGCTTTGGCTATATCGATGGTGCGCTTGGTGCGTTCCAGAGCGTATTCGCGGCATTTGGGACAGTTGTTGGTGTAACCGCCGTCGATGGTCTGCGGGGCAAACCACATACGCGGAGCAACAAATTCGGGGGTCAGACCATGGTCGTCCAGCACTTTTTTAAGTTCACCGGCGGCTTTGATGATTTCAGCCGGGGTCATGTTGTCCATGCCCGGAACCGCATCGTCATCGTGCAGCTGGATACCATCGAAACCGAGTTTTTTGTAGGCGGCAAGTTTGGTGTTGAATTCGATGGACTTACGCACTTCGGGACCGAACGGGTCGGCGCCTTCATGAATGTTCCACGGACCGAACGAAAAACGGAATGTACCCTGCATTTTGAACCTCCTGTAGGTTGTTTCGGGTTTGTAAAGGGTATTTTATTACCATTTACAATATAGCATTTGCAAATTGGAAAACCTTGATTATATTATGAAAAATTAGCATTATATTACGAAATTACTTATCCAGGGAGTATTATGCAGAGTGTAAAGGCTGTCCGCAGTGACTTTTTTCCGGGCGAGGGTTGTCCAATTGCTTTGCGGACGATCCAGGGCGATGCCCCGGTCCAGCACGCCGGCGACCTTACCGATATACAGCATACGCACGATTTTGCTGAACTTATCATTATTACCCGTGGCGGCGGTACGCATTGGATCGACGGCATATCATACGAGGTAGCCGCCGGCGATATTTTTCTTATTCAGGACAATACTGAGCATTATTTTCAGGAACGGCACGATCTTGAAATGTACAATATTATGTTTGATGATCAATATCTGGCCGCGCATTTACGCAGTTTGCGGTCGCTTTCCGGTTTCAATGCGTTTTTCCTTTTTGAGCCGGTATTCCGGCGACGCCACGCTTTTATGAGCAAACTGCATCTGGCGCCGGAAGTGATGAATTCGCTTCGCAATCTTTTGATAAACATGCTTTCCGAAGTCAGGAGTCAACTGCCGGGCAGCGATCTGATGATGCTGGCTAAAGTTCTGGAAATATTTGTTTTGATCGCCCGCGAGTATTCCCATAATTCCAACAGCAAGGCGCAAACACTCTACCGGCTGGGGGAAGTCATCAGCCGGATGGAGAATAATTACAGTGAAAACTGGACGATCGCCCGGCTGGCACGGATCGCCGCCATGGCGCCGAGTACATTTCTGCCGGTATTCAAAGAAGCCATGGGTACTTCGCCCATAGAGTATCTTTTGAATTTGCGCATGAGCAAGGCTGCCGGTTTACTGCTTAAAAGCAACCGGAGTATTTCGGATATAGCTCTTGAGTGCGGTTTTCATGATTCCAATTATTTTTCACGGCAGTTCCGCAATTATTACAATTGTTCACCGCGGGAATATCGCAAAAAATTCTGACCGGAGATGGGTATGAAGAATATTTTTTATTTGTTTTCAATGTGTTTTACAGCCATGCTGGTGGGCGGTTGCACATCCGGATTTTATGCTGTATCCGGCAGCGGATTTTACCGGATCGACTCTGCCGGCAGGGCAAAGTTGACTCTGGATCAAACCGGTGTGAATTATCTGATTGCCGACAGGTCGCGCGGTTTGTATTATGCTTCCGGCAATGGTAAAAAATCCGGCAGACACCGCAACGGTGAAGTACTGGTGATAAAAGCCGATTCTGGCTGGATGGAAAAAGTGCTGCAGAAAATAGTGCTGGAAGAGCATACTCCGGTACATCTTGCGCTTTCGCCCGATGGAAAATTTCTCTACACCGCAAACTATTCTCAAGGCGATATTTGCGAGCTTGAGCTGGATGAAGCTGGATTTTTCACCGGAAAAATGCGATTTATTGCCCATTCGGGGCGCAGCATAAAACGCCGGCAACGGTCGCCGCATCCGCACTATTGCGGATTTGATCCGCAAGGCGGCAGGCTTTTTGTCTGCGATTTGGGTACCGATCACATATATATTTACGAATACACTCCGGGACAGGGGATCGGAACTCTTTGCAGCGAAAAGTTGGCGCTTGCTCCGGGCGCGGGGCCGAGGCATATGATTTTTGACCGGTCGGGCAAAGTGTTTTATTGTGCCAACGAGCTGGATAGTACGGTCAGTTGTTTTATGAAAAAAGCGGGGCGCTGGCAGTTGCTGAAAACGCTTTCCACATTGAAAAAAACGCATACTGCCGCTGCTCAAAATTATCCCGGCGCGATCAAGTTGACTGCTGACGGCAGATTTTTGCTGGTCACCAACCGCGGAGATGACTCCATATCGCTCTTTGCGGTTGATGGTTCCGGCGGTATCGAACTCATTGAAAATGTTTCATCCGGCGGCAGTTATCCCGGCGATATACACATCTTTGACCATGATAAATATGTGGCAATAAGCAATCTGAAATCCGGCAATGTAACGCTTTTTACGCTGGATAAAGCGCAGAAAAAACTGCTGTTTACTGATAATAAAGCCAATATTGTTCAGGCCCGGGCGCTATGCGGCGCAATCAGATAAATTCCACGTTGATCACCTCGGTGGGGATCTCTATTTGCACGATTTCGCCGGATTTTTTGCTGCTTACCACCTCCAGCAGGCTTTTTACCGCCTGAACTCCCAGATGCCACGGATGCTGATCAACGGTGGGGATAGTGCAGTAATTTGCCGCATCCGGCAGATTGCCGAAGCCGCTTACACCGAATTTTCCGGGGCAGGGGATATTTCTTGCCCGGGCGGATTTTATCAAGCGGCATGCCACATCGTCGCTGTCGGTAGCAATGAAATCCACGTCGGGGAACTGTGCGAGGATCTTGTTTAAGGTCAGTTTTATTTCGTGCTGCGACCCGCTGTGGATGCTCATGCGCCGTTTGACCGCATCGTTAAACCCGTTATCGAGCAGAGCTGTTTCAAAACCGTTCATGCGTTCGCGGCGGTTGCCGGCGTAATCGGCGCCGACAAAGACGATCTCTTTTTTGCCGGCGGCAATAATGTGACTCATCATTTCGTAAGCAGCGGCGCGGTTGGTGCATGTTACGGAGTGCTTTTTGCGGCTTTCCGGGGTATTCAAGATGCCGTCCAGATGGATGATCGTTTTCGGATAATCCGCCGGAACCATTTCCAGCAGCGTATTGAATCCGATGATCCCGATGCAATCGGAATTGGCCAGATTATTGAGTATATCTGCTATGCCGGTAGGTTGCGGACGCAGTATTGAAAGCACATACCCCTGGGCGTAAGCTTCCTGTGCTGCTCCGGCAAAAACCTGGGTGTTGTAAGCAGTGGAAAGATTTTCGATGGCGGCGATCCAGCCTTTCGGAAATTTTGCGGGCTGTTTTACAAAAGTGCCGCTGCCGCGCTTGCCCCGCTCAAGCAAACCTTCGGCGGCAAGGATCGATACCGCTTTGTTGGCTGTTATCCGCGAAATATTGTAACGGTTTTCGATTTCGTATTCCGATAAAAAACGCGCACCGGCCGGATAGAGTCCGGAAGATAAAAGTTTACGCAGTTCTGCTGCCAGATCAGTTATTTTGCTCATAAAAAGCCCCCTTGGATTTGTGTGTTTACTATAGCACGCAAAAGTAGATATGTCAATGCAGGTATGTCAATAAAAAGCTAAAAAAGTATTTATATATACTTGACATAGGAAAGACTTTATGGTATAATGTATTGTAGAAAGTAAAAAAGTAGATATGTTACTAAAAAAAAGGAGCAAGGAATCAATGAAAAAACTCTCTCAAAAACTGTTGATATTGCTGTTGGCAATATCTGCATTTGCCGTATCAGGTGAGGCCGTGAAATTTGCTGACGGCTGGAAGAATTGGAAAAATGCCCGTATCGCCGCCGAAAAAAATGACGGCTGTATGCAGGTGAATGTTGTAGCCAATGCCAAAGGTAATTATGGCCAGATATGGCGGACTATGCCAGCGATGCCGGAAGGTAAATATTTCCAGATCACTGTGGATAATATGGAAAACAGTGAGGCATTTTCCTGGATCTCCAGCCCTACGGTAAAGCGTTCGTTCGGGGTGTTGTTTACCGGGGTAAACACTTTCAGCCCCCAAGTCAACAGGCCGTTCAGTATGTCCATTTGCCAGGATGGCAACCGTAAGAAAACCGGTGCATGGGTAAGATACGACAGTTACGATGTATCCGCCGCCCCGGAAAACAGTTTGGTGGCGATCAAAGAATCCGCCGGGGGCGCTTTGAAAGTTGGCGATACACTTAAATTCAAAGTGTTCCGCAGCACGAGATGTGCCGATCCGGTCAAAATAAGAGTTTTTCTTGCCGAACGCAAAAAACGCAGTATGCAGGCATTTAAATTGAGCAAGGCTGATTTTGTGGAAGCTGTTTATGATGAAGCAGCCAAATGCTATGTTGCCAGCATAAAAGTTACGGAAGATGCCTACTCGTTTGATTCCGCCCAAGCCGGTAAATATATGATGGCGGCAACTGAACTCGACGGTACCCACAGTTACTACACCATGCCTTTTGCGGTAAAATTGGAAACTGAACACAAGCTGCCTGCTGCACTTTTTTCCGCAGATTCTCCCGAAACCCGTGAAAACCGTCAGGCGTGGTACGATCTGGTATTGAACAAAAAAAATCTGGCGTTGAAAAAGCCCGTAAAACTTATTCCCCAACCCAACTACCGTATCACCAGAGATAAACCCGGCGTTGCCAGCAAAGATGCCACCGATCTCACTGATGGCTACATTACCACAATGAATACTGATAAAATCTGGTTTGATCAGCGGGCTGTGGGATTTTTTGCAGACGGCAAAGCTACAAGCAATACGGCATATCTCCGGCTTGATTTGGGCTCTCTCCAACCGGTGGATTATATTGCAGTGCGGGCATTGGGTGGATCCGCCTCCGGCTTCCGTTATCCCAATAAGTTTGAAGTATTTGTCTCCAAAGACAACGAAACATTTTTCCGTACCGCAGAACTGGTCAAACTTGCTCCGGCAGAAGCCAATCAGAGCGATTTTATAACCACTTTTTACTATCCGGAAGAACGCCAGTGGTCGCAGAGCGTATGCAAAACTTTTAAACTTAATGTAAAAGCCGATGCCCGTTACATTATGGTCAAAGTTGCGCTCGATACTCACTTCTTCAGTGATGAAATGGCTGTTATTGCTGCCGATAACAAAGGCGCAGATTTCAACAATGCTTACAGTAGTAAAGGTCTGGTTTTTCCGCAAGACGGTCTGACTATTCAGCCCCGGGTCGCGGAATTGGCAATCATTAAAGGTGTTGCAGCTCCGCAGACTTTGCTGGTAAGTGATTTCCGCAGTACCCCGAAACCGTTCAAAAAGGTTACAGCAGTGCTTGATCTGCCGGAGCCGCTGACCATTTTCAGAGCCAATATTGAAAAAGTTACCGTCGACGGCAAAAAATACAACCGCTGCCGGGTACCGTTCCGCAAAGATATGCGGGTAAATCCGATTTATATACTTTCGCCTGAAAATACGCCCGATACCCTGCCGGATGCCTCTCTTTACGTTGAGTACGATGGCAAAATCGGCTTCAAGCAGACTTTCCCGATCCCGGTGTTTACGCTGCCGGCATTTCAGACTTTCAAGAAAATCCCGGTCTGTCTGGCATGGATGACTACGGAAACGCTTTTCTACTCTTACCCCGATCTGCTGAAAAACTACAAACACTTCGGTTTTAACGGTGCCGGAGTCTTCCCCCGCTACTGGATCAAACGCGGTCAACCCTATCCGCCGAAAGAAATAGCCAACACCGAAGCTATCCGCAAGGCCGGCTTGACTGTTTTTATGAACGAATCACCTATGCACATAATGGGCAATAAACAGAAGACCGGTTCGGAAGTTTTCTGCCAGATCGGCAAACCCAACCGGGTGATCTGCCCCAGCTATACCGGCAAGTTTTACGCTGAA
>JAZTWG010000051.1:0-94873 GCA_045635745.1 Victivallaceae bacterium
TGTCAGATGAATGTCCGCGACAGCGAAGCTCTGGCGGGTATGCTGACCCGTGCCGGAGCTGAACTGACCAGTTCCGAAGCAGATGCTGATGTGATGATCTTCAATACTTGCAGTGTTCGCGATCAGGCGGAACGCAAGGCAATCGGCAAGATCACTTTTATGAAAAAGTACAAAAAGTACAAGCCGGAACTGGTTGTGGGCGTGATCGGCTGTATGGCACAGCACCGCGGTCAGGAATTGCTCGATAAGATCGCCCATCTGGATTTTGCTCTGGGGACCGGGCAGCTGCACCGCTTGCTGGAAGTCATTGATGATGTAAAGAAAAACCGCCGCAAGATTGCTCTGCTCGCAGAAGGCAGCGATGTGCTTGAAGCTATGGGGATGCACGACGACTTTTTCAATACCCGGCCGCATACCGGTATGATCGCCATCACCCGCGGCTGCAACCGTTTTTGTTCGTACTGCATTGTGCCGTATGTGCGGGGGCGTGAGTTCAGCCGTAAAGCTGAAGATATTGTTGAAGAAGCCAAAATGCTTGCCGATAAAGGAGTGCGGGAAATCATGCTGCTGGGGCAGAATGTGGCGGCTTACGGCTGCGGCGGTAATGTTAATCCGCCGCCGGCAAATGTGTCGCCGTTTGGCGATTTGCTGCTGGAAATAGCCGAAATCGATGGTATTGACCGCATTCGCTACACATCGCCTTATCCGACATTTTTCACCGATAAACTCATTGATATAATCGCCGGCGAACCCAAGATCTGCCGCAATGTGCATCTGCCGCTGCAAAGTGGTTCCGACCGGATTCTCAAGAGTATGAACCGGCAGTATACGGCAGCAACTTATCTGGAAATCGTCAATAAATTGAAAGATAAAGTCGGCGAACTTACTTTTTCCACTGATGTGATCGTCGGTTTTCCCGGCGAAACCAATGATGATTTTATCTGCACAAAGGATCTGATGAATACTGTCGGCTTTGACCACGCATTTATTTTCAAATATTCACCGCGTGCCGGTGCCAAGTCGGCCGAATGGGTCGATGATGTGCCGCAGGAAGTTAAAGAAGAACGCAATCAAATCCTGTTGGCAGATTTGGAAAAGCGTTCCATTGCCGGCAATCTTGCTTGTGTAGGCAGAACTCTGGAAGTCATGGTCGATGGCGTAAGCCCCCGCAATCCGGCCCGTTGGTCTGGGCGGACTTCCACTGCAAGAACGGTGGTATTCAGTTATGCTGAAGGTATGAAACCGGGCGATCTTATTCAAGTGCCGATCGAGCGGGCAGGACGGGTAACGCTCTTTGGCCCGGGGCTTGTAGGGGCTGACGAAGAATTATAAGCTGTGTTACAGCAAAAAATAACAAACGGTATTTAGCTGGTCATACTACTTATTACTGTTAAATACCGTTTGTTGCCGTTATATACTTTCTCATATCCTGCCGAAACGGCGGGCCAGTTCGTTTTTTGTCATTTTCAGCACGGTGGGTCTGCCGTGGGGACAGACATCCGGTCTTTGACATTTGGCCAGCGATTTTATCAGCGCCTGGGCGGTGGTTTCATTTAACGGATCGTTGGCTTTTACAGCGCTGTGGCAAGCGGCGCGGGCGATTGCTTCCAGCGAATCGCGGGTGGTTTTTTCGCCTTCCAGCGCGGTATCCACCAGATCGCTTAAAACTTTTTCCCAATCTTCACACTTGGCCAGATTTGCCGGTACTGCGTTGAGCAATATAGTATTGGAACTCAATGGCGCGGCATCGAATCCGAGCTTGGCAAAGAGTTTTTCATTTTTGTTGATAAATGCCGCCGCTGTCCGGCTCAACTCGATTGCCGGCGGCAGCAGCAGCTGTTGGCTGGGAACCGATTCTTCATTTTGCGATTTTGCGAGCAATTCTTCGTAAAGCACCCGTTCGTGCGCGGCGTGGAAATCTATCAGATAAAGTATTTCAGCTGCGGCATCTTCCAGCATTACAAATGTACCAAATAATATCCCGGCATAGCGCATATTCCCGATTTCAGCAAGTTCCAGCGCCAGTGGCGGCCGAACCACCACGGGGGGGATAATTGACGGATCTGACAATGGTTCATCGGTGAATTCTTCAACGGTTTCAGCTTTTAATGCAGAATTGTACTGTATTGCTGCTGGTTGTTTTTCGGGTATTGCCGATGGTTTTCCGGGGGTGAAAAAAGCCGGAGCAGCATCTCTTGGGATAGATGTATTTTCGTGATTTTTAATTGGTTCCGGCGATGATATGGCCGGCTTTTCGATTTTTTCGGACGCAAAAATATCTTTGTGCGTTTGCACTCCAAGTCCCGGAATGGCCGGGGCTTCCGGCGCCGGGGTATAACTTACTTTGGCTGCGTCGATTAATATATCGGTCTTGGCAAGGCGCTTATCTGCCGGTAGTGTAATCTCCGGGGCCGGTGCCGCGGACAAAGCCTGCCGCACCGCCTCATTGACTGCTCGGCTTACGATATATTCGCGCTTGAACCTCACTTCCCGTTTTGTGGGGTGCACATTTATATCGTATTCGGCGGCATCGAGTTCAATATTTATTACAGTGGGGGGAAATCTGCCGAAATCCGCCAGAGTGCCGTAGCCATCGCGTATACCCCGGTAAAGTGCCATGCTCTCCACCGCCCGGCCATTGACGAAAGTACGCTGTTCGCGGCGGCTGGTACGGGTGAATCCGGGCATGGCAATCAGGCCGGTAACATGTATATCTTCGAAATGATGATCGACTTTCAGCATTCTGCCGGCAAAACTTTTGCCGAAAAGTCCTGCCGCTCGCAATGCCGGATCTTGGGTGGCAGCGGCTTGCAAAGCGATTTTATTATCGAATTTCAGCGTAACTGCCACATGCGGAAAGCCCAACGCCAGCGCGATGACCATTTCCTGGATGTGAGCTTCTTCAGTAGCCGGACTCCGCAGGAATTTTTTGCGTGCAGGCACATTATAAAACAAATCGCGCACTGCAAAAACTGTTCCGGCTGGCATACCGCAAGGCTTCTGATCGACTATTTTGCCGGCATCGAGGGTTATTTCCAAACCGGCGGGAGAATCTGCAGTACGGGTTTTGAGCGACAACCGGGAAACTGAAGCTATTGATGGCAATGCTTCGCCCCGGAATCCCAAGGTGGTTATGCGTTCAATATCTTCAGCGCTTTTGATCTTGCTGGTGGCATGCGGTGAAAAACAGAGCAGGGCATCGTTTTCATCCATACCGGATCCATTATCGCTTACACGAATGAGCCGTGAGCCGGCGCGTTCGATTTCCACGGTTATGACTTCAGCTCCGGCATCGACGGCATTTTCAAAAAGTTCTTTTACTACCGATGCCGGTCGTTCAACGACCTCGCCGGCGGCTATACGATTGCTTAATTCTTCGGGTAAAACGGTGATTTTGCTCATAACTTTACTGGTTGCGTTTTTCGCTTTGTTTGCTGCGGTAATAATCCATGAAATCCGGCCGTTCCAACAGCCGCACAAGTTCTATATATCCTGATACATCTTCGGGTCTTATTCCCCGATCGAGCGCGCGTTTCAAATACTCCAATGCGGCTTTATCTTTGCGCTGTACGGCGTAAAGATTGGCGGCATTGAGCAGAATTTCGCCATTATTGGGCTGCAGCTGCAAGGCGTTGAGGATGGATGTTTGTGCATGCTCATACTGTTTGAGTTTCAGCTGGGATAAGGCCAGATTGTTATAAGCCGGGGCGTTATCCGGCTGATGTTTGAGTATGTGGTTGAATATTTGAGCGGCTTTTTCGTAATTATCCTGCTGATAATATACTGTTCCAAGCTGGGTCCATATATCCACATTAAGCGGATAGTGTTTAAGTGCATCCAGCAGATAGCGTTCGGCCTGTGCCAGATTGCGGTTTTCTATGAGGTTGGATGAATCATTGATGATTTTATATACTTCTGTAAGCTGGGCGGATGCTGGTTTTTGGGATATCATCCGCTGCATGGAAGGGCTGCGTTCAAGCTGCAGGGTCAAAACCAGACCCAATACAATAACAGCCAGCAGTATAGCCAGAAGTATATAAAAATTTTTACGCTCTTTTTGCATAAAATTCACTCCACCGGATTTATACAGCGCCATGCATGGTCGCTATTTTTGCAGAAATCCGGCATCTGTCTGCACTCTGCCGTTGCATATTTGCAGCGATCGGCAAAGCGGCATCCGGCAGGAAAGCACCCTGGCATGGGTACTTGACCCGGAATAGTATTGAGCTGTGTATCTTTATTACCGAAATGCGGCACCGCCGAGATCAATGCTCTGGTGTAGGGGTGGCGCGGAGAGTTGATGATTTTTTCTGCCGGAGCTTGTTCCACGATCATGCCGCCATACATCACTGCCACCTGATCGGCAAGTTTGGCCACGATCCCCAGATTGTGTGTCACCAGAATTACTGCCATATGATATTTTTTACGCAAACTGTCGATCAAATCCAGTATTTGAGCTTGAATTGTCACATCTAACGCCGTTGTCGGCTCATCGGCGATCAGAAGATCGGGTTGTCCGGCAAGCGCCATTGCGATCATTATCCGCTGTTGCATACCGCCTGAAAGTTCGTGTGGATAAGCCTGTGACCGTTTTTCCGGATCGGGTATACCAACGTCCTGCAAAAGTTTGACCACTTCGGCATGGATGTCGCTGATTTCCGGCCGGTGCAGCTCTATAACTTCCGCAATCTGATCGCCAATACGGAACACCGGGTTCAGCGATGCCGCCGGCTCCTGAAAGATATAGGCTATGGATGAACCGCGCAATTTCCGCAATTGTTTTTCCGGTATCTGCGCCAGATCGTAAATATTTTTATCTTTGGCATGATAACGCACACTGCCGTGCAGAATATTGCCGTTGGGCGGCAGCAGTCGGGTCAGCGCCAGACAACTCAAACTCTTACCGCAGCCGCTTTCGCCTACCAGCGAAAGAATTTCGCCGCGGTGTAGTTTGAACGATACATCGCTGGTTACTTCCAGAATTGAATCTTTTCTGCCGAATCCCACCGAAAGGTTTTCAACATCCAGTATTATATTATCGCAGTCAAACATAATTATACTTGTCAGTTAGCGTTGCTGTTGGCGGCAGCATCCTTGTTCCAGCGTTTGCGGATGATCGGTTCGGGCGGATTTACCTTGAGCTTGCAATGCCGCGGTCCGAGCAAGCTGCCGATTGCTTTGATGAGATCTACGGAGATATCCACCCCCGCGTTTTTCTGCTCGATAAACACATAGCGGCTGTTATTTTCCAGTGCCATACAGAATACGGTTTTGGTATCGCCTTTGAACGCGGTCAGCAAATCTTTGAGTTTTGTCAGGTTGCTGTCGGTTATTTCATCTTCATAAAGGTCGATCAGCAGCTCATTGGTAGCATTTTTTATTGCCGTATCGAGCAGTTCTACCCGGTCGGCCACCACCCGCGGAGCTTCATTTTCATCGCGGCGCGAAACTTTGGCGGTTATGACTGCATTCATGCCGGGAACCAGTTCCAGACCCTGTTCAAGAAGTTTTTCGTAAGCATCGCTGTAAACCATTACATCGCAAGCAGATTCAAAATCTTCCATGTTCAATATCAGATACGGCCGGTTATCGCGTTTGGAAAACTTCTTGCTGACCGTATTGAGCATGCCAGCCACCCGGATCGTGGCGTTTTCGTCGGCGCTTTCCAGCTGCGAAAATTTTATTGTACTCAAGGCTTCCACTGCCGGCTGGTAGGGCGAAAGCGGGTGTGCCGTAACGTAGAAACCCAGCAGCTCCTTTTCTGATTTCAGAATATCTTCGATATCGAATTCCGGTATATCCGGTATGGCAACACTGTTGAATTCCTGCTGGCTGCTGTCATCCAGCAGGTCAAACAGCGAGCCCTGACCGGCGGCTTTGTCTTTGGCGCGAGCCGAAGCGTTTTTCAAGGCGTCTTCGGCGATTGCCAGAATCTGACTGCGCCGGATCCCCAACGAGTCAAATGCTCCGGCCCGTGCCAGATTGTCGATCATGCGCGAGTTCATTGCCGAACCGCACCGTTCGCAGAAATCGTTGAAATCTTTGAACTTGCCATCCTGATTGCGCGATTCGATGATCTTACCGGCAGCGCTTTCGCCTACGCCTTTGATCGCACCAAGTCCGAAGCGGATATTGTCGCCATCGACACTGAAACTTATATCACTGGTGTTTATATCCGGCGGCATGACCGCTATTCTCATATCCCGGCAGGTGTTGATCAAAAAAGCGATCTTTTCGGCATTATCGATTACGCTTGTAAGCACCGCCGCCATGAATTCAATCGGATAATTGGCTTTCAGAAATGCTGTGCGGTATGCGACAAAGGCATAAGCGGCACTGTGGGATTTATTGAAGCCGTATCCGGCAAATGTTTCGATTTTTGCCCAGATGCTGTTGGCGACTTCTTCGGATATATTGTTGCATTGGGCGCAGCCTTCAACAAATTTGCTCTTCTGTTCGGCGAGAACATCGGCCTTCTTTTTCCCGATGGCGCGGCGCAGAATATCGGCTCCGCCCAGCGAGAATCCGGCGAGCTCCTGCACAACTTGCATGATCTGCTCCTGATAGAGCATGATGCCGTAAGTTTCGGCCAGATACTTTTCCATTTTCGGGTGGTCGTAGATAATCTCTTCGGTACCGCGCTTACGGCGGATGAATGTATCGATAAACTGCATCGGCCCCGGACGGTAAATCGCGATCAGGGCAATGATATGTTTGATATTTTCCACCCCGAACTGGCGACAGAGATTGCGCATACCAGTAGATTCCAGCTGGAATACGGAAATAGTGTCTCCCCGGTTCAAAAGCTGGAAACTTGCCGGATCATCGAGCGGGATCTTGGCCATATCCAGCTTGACTCCGCGGTTCTTTTCGATCATATCCACCGCCCGCTGGATAGTTGTGAGTGTACGCAGCCCCAGAAAGTCCATCTTGAGCAGACCGAGGTGTTCGCATTGCACTGCAGGGAATTCTGTGATGATTTCCCCTTTGGCTCCCCGTGCCAGCGGCACCAGATTATCGAGCCGCTGATTACAGATGATCACCCCTGCCGCGTGGATACCCAGCTGGCGGTTGATGCCTTCGAGCACTTCCGCATGTTTGAATATTTCAGTAACATACGGCTCATTTTCCACCATATGCTTGAGTTCGTCGGATTCCTCTTTGGCTTTGGACAGAGTCATCTTGGGATCGGCGGGTATCTGTTTGGTGATCCGGTCGCCGGCTGCAAAATCATGGCCCAGAACGCGGGCAACATCTTTTACTACCGCTTTGGCTTTGAGGGTTCCGTAAGTACAAATCTGCGCTACGGAGTCTTCGCCGTATTTTTTCCGGACATATTCGATAACTTCGCTGCGTCGCTGTTCGCAAAAGTCAATATCGAAGTCCGGCGGACTTACGCGCTCCGGATTTAAAAATCGTTCAAAAAGCAAACCGTAACGCAGGGGGTCGATGTCAGTGATCTTGGCCAGATATGCCACTACACTGCCTGCACCGGATCCGCGCCCCGGGCCTACCGGAATACCATGATCTTTGGCGTATTTGATAAAGTCGCTCACCACCAGAAAATAACTGCAGTATTTGGTACGGTCGATGATCCCGAGTTCATACTCCATGCGGTCCATGACTTCCTGCTGCTCCGGCGTGAGAGTATCGAGTTCACGCGGATCAAAACCGTAGCGGTACATCATATTATCCAGGCAGAAATTCCGGAGATAGTCTTTTTCGTATGAGCCATCCGGAATTGTAAACACCGGGTAATGGTTGGCTTTCGGTGCATAGACAAAGTCCAGATCGCACCGTTCGGCAATGCCTACGGTGTTGGTGACTGCTTCGGGAACTTCTTTGAAAATCTCTTTCATTTCCTGCGGACTTTTAAAGTAAAATTCCGGCGCCGGAAATTTGAAGCGGTTTTCATCCGAAAGCTTGCTCTGGGTCTGGATACAGAGCATTATTTCGTGTGCATTGGCATGCTCTTTTAAAAGATAGTGTATGTCGTTGGTCGCTACCAGCGGCAGCTCGAACTTTTTGGATAATTCGATGATCCCGCGGTTGGCAATGCGTTCTTCTTCCATGCCGTGATCCATGATCTCAAGGAAGAAGTTGTTGCGACCGAAGATATCCACATATTCAGTAAGGAGTTTTTCCGCCTTGGGCATGTCGTTATCCAGCACCGCGCTGGGGATTTCGCCGGCAATACAGGCCGAAAGCGCAATCAAACCTTCGTGGTGCTCCCGCAGCAGATCACGGTCGACTCGCGGTTTATAGTACATACCGTTGAGCCATGCTTCGGAAAGCAGTTTGCACAGACTGTGGTAGCCCTGAATATTCTCTGCCAGCAGCACCAGGTGATGACCGCGGATATGCGGCTTGCTGGCATCGCGGTCAAAGCGCGTGGACGGCGAAACATAAACTTCGCAGCCGATGATAGGTTTTTTGCCTCCGGCTTTGAACGTATCGTACATGTCTACTGCACCGCCGAGGTAGCCGTGGTCAGTTATGGCGCAGCCGATCATATCGTATTCATTGGTCATTTTCAACAGCTGCTTGACGGTACAGGCCCCGTCGAGCAGACTGTAATGTGAGTGTACATGCAAATGGACAAAATCAGCGGACATTTTTTCTACATTTTCCCAAGTTATATATTTATATATAATACATCCTACAATGTATCACTCAAAACCGGGAAAAACAAATTTGCAAACCTTTATTTTAAAGAAAAAAACGGGATCACCCGGCTGGGCGATCCCGTTTGAAAAACTCTGGCAGAACTTTATCAGTTCTTGCGGGCAGTCTGGAAGAACTTGCCGACAACCTTTTCTTTGGGGTCGCTGGCGAGCAGATCTTTGTAGTTTTCGCAAACTTTGCGGACTGCGGCGATCTGTTCATCGATCAGCAAGCGGTCAAAGTGCTTGAACCACGGAATGCTGAACGCACTGTTGCAGATGTTTTCGGCAACCGGAAAGTCGCCTTCCTTGTTGATAGCACCGGCATCCGGATTGTTGGCGGTATTGGTGGGTTTGCCATCGCCATAGACATCCATGGTGTGGAACAGACCGTGAGTGTGCAGCGCGGCATTGCAGCCGGCGGCGAAATACTGACCGCCTTCGGCCGCGACAGCATCGATGAAGTATTTGAGCGACAGACCGTCAAAGGCTTCGGCATTGTAGATACCCTTACAAGCATACCAGCCGCCCTTGGTGCTGTTGGCATCGGCCGGCTGATGGCTGTCAAGCGGCAGATCTTTCAGACCGTCCCAGAAATATTTCATGGCTTTGTCGATGACTGCGCATTCGCTGTCATATTTTTTGAGCTGTTCCAGACCAACTACGCTGGAGAGCTGGTGCATACGGTACTTGTAACCGCCGCAGGGCAGGCCTTTGTATTCAGCCAGACCGGGCAGAGTGATGTCGCCGCCGCGTTCGTAGTGGCCCCAGAGAATGGCGCGTTCGTAAATTTCCTGATTGTCGGTCACCAGAATACCGCCTTCGCCGATAGCAAAGGATTTGCCGCTCATCAGGCTCATGGCACCGACATCACCGATGGTACCAACCATCTTGCCCTTGTAAAGAGCACCCTGAGCGTGCGAAACGTCTTCGATGACTTTGATGTTGTGTTTGCGGGCGATCGCCATGATTTCATCCATGGGAGCCGGGTAGGCGCAGTAGTGGACAACTACCACCGCTTTGGTGCGGGGCGTGATGCGCTTTTCGAAATCAGCCGGATCCAGACAGAGGGTCACCGGGTCGATATCAGCATAAACAACCGTGGCGCCCAGGCTCATGGCCGGCAGCACGCTTGCCCAGTAGGTAATGGAGGGGCAGATGATTTCGTCGCCGTGGCCGAGCCCGACACCGAAGAAAGCCGCCTGCAAACTGGCAGTACCGCTGCTGTGGGCCAAAGCGTATTTGGAACCCTGCCATTTGGCGAATTCCGCTTCAAATTTTTTGGTGATGTTGGTACCGGACATGTTGCCGTCGCGCAAAACTTCGAGTACGCCTTCTTCCATTGCGCGGTTGACGATCGGCCATTTGATATTGGCTGCGATGGAGCTGGTGGCGACTTTTTCGCCGCCGTGGATTGCAAGCTTGCTCATAGCTTTTTTCCTTCACTTGTATTGTTAAAATTTTTTGGGGAGAACAACTCCCAAATGCTTACTGACACGATTTAGCAAATCATTTTTAATTTAGCCCGTATTTAAATTTTAGCAAGTATTTTTCGGGGAAAAAAAGAAAAAAAATGAATTTTTCATTAAAAAATACAACCCTTTGGGCTTATTATGTACCAAAGGGTTGTAATAGGTGCTCTTTCCATTATTTGTACAGTGTAAAAATCAGGTCGGCAGTTTATTATATTTTTTGTGTTTCAGTTAAAGTTCAATGCTGATTTTTTGTTTCCGGATTTTCTGTTTTCAACAGCTCTTGAGAGGGAATTTTTTTTCCGGTTGTAAAACGGGCGATTTCAGATGTTTTTTCAGCACGATAAACAGGGCGATACCCAGAATTATGGAGGTCAGCAGATACGATGATGGGAAGTTCAGGATCAATATCCAGTACTCCTTGTTGAAAAGCGGGAAAAGACAAACAACCCAAAATACCCGGAAACAGCAAATGCCCACCAGCGAAATAGTCGTGGGCAGCACCGAGTATCCCAGTCCGCGCAATGTTCCGGAGAGTACATCCAGCAGCATAAAAAGAAATCCGGGCAGCAACTGCAAAGTCGCTCTGGTATGAGCAAATTTCAACAGCTCCTGACTGGGATTTTTTACGCACCATGGCAGCCATAAATCAAGCGTCAGCCAGGCAAGGCCGCCCAGCATGCTGCCCAGCAGTATGGCGTAGAAGATGCTCCAGAAAAGCCCTTTCAATATCCGGGATTTTTTATTTGCTCCAAAGTTTTGACCGGTAAAAGTAATGGTAGTTTGGTGTTGGGCATTGGCTATGCTGTTGATCAGACCGCCTGCGGCAAAACCCACAAACGAGGTTGCGGCGATAGCTCCGGGGCCGAATTCGTTGTTGGCGTGTGCCACAAGCAAATTGGAAATGGCAAAGCAGCCGTTTTGCAGCCCCGCCGGAAAACCGTTGTAGCAAACCTTGCCCAATATAGGAAAATCTATTCTGAACAATTTGCCGAAAAAGAACCGGTACGCTCCGTGCGAGCGGTATAATGTTCCCAGTATAAGCACCAGTGAAAGGATTTGTGCAGTTACAGTAGCATAGGCAACACCCATTATTTCCATATCAAAAACAGTTACAAAAATGATGTTTAAAACCACATTTACTATTCCTGATATACTCAAGATCACCATAGGCAGATTGGGTTTGCCCACCGACCGCAGCACGCAGCAGCCGAAAGCGTAGACCACCACCGCCGGTATGCCCAGAAGGATTATCCAGAAATATTCAAGGCTGTCTTCCATGATCGACTCCGGAACTTTAAGCAGCTGAAATGCTGTCCGGCCGAAAAGAAATCCCACGATCAGGATAAAAATCCCGCACACCAGCCCCAGAGCCAGCGAAGAGTGTACTGCCCGACTGACATTTTTGTAGTTTTGGGCCCCCATATATTGGGAGACCACCGCACTGACCCCGGCTCCCATACCAAGAAATACCGTCATCAAAATGCTTACTGCCGGCCCGGAACAGCCTATTGCGGCAACGGCGTGTTCCGCATTTCTGGCAAAACGGCCCACCACGATCACATCTGCGGCGTGGAAAAGCATTTGGGTGATAAAAGTAACCGCAAGCGGTGTCATAAACTGGACGAGCTGAACGGGGATCACCCCTTCAGTAAGATCCATTTTTTTACTTGAAGCCATAATTATATCTGCCGGAAATAACTTTTTATATGAAAAATTGACCAATATAATCATAATGTATCACTTGCGGGAAATCATTGCAAGTCAGCAAGCCAAAATAAAACAATTTTTACATTGTTCAGTTATAACATAGCAGCAGTTAAAAAGATAAGACTTGGGCTGAAAGAAACCGGGTGGCTGCTGCAAAAGTTGTAAAAATTTATTTTGAGAAAAGCCGATATATATTTTTTTTATATTGGCAAAAGAACTGTTTTTTATAAATCTGACCGGAAAACGAAGGGAAAAAAGGTGTTGCAATACTTTAAGATTGGGCAACACCCCCCAGAGTCCGGTTATCGGGCTTTATCTATAGATAAAACGCAAGTTTTATTTGTTGCCGAACGGAATAAAGAATATGTATCCGGAAGTTTTGCCCAGAAGGCGGCTGATGCTGAAAATGCGCCAGAGAAAGCTGAACTTGCTGTCGTTGCCGTATTTTACATCGGTTATGAACGGAAAATATATTTTTTCGGACTTGCGGCCTTTTTTCCGGTAGCGGTAAAGCAAATGCAGAATATGTTCAGACTCTTTTTCCCCTGCTTGCTGACGCCGGCAAGGCGCGACATGCGTTCGCTGCTGGCTCAGCCGGTCAGCTGAACGGCAATCGACAGGAGCACAGTTTATTGATAAATCTTTTTCATGCTGTTAAAGATTTGGTTGCAAATTATTTTTCATATTACAATAAATATAGCACGATAAAGATGTTATGCAGTTTTTTCTTTCCGGGCAAAAAAATCGGGACCGCCTTTTATAAAAGCGATCCCGTAAAAGTTTTTGAAAAGATTTAACTCTTATTCAGCAGCTTTTTCTTCGGCTTTGGGCTCTTCCGCCAGGCGGGGAACCATGCTCAAGCATTTCTTGGGACAGGCTTCCACGCATGCACCGCAGATGATGCAGCGGAAACGCTCAAACTTCCACTCTTTGGGTTGACGGGTTACTGTCAACGCATTGGCAGGGCACTTTTTTGCACACATGCCGCAGAAGATACAGGCTTTTTCGTCGATGACGAGTTTGCCGCGTTCGCCGGGGAACGGATCACGCACTTTTGCCGGATAGTTGCGGGTTACCGGGCCTTTGGCCAGATTGCCGAGAATATCTTTGAATATAGAAAATAAACGCATTTTACCGCTCCGTACAGCTGATACACGGGTCAATCGAAAGAATGATCACTGCCACATCCGGCAGTCCGCAACCGACCAGCATGGTCAGCAGCGGCGCAATGTTTGCAAATGTTGGGGTGCGGATTCTCAGGCGGTCAAGTTTGTCCGTGCCGTTACCGCGCATATAGTAGAGCACTTCACCGCGGGGCTGTTCCACGCGGACTGCTGCTTCGCCAAGGGGATTGCCCTTGAACGGAGTCTTGAGTTCGCCTGCCGGCAGGGCGGCGAGAGCGGCTTTGACCAGCTCACAGGACTGGTAAAGTTCGCGCACGCGCACCTTGGTACGGGCATAGCAGTCGCCATCGTTTTCCACGATCGGCTCAAAACCCAGTTTACCGTAAGCTGCATAACCGGTCATACGGTGGTCCTTGGCCATGCCGCTGCCGCGCAGGGCAGGGCCGACAGTACCCAGCTCATAAGCCTTTTTGCCGTCGATGATACCGACGCCGCAGAGGCGTTCTTTGACGCTGTAATCGCCGAGAAGAACTTCAGCCGGACGCTTGAAATCCTTTTCAAAGTTGGCGAGTTTTTCCAGTACAAACTTGGCCTGTTCCGGATTGATGTCTTTGCGGACACCGCCGATGCAGCATGTTCCCAGCATAACGCGGGCGCCGGCAGTGGCTTCCATGGCATCCATGATCTCTTCGCGTACTTTCCAGATGGTGTAGAAGAGGTTTTCAAAGCCGAACGCATCCGCCAGAAGACCCAATGCCAGCAAGTGGCTGTGCATACGGTGCAGTTCCGCCCAGATCACGCGCAGATAGTTGGCACGTTCGGGCACTTCGATATTCATTATTTCTTCAATACCCATGCTGTAAGCCATGCTGTGCTGGAAAGAGCAAATACCGCAGACTCGTTCGATCAGGAAGGTATCCTGAATAAAATCTTTCTGTTCGGCAAGCTTTTCCAGACCGCGGTGGACATAGCCCACCACCGGAATGGCAGAGATGACTTTTTCATCATCAAGTTCCAAACGCAGCTGCAAGGGTTCCGGCAACACCGGATGCTGCGGTCCGAAAGGTACAAGCATACTCATTTGTCACCTCCATTTTCTGCGGCGGCAGGAGCGGCAGTCTTTACTGCCGTTACGCCCACACCCGGAACGCGGCAGAAGGGTTCCGCCGGAGCATCGGGGGCCAGCAAAAAGTGTTTTTCGTAGTCGATCGCCAGATTGCTGATGGTGATACCGAAAAGATCCTGAATTTCGTTTTCCACAATTACTGCGGCAAAGCAGATATTCGAAATACTCGGCAGCACATCACCTTTTTTCAATACCAGCTGATAGTTCACCATGTTGAAGTCGAGGTCAAAGTGGTAGAAGATATCAAATTCTTCGCCCTTGTCCACGACTGTCATCGTTACAAAACGGTAACCCTGCAGCAGCAAAGCCCCGATTTTTTCCTGCTGATTTTCAAGAGTCAGCACTTCGTTTACTGTCATCATAGTTTATTCTGCCTTGGCTTCGGTGGTTGTTTCTTCGGCGGCCTTGGCTGCTGCGGCGGCTTTGGCTGCGGCGGCAGCTTTGGCGGCGGCAATCTTGGCAGCCATTTCGGGCGTCATCGGAGGTGCTTCGGGGCCCTTGACTGTTTTGACCGTCAGAACCGGCGGCTCAACAGCTTCGCCGTTGCGTTTCTTTTCCAGAATACCGACAGCTTCGATGATACCGTCCATCATTGCTTCCGGTTTGGGCGGGCAGCCAGGCACGTGCACATCTACGGGGATGACTTTGTTCACGCCGCCGATAACATTGTAACAATCAGCAAAGATACCGCCCGTTGCCGGGCAGGCGCCCATGGCCACGACCACTTTGGGTTCGGGCATCTGATCGTACACATTTTTCAGCACATGTTTGTTGCGGTTGTTCACCGAACCGGTAACTACCAGAACGTCGGCGTGTTTGGGATTGCCCACATGCAGTACGCCGAAACGTTCCACGTCATAAGTCGGGGTAAGGCATGCAAGAAATTCAATGTCGCAGCCGTTACAGCTGTTGCAGTTGAAATGCACCACCCACGGGGATTTTTTAATTGCTTTACTCATTATTTCACCCATAACCAGATAAGGTTTGCCAATGCCATGGAAAGCGGCACGGTCCACATAAAGCGCAACATCCAGTTTGGCGTAAGTCGCGCAAAGCTGTTATCCAGCACCGTCATAAAGACCAATCCGGCAAATGCCACGATCAGACCGATGATGATATTGGTGTGCCAGAACGCCATCATCAGACCGAAGAAAAACGCAAATTCATAGAAGTGTGCAATTTCGATCAAACCCAGGAACGGACCCGAGTATTCCAAAGTTACACCCTTGACGATTTCCTGATGGGCGTGATGCGAACTTGAGAGGTCAAACGGGGATTTTTCCATTTCAATAGCGATCGCGCACAAAAACGCCAGAAACATCAGCGGCATCGAAAGCAGCAGTGGCTCTGCCTTACTGAAAAGTTCGCTGCCCAGAAAGCTGCCGTTACGCAGATAAAGGGCCAGGATCATCACCAGAAACACCGGCTCAACACCAAGCATCTGGATGATCTTGCGCTGACTGCCGATCCAGCTGTAAGGCGAGCGCACGCTCATACCGCCAAGCACCAGACAGATCATGCTGAACGCCTGAACAAACAGCACCATCAACAGGTCGCAGCCCAGCGCCAGAAGCACTACGGCCACTACCATGAATACCAGATGCAGCGTGGCATAGATCAACTGTGGACGGTGCAAGGCCATGGGCTTTTTGCTGAAAAGTTTGGCCACATCGTACAGCGGCTGGAACCAGGAAGGGCCGATACGGCCCTGCATGCGGGCGGAAAGTTTACGGTCGATGCTGGTAAGCAATGCTCCGGCAAAAGGCGTAAGCACGACAACCAATGCAGCATAGACCCAGGGATTGCTGATTATTTTCTGCAAAGATTCCATTTACTTTGCCTCCTTTTTCAGCTCCGGAGCTTTGGGGCACTTGGCTTTGGGGCACTTGGCCTTGACCGCGGAAGCTTTCGCTTTCATAGCTGTGCATTTGCCGGCTTTGAAAGAACAGTCGTTTGTGGTTTTGGGGGTAATAAAGGTAATGGTGTTGCCGATCAAAACCAATAAGATCAGCCAAGCAGCCCAGTTCAGGCAGCCGGTTACCAGTTTTTCATTGATGATACCAAGGAAGTAATAGTTGGTAACGTGCGAGTGTTCGATCTTGCCGCCAACACTGTGGAAGTCGTAAGAGCGCACTTCGCTGTCGGCTTCGACTTCTTCGCTGGAAACGTTTTCACCGCACAGGAAGGGCTTGCGTACCCATTCGCGCTTGAAACCATACCAGCAGATAAAGTAGTGGAGAATCCCCGCCGCAGCAACTGAGCCGAAGATGATCAGAGCCGGGAAGAGCGCCGCTTCGCTGAGCAAGCCGGGTTTCCCGAACACGCCCACCGCCATCGGCACAAACACCTTCTGAAGAATAAGCATGGTCGTTACACCGGTAGCCAGCACCATCAGTGCCAACAGACTCAAAGCGATCTTCATAGTACGGGGGATCTCTTCTTTGGGCAGCACCGGGTGATAACCGGTGTGCTGGATACGGCCGATCCATTTGGCCCAGAAATACACGGTCAGCGCGCTGCCGAGTACCATAAAAATCAGCAGGAACGGTGAACGCATGGTCGCTTCGATGGCCAGCCATTTGCTCAGGAGCATACCGAAGGGCGGCAGCAGCATTGACATCATGCCGATCAGGATCATGATCGAAGTAAATGGCATCTTGAACATGAGGCCGTCCATATCTTCGATATCGCGCGAACCGATCTTCTGTTCAATACGGCCCACACAGAGGAAGAGCAGACCTTTGCTCAAGGCGTGGAAGCTGATGATCGCCAGACCCGCGGCGTAAGCCAGCGGCGAGTTGATCCCGGCGCAGGCAACCACCAAACCGAGGTTGGAGATCGTCGAGTAAGCCAGAACCCGTTTGCCGTTGCTCTGGGTGCAGGCAAGCAATGCGCCGCCGAGGAAGGTTATAGCTCCGGCAAACGCAATGACCATAGTCACGCGGGTATCGGCCTGATAGTTGGGGGTAAGGCGCATCACCAGATAGACCCCGGCTTTCACCATGGTGGCAGCATGAAGCATAGCCGATACCGGAGTGGGGGCGACCATTGCGCCCAGCAGCCAGCTCTGGAACGGAAACAGTGCCGATTTTGTGAATGCCGCAATCGCCAGCAGTACTGCCGCCAGAATGGTGACATGATCTTTGCTGAACAATTCGTTGAAAGTTTCACCGCCGGTCTGGAACTTGAGAACGATCACACCCAGCACCAGCAGTACACCGCCGAAGCTGTTGATCAGCAATGCACGGACAGCGTTCTGGCTTCTGGCCTTGCCGCCATCCTGACCGATCAATGCATAACTGCACAGCGTTGTACCTTCCCAGAAGAAACTGAAGAACGAAAGCTGGCTGGAAACCACCAGACCGATCATCAGCCCCAGGAAGCTCAGGAATACAAAGTAGAAGCGCTGGAGCGAACCGGCGCCTTCCGGAGCATGTTTCTGGTGATTGTGCATATAGCCGATGGAAAAAATCAGGATCGCCGCGCCTACGCAGCAGCTGACCAGCAGCATGATGCGGGCGAGATTATCGATCTTGAAGAGTTCAAAGGCGTGATGTTCAGCCGGAATAAAGATCCCGCCGACCACTCCGGCGATCTGCAATACGCCGAAAAGTACAATCCACCAATTTTTGATTTTGAGTGCCACGATAAGGATAACTGCAATGATCGCCAGTTCAAGACCGACGCCCACATGAGCCATCCACGGCGCCGCTTGCATAGTCCAGACGCCGTTGTCGCACAAAGTTGAGAGATACACCACACCGATACCGCCGGCAGCGATCAATACTGCCAGCAAGGTGACCAATGTGTAGCGCACCCGATCACTGGTAATTATTCCGGCCAGCACACCGCCGATAAGCGGCAGCGCGATCAACACCGGAAGCACCCATGAGATCCAATTCATAATTTTGTCCTTTGTTTGTTGGAATACCTTTTCCTTATATTTTTTATGGAAACTGCATCCCGTTGGTTTATATATAGCTTATTTGTTTATTTTATTTTTCAAAAACTCTATCCAGTTGCTGAATCCTTCCTCTGTTTTGGTCGAAATGCGCATGGTCTGCACATCGGGATTGACCTGGTTTATATTTTTTAAGCATAAGCTGTAGTTCCAGTCCAGCGCCGCTTCCAGATCGCATTTGGTCACCAGTACCAATTCTGCGGCTGCAAACAACGCCGGATATTTCAACGGCTTTTCTTCGCCTTCCGGAGTGGACAACAGAGCTATCTTGGCATTTTCGCCAAGATCAAATGCCACCGGGCAGACGAGATTACCGACATTTTCTATAAACAATATATCTGTATTTTCCGGAACCGCACATTCCAGAACGCTCTGGACTCTGGCGGCATCGAGGTGGCAGCTGGAATGCGTCTCTATCTGCGTAACTGCACAGCCGGTTGCCTGCATACGCTTTGCATCGATATCGCCATATTGGTCGCCCACGATCACCGCGGCACGGATGCCTTCGGCAGTGAGTTTTTCCAGCGTTTTGACCAGCAAAGTCGTTTTGCCCGATCCCGGCGAGGAGATCAGATTGAATGCCGTGATCTTGCGGCCGCGGAACCAGCCGCGGTTTTCTGCCGCCACCCGGTCATTGGCCGAAAGTATGGCTGTGCCGATAGCGATTTCCCGGGTTTCCGCTTCGTTGTGCGTATGCGTATAAACCGTGCCGTCCGGGCGCGTATGCGTGTGTTCGCCATGTGCGTGATCGTGCGTATGTGCGTGATCGTGACCATGGTGATGATGAGTGTGTTCGTGGTGATGTCCCGAACAACCGCAATCTTTACACATCTTCCACCTCAATACTTTCCAATAAAAATTCACTGCCGCTTTCCCGGTGCAATGAGTCAAGCTTGCATTCCGGGCATTCTATGCGCCAATCGTTAAATTCAAACTCTTTACCGCAATTTTTACAGCGGTGTTTCAATAAAGCTGTTTTTATCGCCAGCTTGCAGTTTTCCAAACCGCTCCCCGGAAAATTCGCCAATGCCGGTTCCCACGCAAACTGCAGCGCTTCCGGATCGATTCCTGAAAGGATACCGGCCTTGACATGGGCACAGCTTATTTTTACATTATTACTTTTGCTGTACTCTATCAAACTTTCCGCCAGCGCGGTTGCTATGGATAACTCGTGCATATTTACCTCAACAGATCCTCGGCAGCTGGTCGCCGGCAGGCACAATGAGTTTCCGCATTGCGCCCCATTGGCTCTGCAGATGCACCGCTCCGGCGTTTTCACTTACGGTGCCGATAACTGCTGCATGGCTGTATCCGCTGATCTCCCGGAGCACTTTTATACAATCTTCGGCAATATCATTTGCCACTACTGCCACAAAGCACCCTTCGCAGGCCGCAAAAAACGGATCTATGCCCAGCAGTTTGGATATGGCGGCTACTTCTTTGCCGATCGGCAGGGCGTTTTCTTCTATTACAGCGCCAACGGGTGTATTTTCAAATATTTCGCTGATTATACCCAGAACCCCGCCCCGGGTGGCATCGCGCATGAATTTGAGTTTATCTCCGGCCGCAGTGGCGAGCGCTTCCACTGCCGGAGCCAGAACCTTACAATCACTTTCAAGATTTCCGCAATCCAGATTGTAGCGGTTGGCCATAATGCACAAACCGTGTTCGCCGATATTGCCGCTGACGATGATTTTATCGCCGGCAGCAAAACGCTGCGCGGCAAGCTGCATACCCTGCCGTTTGAATCCAACTCCGGCGGTGTTTATGTAAATACCATCGCCGGAACCGGCCGGTACTACTTTTGTATCGCCGGTAACGATCAACACGCCGGCTGCGGCGGCTTCTGTTTGCATACTGTCGAGGATCTTCCGCAGTTCGTCGAGAGTCAACCCCTCTTCTATGATCAGACTGCAGGTTAGGTATTTGGGAACACCGCCTGCCATAAGTATATCGTTCACAGTGCCGGCTACGGCGAGTTTGCCGATATTGCCGCCGGGGAAAAATCTGGGGGTGACTACAAAACTGTCGCTGGAAATAACCAGTCCTTCCGGCGTGGCGGCTCCATCCGGCAATCCGGATAAAATATCATTGGAAAAACGGGTGGCTATTTCGTTGCGGATCAGATCATTCTGCAGTCTGCCGCCGCCGCCGTGGGCAAGGGTTATGATTTCGCTCATAAGACTCCTCCCTGATAATGAAAAGCTGCCGAGCATGCGCCTTCGCTGCTTGACATGCAGGCCCCGGCAGGATTATCCGGCGTGCAGACCTTGCCGAAAAGCGGACAATCTGTTGGTTCAATTACGCCGGTGAGTACTTCTCCGCACCGGCATCCGGGATTTTCACGCCCTTCGACCTGTGAAAGATCAAAGCGCTTTTCTGCATCAAAGCCGGCAAACTGCTCCTTTAAGCGCCATCCGGCATTGGCAATATCTCCAAGTCCGCGCCATGTGCTGGAGGCTTGTTCAAAATAGTTATCGATCAGCTGCAAAGCAAAAGTATTGCCGTTATCGCGCACAGCGGATGGGTAGTTGTTGCAGAGATAATCTTTGTTGTTTCCGGTAATGGCTTCGAGAATAAGTTTGATGCTGTGGAGTATATTTTCCGGCTCAAAACCGGCCACAACTGCCGGAATTTGCAGTTTTTTGAAGTAGGTGCTCCCCACTACGCTTGCCACATGACCGGGCAGCAGCAGACCGGAGATTTGTTGTGTTCCGCAAAGATATGTGAGTACCGGTCTGATTTCTTTAAAGTCGGAAAGCAGCGAAAAATTCTTTACTTTTGCTTCGCAGCAGCTTTGCATAAGTGCCGCCGCCGCACTCAATGTGGGGGCAAAACCCACCGCCGCAAAAACCACTTCCCGGTCGGGATTTTCAATGGCAAAAGTCAGCGCATCTTCCGGCGAATAGACCAGTTTCAGATTTTTTTCACCCATCAGAGAACCGTGAACTCCGGGAATACGCAAAAGATCGCCGAACATTGCCACTGTTATGCCTTGACGGAGCAAGGTGCGGATCTTTTCGATGAAAAGCACACCGGAAACGCAAATCGGACAGCCGGGTCCGGAAATAAGTTTTACATTCTCCGGCAGCAATACACGCAGATTGTTTTTGGCGATCGCGTGAGTATGCGTGCCGCACACTTCCATTACCCGTATGTTATGACCGCAGGCTGCTGCGGCTTTTTTCAAAGCCGTGCGCCAGAAATTTGCAACTTGCAAATCCATAAAAAAGCCTATCAATATATCATTCGGCAAGTTCGTTTTTCAGCTCTTCAAAAATCTTGAGCTGTTCTTCGAGCTTTACCGGATCGACTGTTTCAATGGCATAACCGGCATGCACTAAAACATAATCACCCACTTTGGCATCGGGCAGCAGCCGCAGACTTATTCTGCGGGAAACACCGTCCAGATCCGCCATTGCGAACTTGTCGGGCAATATATCAGTAAGGCGCATTGGCCAGGCTATACACATAATAAAATCACTCAATATTTATTTCTAATAAATATAAACTGACTTAATATACACCCAGCTTGAAAAATTGCAACTTTTTGCCATTCAGTTTTTTCACAAATCAAAAGCGTTTTTTTTCAGCGTTTGCTCTTGAAATTCTGCACAAAACGATTATCGGTCAGAGTGTTGAGTTTGTCGCGCAATTTTGCTGCCCGTTCAAACTCAAGACTTTCGGCGGCGGCAAGCATTTCTGTTTCCAGATCGCAGACCAGCTGCGAGAGTTCCCGGGCGCTTAAATTTTTTACTTCTATACGTCCGGCAACTCCACTGGAGTTATTGCCGAAAACACTGGCTGCGGCTTCGCCGGCGGCGTGGCGGTCGCTGTTGGATTTTACCACGTCGCTGATGGTTTCGCGCCTGGCTTTTTCGATGGTTTTGGGAGTGATGTTATGTTTTTGGTTATAAGCTGTTTGCCGCTGCCGGTGGTCGCTGGTTACATCGATGAGTTCCTGCATGGCAGGAGTGATTTTTTCGCCGTAAAGTATGACTCTGCCCTGTGCATTGCGCGCGGCGCGGCCGGCCACCTGGATAAGAGAGCGCGAACTGCGCAAAAAACCTTCTTTATCCGCATCAAGGATCGCTACCAATGTCACTGAAGGCAGGTCGATACCTTCGCGCAGAAGATTGATTCCGATAAGACAATCGAATTCGCCTTCGGAGAGTTTTGTCAAAACTTTCACCCGCTCAAGGGCATCCATTTCCGAATGCAGATAACTTACGCGCAGTTCCAGCTCGTTGAGGTAATCCGAGAGTCTTTCTGCGCTTTTCTTGGTCATGGTCGTTACCAGCACCCGCTCTTTGCGTCTGGCGCAATTTCTTATTTCGGCGGCCACATCATCGACCTGGCCTTCCAGCGGACGGATCTCGATTTCCGGATCGAGCAAACCGGTGGGGCGGATGATCTGCTCCACCGGTTTGGCGGTGCGTTCCAGTTCATAATTGCCGGGTGTGGCCGATACATAGATCATACGTTTGGTGAGCGCTTCAAATTCTTCAAATTTCAACGGCCGGTTATCCAATGCACTGGGCAGCCGGAAACCGTGATCGATCAGGGTCTGCTTGCGGTTGCGGTCAGCCTTGAACATGGCATTGATCTGTGGTATGGTCACATGCGATTCGTCGATGATCGTCAAGTAATCGTCGGGGAAAAAGTCCAGCAGGCACGGCGGTCGGCTGCCCGGAGTGCGTTTGGCCAGGTGGCGCGAATAATTTTCGATGCCGGAAGCGTAGCCGAATTCTTTGAGCATTTCTATATCGCTGGTGACCCGCTGGTAAATCCGTTGAGCTTCAACCAGCAGACCCTGACTTTCGAAAAAATTCACCTGTTCATGCATCTCTTTGAGAATGGTTTCACTGGCTTCTTCAATACGTTTTGCGGGCAGGACAAAGTGTTTGCATGGGTAAAATGTTATGCTTGCCGGACGGGTTTTGATATGGCCGGAAACAACATCGTGCCGGGAAATAGCTTCGATTTCATCGCCCCAGAAAGAGAGCCGGATAAAGTCATCGCGCTGCGGCTTGAATATTTCAATGGTATCGCCTTTAACGCGGAACTCTCCGGCGCCCGGGCTGGTGTCGTTGCGCTCGTATTGTATATCGATGAGCTTGCGCAGAAAGTCATCGCGGTCAACGCTTTCGCCGGCAGAAACTGTTACACACATATTGGCGTAGTCATCGGGAGAACCCAAGCCGTAAATGCATGATACGCTCGCAATTACGATCGTGTCGCGCCTTTCCAGCAAATTGGCGGTGCTGGCAAGACGCAGTTTTTCGATATTCTCATTAATAGAGGCATCTTTGGCTATGTATGTATCGGTGGCGGGGATGTATGATTCCGGCAGATAATAGTCATAGTAACTTATAAAATACTCTACTGCGTTATCAGGAAAAAATGCTTTGAATTCGCTGTAAAGCTGTGCTGCCAGCGTTTTGTTGTGACTCAAAACCAGCACCGGCGCATCAAGCTGTGCAATAACATTGGCCAGCGTGAATGTTTTTCCCGAGCCGGTCACGCCCAGCAGAGTCTGCTCTTTGGCACCGGCAGCAAAGTTTTTTACCAGCGAGGCAATAGCCTGCGGCTGGTCGCCAGAGGGTTTGTATTCGGATTTTAACTGAAACAGACTCAATGTTCATTCACTTTCTGTTAAATCCATCATGTAGCAAACCTGCTCGGCTCTGCGTTTGAATCCGGCACGCTCGTAGGCGCGCCGGGCAGGGGCATGGGCATCGTCCAGACCGGTAGTCACCACCGCAGCACGCATACCTTCGGCTTTGAAACGCTCAAAGACCGCCTGATACATTTCCTGCCCCACACCTTTTTCTCCGCAGAACGGATCAACGGCGTTGTTGGAGATCTGGGCGACTTTGCTTTGACTGTTCAGGATTATACAGATAAAACCCACTACTTTGCCATTGCGTTCGGCCACATACAGCCAGTCGGGGTGTTCAGTAAAAAATTTGTGCAGCCACGGCGTCTTGCTGTTGCGGCAATCGGGATTGACTGTATTGTAAAGCTCCTTGCCGAACACATTTTCCAGATGGTCAAAAATCTTTTCCCAGGCATCTTTGGCAATGCGGCAGATCGTATCGAGATCTCCGGCTTGGCAGAATCGTATCATAATAAAAGCTCCATGGTTCAGGGAATACTTGCTTGCCAGTAATATAAAACCATAAACAGCTCTTTGCAAACTTAAAAAAACGTTTTGTTATTTGAAAAATATTCAATCTTGTGTTACATTACACACAAAATAACTGTCTGTAAGAGAAAATTACAAAATATAAAGAGGTGTATTATGAGCGGTATATTCAAAGCCTACGATATTCGCGGAGTCGTTCCGGTTGATCTTAATAAAGCCATGGCTGAAAAAATCGGCAAAGCGTATGCAGTTTTCACCGGCGCCAAAATGGTGGTAGTCGGGCGGGATATGCGTCCGCACTCGCAGGATATGTTTGAAGGTCTTGCTGCCGGTTTGACCGCCATGGGCTGCAAAGTTGTCGATCTGGGGCTTTGCTCCACGCCGATGAGCTACTTTGCCAACGGCACGCTCAAAGCCGATGGATCCATTATGATCACTGCTTCGCACAATCCCGGCGAGTGGAACGGCTTCAAACTCTGCCGAGCCAACGCTGTACCCATTTCCGGAGCTACCGGCATTATGGATATAGAAAAACTGGTTATGGCCGATGATTTTACTCCGGCGGCTGTTCCCGGCGAGATCGTAAAATATGATATCGCTGCTGAATACGGCGCATTTTTGCGTAAGTTTGCCAAATTCGGCGATAAAAAACTCAAGATCGTAGTCGATTATGCCAATGCCATGGGCTCTTATGAAATTGCCGGCATTGAAGATATGTTTGAAATCGTCCCCATGTATAAAGAGCTGGATGGCACATTCCCCAATCACGAAGCCAACCCGCTGCATCTGGCTACATTGGATGATATCCGGGCTAAAGTCAAAGAGGTCGGCGCTGATTTCGGTGCCGCATTCGATGGTGATGCCGACCGCTGCGGTTTCATTGATAACAATGGCGAAATCATCCCCATGGATCTTTTTACCGCGTTGATTGCCCAGGACATTCTTGCCGACGGCCCTGCCACCATTCTTTACGATTTGCGAAGCAGCCGTGCTGTAAAAGAGTGTATTGAAGAAAACGGCGGCAAAGCTGTCATGTCCCGCGTGGGACACGCTTTTATCAAACAGCAGATGCGTGAAACCGGTGCGGTTTTTGCCGGTGAACTTTCCGGACACTATTATTTCAAAGAAAACTTTACCGCCGAGTCGCAGGGACTGGCATTGATAAAACTGACAAATCTGGTGGTCAAAACCGGTAAAAAAACTTCAGAACTGGTGGCGCCGCTTTTGCGTTACAGCGCTTCCGGCGAGATCAACAGCCGGGTGGAAGATGCCGCCGGAGTGCTGGCTGAAATCAAGGCAAAATACACCGATGGCGAAGCCTTTGAACTGGATGGTTTTTCTGTGGAATATCCCGATTGGCACTTCAATGTGCGCTGCAGCAATACTGAACCTTTGCTGCGTTTGATTGTGGAAGCCAAAGATGAAAAACTCATGTGCGAAAAACGCGATGAACTGCTGAAGATCATCCGCAAATAATGATTGGTGTCAGGAGCGGTCAAATGGCTGAAATCAACGTTTACAACTCCGGTTTTCCCGGCGATACGACTTTGGAACTTCTGAAGCGTTTTGACCGGGATGTAACGCAGCATTCGCCCAACGTGGTGGTGCTGCTGGTGGGGTCCAACGATATGTTTTACCCCGGACACATGCTGGATTTGGCAACTTATCAGAAAAATCTCAATACGCTGCTTGACCGTATAAAATATATCGGTGCACAAGCGGTATTGATGACCGCACCGCGCTTTCTGAAGAATTTTCTGATCGAAAATTTTCCGGAAACCATCAATCATCCGGTAAGTCTGGAAGAACGGCTCGATACACTCAACCGCACGATCCGGGAAACTGCCGATGAGCGCGACATACCCCTGGTTGATGTATATACACTTATCGACCCGGTGGATGATACCGTTTCTTCGCTGGTGCTAAATCCGGCGAACAGCGGTAAAAATGACGGTATGCACATGACTGCCGCCGGATACCGGGTAATTGCGGAAAATGTTTATAAAACACTCAAGGTAAACTATCCCGGAGCCAAATCGATTGTCTGTTTCGGCGACAGTATCACCTACGGAGTGTATATGCCGGGCAAAGGCTCTGCTGCGCCGGATGCTTTGACTTATCCCGGACAGCTCTGCAAACTGTTGAATTGAACGTGGACTTGTATTTACTGCGTAATGTCCGGCAGAAAAACTTTTCCGTAATAACAGTAAATAAACTGCATCACCAGACCAGAGTCAATGCCATTACCAGCATGCCGGCTATCAGACCGGCGATCGCCAGATGATGTTCGCCATACTCTTCTGCCAGCGGCAGCAGTTCGTCGAATGAAATAAAAACCATGATCCCCGCAACCGCCGCAAAAATCACTGCCAGCAGCACCGGCGAGATAAACGGCAACAGAAAAGCCCACGCGATCAATGCCCCCAGCGGTTCAGCAAGACCGGAAAGAAAAGAGTATTGAAATGCTTTTTTTCTGCTGCCGGTAGCGTGATAGATCGGTACCGAAACGGTGATTCCTTCGGGTATATTGTGTATGGCAATAGCCAGCGCAATGGATATACCGGTAAGCGGATCGGTCAAAGCCGAGGTAAACACCGCCATGCCTTCCGGAAAGTTGTGTATAGCGATTGCCAGCGCAAAGAGCTTGCCGCTGCGCACCAGACGTTCTTTGTGGTGCGGCGAATCCATATCTTCCACACTTCGTACTTCGTGCGGGTTTTCATAACTGGGTATGAGTTTATCTATCAGCATGGCCAGCGCCATACCGCCGAAAAACGCCGCTATACCGATAAGCGAACCGGGGCGTTTGCCGAAGATTTCAGCAAGTTCACTCTGCGAACCCGCCAGCAGTTCCACCAGCGATATATAAATCATCACTCCGCCGGAAAACCCCAGCGAGCAGGAAAGAAAACGCGTGTTTTTGTGTTTTGCAAAAAAAGCTATGCAGCTTCCGACCCCGGTCGCCAGACCGGCAATAGCGGTCAGGAGCAAACCGGCAAGGATTTTTTCAGTACTTATATACATAACTCTTCCTGATTGAATTTTTATTTTTTCAAGCGGTAACGCTGTTGCGGCGCGGTCAGATTTTTCCCGCTGCCGGGAGTATCTGCAACAAATGTTTCCAATAAACCGGTATGCATTTTTTCGCGCAAATACTCGTAGGCAATCATATTGGCCACCGCCATTTTATCCTGCGGCCAGCACTTTTGGGCTGCCACGCAAAAATCATTGACACAAAAATCTTTACCGCTGTTAAGCATTTTTTCATATTCCGCAAAGATAGCGGTCAGCGGTTCATGATCCATGAAATAACCGCTGAATTCATCCATAGCTTCAAAGGTTATTCCCTCCCGTGTCATAGTCATGGTCGAAGCGTGCGGTACGCGGTTGATCCACTCAAGGTTTTCATTTTCCAGAGCAAATGCGCTGGTTGCCAGATAGAACCCGCTGCTGTCGCGCCCCCACATTAATGGCTGATTTACGCGGGCGGCGCTCACGGCTTCCGGTTCGCCTGCCGCAAGTGCCAGTGCTGCGACTTCTGCCGGAAAATCAGTCAGAGCTTTGCGCATGATTTTTCGTAAGACCACCGGCGTTTTGAGCTGCTGACTGCGGATGATATTGGCCATGAGTTCCGAAGAATGCACACATTTGCCATCTCGCATCACCGGATAAAGCGCCGCCGGTTCATTGATTGCGGTCCGGTAGGCAATGCCGTCGGACAATGATTGGAGATAATAGTCATTGTAATCGGTCCCGGTGAATTGTCCGGCGGCGCCATTGGCGCAATAGACCACCTTTTCATCGCAGGAGAAAAACGGTTGAGCCCATTCATCGGAGTCGATTCCCGGAGTGCGGCTGTGAGCTATTCCCACAGTGCCGGGCAGGTTCATTACTTCCGGATGCCGCTGAAGCAGATCCGCCGTGGAGCCGATAGCTTTTATCAGGTGTATTTTGCCCTGATGGATAGTGGCAATGCCGTTGTAGTGCCCGCCGCCAAGGGCTTCCTGCGCCTGAAGCATCCGGAAAAGTTTTGGGGCCGCAGGTTCCTTGCCAGCGTAAGCTGCCATATTACACATGAGATATTCTCCTTTTGATATTACATTCCAAAAAAATCTTACTTCATAAAATAGTGTGAAAAAAGTTTTTTGCAACAAAGTTTGCAATATTTCAGGCAACAATGTATCTTAAAAAAAAATTAAGACAGGTAAAAAAAATGAATACGCTCAAAGATTTGCTCCCCAGCGGCAATCTCCGGCTCGATATGCAGCTGGAGTTTACCGCAGTTATCGATAAAATGACTTCCATTGCACGCCGGACTCTGCTGCTCGACCGCAGCCGTTGCGAAAATGATGCCGAACATTCGTGGCATATTGCAGTTATGGCTTTACTTTTTGCTGAACATGCGGTGGAAAAAGTCAATGTATTGCATGCCGTGGAAATGATGCTGGTGCATGATCTGGTGGAAATTTATGCCGGCGACACCTTTGCGTATGATATTGCAGGCTACGGAGATAAAGCCGCCCGCGAACATGCTGCTGCCGATAAACTTTTTGCCATGCTGCCGCCGGAACAGGGACAGTATATCCGTAAACTCTGGGAAGAATTTGAAATGTGTTCCACTCCGGAGGCCCGTTACGCCGATTGTCTGGATAAAGTTCAACCGTTTCTGCATAATACCCTTACCGAAGGTCACACCTGGCAGAATTCCGTGCCGCGTCCTGAAGCCTGGCAGGTGGAAAAACGCATATCGGTTTGTAAAGATTTTATGCCCGTTTTATACGACTGGTGCATGAAAAATATTCAAAATGCCATTGAAAAAGGCTGGCTTCTGCCATAAAAATACTATCAGCAAGAGCTTTACATCATCTTCTGCCGGTAAAAACAAATCATCAGTTTGAAGTTACTTGTTGATCATTTTCAGGCGTTTGCCCACAACGTAAGTACCGATATTATCTCCGGCAACATTACAGGCGGTTTCAAACATATCCAATATGGGGTTGATTCCCAGCGCCAGTGCTACGATAATACCGGTCTGCTCTGCAGTGAGGTTGAGATTGGCCAGCACCATAAAGAGCAGGAAGATACTGCCGCCGGGAACTCCGCCGGCCCCGATGGAGGCAAAAACAACGCACAGCACCATGAGAAGAATTTGGGCAATGCTCATTTCAATACCGAACATATTTGCAGCCAGCACTGCAAATACCGGCAGATGTATGCACACACCATCCATATTCACTGTAGCTCCGAGCGACAATGTGAAACTGGAAAGTTCGCGCCGCACTTTGAGTTTATCCAGACTTGTCCGCAATGATACGGGCAGTGTTGCAGCGCTGGAACGCGTTACAAAAGCCGTCAGTATCGGTTCTCGCAACTTCCAGAGTATGGGGTAGGGATTGACCCGGCAGAAGATCAGAATAAAGAGCGGATAGCAGATCAGCAGCATGGCAAGTATGCAGATGATCACGCAGCCGGCTACCTGCACATAAGATTTGAAAAGTCCGCTGCCGAAAGTGGCAAAACAACAGCAGGTCAGCGCAAAAATCCCGATCGGAAAATAAAGCATGATCCATTCAATGATCTTGGCCACCGCTTTCTGGCAGCCATCGACAACATCGAGCATAAGTTGAATGTTTTTTCCTGTGCGTTCATCTCCGGTGGTATCCATAACGATTCTGGCTGCCAATCCGAACATGATGGCAAAAACGATCACCGGCAGAAAGTTGCCGCCCGCCAGCGCTTGGAACGGGTTTGCAAACAGACTGTAGAGCAGATTTACAAAAGGATTCCCCATTTGAGCTTTGCTTGCCTGCATACTTTTGGCCTGCTCAAGCAACTCTGTGGAAATACCGCTGATCTGCATATCAGGGTTGAAAATAAAAGCTCCGGCCGTACCGAATACCGCCGCATAGATCGAGGTGCCGAGATACCAGCAGAACACCCCCATACCCATTTTGCCGAAAGTTGAGGTCGGCAGACTGGCTGAGCCGTAAATAAGTGAAAAGAAAATAATTGGTATAACGATCATTTTCAACATATTTACCAATATGCCGCCGAAAGGCGAAAGAATTTCGATAACATTTTTGGAGCATTCGCTGTCGTAAAGCAGCAACCCCAGCAGACAGCCGCCGATAAATGCCGCAATATTCCAGTAAATAAGCGGGATTTTCCGTAATTTTCTGAACACCATTTTACTTCCTTTCTGAAATTTTCTGAATATGCTTTCTGGTATCTCAATATAACACCGATATTCTTTTTTTGCAAGAAATAGTGTATGTGGTAATATGCATAATTAAAAAATTTATTGAACAATGACATATTTTGTTCTATATACAAATTATTTTTGAGTTTAATTTTTTGTATTGTCCCCTTGACTCAAATCGCTTTTGCCGTTACTCTAAACAGGGATATAATAATATTGAGTTGTGTTATGGATATACCGAAATATTCTCAAACAGCCATTGAGCTTTTAAGGCGTATCAGGCGCGGAGTGTATAAGGAAAAACTGCCGCCGATGCGGGAGCTCGCCGCCGAATTCGGTATTGCCATTCAGACTATGTTCAACGCCGTGCAGCTGCTGGTGCGGAAAGGACTGCTGGTGCCGCATGGTTCCGGCGGTATGATAATCGACCGCAGCCAACTGCCCTGCGGTCTGGTTGCTATTGCGGTTTATGACAGCATGCCATCACCGTGGACATCGCTCAGATTGATTACTGAAATGATAAGCAGTGATGGCTATACACCGATTTTTCTGGGAGTCCCCCGCAAACAGCAGGCTTTTGTGGCAAATCGTATGTTCAAGGCAGATATAGCGGGCGTGATTTTTCTGTACAGTGCCATAAATCCGGAATATAGCGAGGTGCTGAACAAAAAGGATATACCGTTTGTATCAGCAAATGTAATGCCGGGTGTGAAAAATGTGAACTTTGTGGAAAAGAATACTTTTGGCTGTATGGAGCAGTTGGTGAAATTGCTTTACGAAAAAGGCTACCGCAAGATTGCAATAAATCTGGTTTCGCCGCTGGAAGGGTATTTAAGGTACAGCAGCTGTCAATGGCGGAAGATTCTTAAAAAATATGATCTGCCATACAGCAAATATAATGCTTTTCTTGATGAATTTCCTGTTGTGGGCAGTGATGAACTTTTTGAAAATGTTGCGGCAGAGCCTTTGAAAAATAAAACAGATTTGCCGGAGGCTGTGATCCATTGGAACGGTAGCGGTATTAAAACGGTAAAGCGTTATGACGATACGGATTGTTTGCTTTTATTGTGCAAAAATACGATAAAAGATGAATATGTGCCGGAAAATACAGTGCTTTTTTCGACTGTTTCAAGTTCAGCACAACAATATCAGGAATTGTGGGATTTGCTTTTGTGTATGCTTATTGGCGGTGTGGGAAAAACCGTGCACCATTTTTTAGATATGGAATATAATTTACATAATGAAATACCAAATATAAACGAATATAAACAACAGGAGAAAAAATGAAAAAAGCAAACATTGGAATACTATTGACTGCTGTCAGTATTCTGGCGGCAGGACAAGCCGGGGCTGTCCAGCCATTTTATACGGAAACACACTCTTTTGAACGGGGTGTGTCCATGCGCACCTGGCCGCCGAAAGATCAGAAAAAACTTTCGATTGAAACAACAGATGTCGGCACCGGTACCAAATCCATGAAAATCACCAAAGACGCCAAAAACATTACGATTTATGGCGCTATGAGTTTCAGAGCTCCCGCTCCGGGGGTGATGATCAAGCGTTTTCAGTACAAAGTCAACGGCAATATCCCGGCTCTGAATTTGAATCTCAACTTCAATAAAAAAGGCGGAAAGCAAGGTTCTGCCGGCCGGGAAAAGTCAACGGTTGAATTGACTGCCAGCGATAAATATCAGACGTTTGAGCAGCTTTTTGATGTGCCCAAAGAAACTGCCGGCGTACAGTATCTTATGAGTTTTTCCGGCGCTCCGACAGAAATATTGCTGGATATGGTCGGCGTATCCTACATGCCCGACAGTCTCAAAGTTCCGGTGCTTAAAAAGATGGATTTTTCTGCCGATATCGATAAAAACATCTGGAATGCCCGTCATCTGCGCTACGGTTTTTATGTGCAGGGCAAACTTGCAGCCGAAAATACTGCCGTACAGCTGGCAGCTGACCGCAGCGGACTTTATTTTGTTTTCCGCAATGACTCGGCAGGCAAGCCGATTGCCAAGGTTACGGAACGCGACGGCGCGGTCTGGAACGACGACTGCAACACCGTTTTCCTTTTTGATGAAAAGCGTCAATGTGGCTGGCAGTTTGCTGTAAATGCCGCCAATACCCAAACTGATGGCGAACTTTATCAGCGGATTCCCGGTGATCCCTGGCGATTCCGCGGAGCATGGAACAGTGATTTCAAGAGTCGTACTGCGGTAACCGCCAAAGGGTGGGTAAGCGTTTTCTATATACCGTATAAAGTATTGGGGATTGATGGCAATAAGCCTTACGAACTCAAATTCAATCTGGCGCGTGAAAATAAGTCCAACCGCGAAAACAGTACTTTCAATTCTTACAAGGGTAAGTTTGTCGATATTGCCAACTGGGGTACTCTTTCCAGTACAGTCAACAATATTGTAATGACCCGAAGCCGCAATACTGAAGATGTGAAATTTGCTGTAAAACGCCCGCAGGCAAAATTCCAGACGCTTCTGAAAAAAGGTACACCCGGCAAATATCAGTTGGATGTGTGGACTCATGGAACCAGCCGCACCGATTTTCCCAAAAACGTTATGGCCCGCACCAGCGATGAAGTTTTCAACAGTTGGCTCAAAGAACTTTACCGGGCGTGGGGCGAAGCCGGGATCGGCGGCAGAGGATGGCCGTGGGCTTTGGCCGGCGGCCGGGAAATCTTTGAAAATCAGGTCAAAACCTACAATACCAAAGTACCGTTCTTTACTCACAACAGCGATCACGGCCGCAATGCCCGCAAGAATGGTGCAAAATTGATCAATCCTGACAGTTCCTATGCTGTAAGCGTCAACGATCCGGCATACCGCGATGCCGCCTGCCGTTTTATCAAGAGTTTCGTTACCAGCAAAAACGGCGAATTACTCAAGAAAACTGTCAAGCTGGGCATGGGACCGGATGAACCCAGCAACGGATATGATAAATTCTTCAATCCGGCGATCAACAAGAAGGGGGCGGATTATCTTAAAGAAGTTGATGCTGTTATCCGCAAAGATTACGGTTTCGGTAAATTCGGCAGCTGTTTTGCTGATGGTGTTGCCGAAAAAGATTTGCCGTTTGCCCGTATAGCTTTTTACCGCTACTGGAATAATGAACTTTATACATCGCTCAAGCTTTTCCGCGATGCGTTCAAATCCGTTTTGCCCGATACACCTTATCACCTGATGACCGATAACAACGTAGCCGGTCAGTCTATTGTGGATATAGCCAACCTCAACGATATAGCCGAAGTCATGGCGTGCGACCCATATCCAACCAGTACCGCTGCTTTTTACAGCATGGCACGGGCGATCTATCACACCGGTTTTTCCACCAAGGTACTGCACGATCTGGCTCCCAACGCCAAGATTATCACCATGCCGCAGTGCTTTATTTATCACGGACGGCACGGCGACAAAAACGATATGCGCGAATGGGCAAGTCAGGCGTTGAAAAACGGTGCCGAACACCTTTTCTGGTACTGCGGCAATGCTCCGTGGGAGATTTTTGAGGACTACGCCGCCATGCTGGAACTTTCAAAGTTTGTCGGTTCAATGGATAAACTTGTTTTGCCCCAAGAGACCAAAACTCTGGTTTGGTATTCAAACTTTGATAAATGGGCAAAAAAAGACTTTATACAACATGCGCTTTACAGTGTATATGTTATGCTCGGCGAAGGTATCAAGAGCAACTTCCGTATTATCTCTGATACCACTGTTTGCAAAGATCAGATCAAGCTCGATGATTACAAACTTTTGTATGTGCCGGCGATGAATTACACTGCACCGGAAATTTCCGCCAAACTCCTCAAATGGGTGGAAGACGGTGGCACGATGGTGGTTTTTGATCCCAATTTCATGCAGTACAATATCGACGGAACTTTGAACAGCGACCGCGTAAAACTTGTGGGCGCCCAAGTTCCCGCTACCGTCAAACCGCTGCGGCAGTGTTCGCTTATTTATCAGAATAAAACACTGGCCGTCAGTATGGTTGCCAATGCAGTTCCCCCCAAAGGTTCACGCTTTGAAAGCTATGTTATGCCGCAAATTGATGGAGCCAAAGTTATTATGACTTATTCCGATAAAACTCCGGCAGCTGTTGAACGCAAAGTCGGCAAAGGTAAGATTATTTACTTTGCCATTCAGCCCTTCGGCAGTTCTGAACTGGCATTGGCGCCGCAGTCCTGGCATGCGTTCTTTGCCGGGCAAGCTGAAGCAGTCAACGAAAAAAACGGTCTTGCTGTCTGGGATTTCCTGCTGCCGGAAGTCAAACCTGTTATCAAGTTGAAGAAAATAATCAAGTAAAGGTGATCTCAATGCAAAAGAAGAATTTTACCCTCATTGAACTGCTGGTTACTACTGCACAACAGAACTGTTTTTCAAAACTAAAAAGCAACACCTCCTTACGCCCGTCAGGGCGCACTTCACGCTTGACGCAGTCAAGCTCTTCACGTCTTCACACGCCGAAGGCGTTCTTCACTCAATCAGCGTTTACGCTGATTGAACTGCTGGTAGTTATTGCAATCATTGCCATACTTGCGGCAATGCTCTTGCCGGCACTTTCCGCTGCCCGCGAACGGGCAAGAGCTACCAGCTGTATCGGTAACCTGAAACAGATCGGTTTGGCGGCAACTATGTACCGCGATGACAACCTTGATTATTTTCTGCCTGCAAATAATGCCAATCCCAGCACCAGCAGATGTCCGGGTGGGGCATATCATGGGTTGAACTTGCTGGCATCGTATTTTGCTGAACTCAAAAATACTGAAGGGTTCCGTTTTTACAAAGAAGATACGACCTGGTTGGAGAAGCAGAAATTTCAGCATTTTGTCTGTCCAGCCGGTACCAGCGAAGGTGGCGCCATGAGTGGGGCGTTCAACTATGTTATGACCTGGTGTCTGACTTATAACTGGGGAACGACATATAAGAGTATTTTTACATTCCGCGGGTTGGAAAATGCGTTGATTTCATCGGAAAACAAGAGTTCTTACAACTGTGCCCAGACTCCGGAAGATGTCTGGATGTTTGCCGATGCTGACAGTTCCAGCGGTAAATCATGGATCGGTAAGGGCAGCACCAAAAATATTTCCGGCACCCGGCATAACGGCATAGCGAACTTCGTAACCGTTACCGGTAGTGTGATGAGTGCCAAAGCCGAAGCCAACTACGGCAATGCTGCGACCAAAGGATACGCTCTGCCCAAAAAGTATTGGCTTTACCATGACCGGTAATATCTGATTTTTCATTAAAAAAAATTGCAATCTGGAGTTATAAATGCTATATTCTCCAGATTGATTTTTTTTATAACTCCATTTTTTTCAAATATAAGGAGTACAACAATGTTTAAAAAAAGCTTATTTATGGTGTGCATGCTGACTTTGGCTGTATCTGCTTTGTCGGCAAAAGAACTCAAAGTTTTGATGATCGGCAACAGTTTTTCGGTTTGCGTGGGCAATTATCTGCCGCAGATCGTTGCCAAAGATTCCGCCAGTCAGCTGGTGTTGACCAGCGCTTATATCGGCGGATGCCAGCTGGAAAAACATTACAACAATCTGATGAAGGCCGAAGAAGATCCCAAGTATGTACCTTATTCGATCAAGGTTTGGAATTCGGAAAAAAATCCGGCAAAATGTGCAGTACGCAAAGGGAATATCAACGAGCTTTTGAAAAATAATCAGTACGACATTATCACCATTCAGCAGGGCAGTATAAAGAGTTTTGATTTTTCATCTTACGAACCCTATGCCGGTGAAATCATAAAATATATCCGCAAATATCAGAAAAATGCTGAAATCGTTATTCAGCAAACCTGGTCCTATCGCAGCGATTCACCGCGTTTCCCCTCGGTGGTTGCTGATCAGCAGGTTATGTATGACCAGCTCAAATCTGCTTACGGCAAACTGGCGGAAAAATATCAGCTCCGGATCATTCCAACGGGCGATGCCGTGCAGATTTACCGGGCGGAGTCGCCGGTGAAATTCAAGGCTGTGCCGCTCAAAGATTTCAAAAAGCCTGCTCTGCCTTCTGATTACGGCGATGTGGTCGGCAAATTTGCGTGGCGGAAAAATAAAAAGACTGGAGAGTTTTATATTGGTGCTGACAGTCATCACCTTAATGATCGCGGCGACTATATGCAGGCGGCGTTGTGGTATATGTTTTTGTTTGGCAAAAAAGCTGATGATATAAAATTTGTGCCAGCAAATATTCCCGCTGCCGAAGCTGATTTGCTGAAAAAGTGTGCGGCTAAAGCTCTGGAAAAATAAAAGATATTTCTGAATAAAACAGATTTTAATGAAAAATTTATGGCGGATAATCATGTTTTTTCTGCTGCCCGGCATGGTGCTGGGCGGCGGATGGATTGCCGCTTTTCTGCATTTGCCGGATGATGGTCTTGAACCATTAAAAGCGCTGACTTTTGCCGGCGTGCTGTGGAGTGTGCTGGCTTTTGCTGCTGTAAAAGCAGCCCATATCATGCATGCCGGGCGCAATTTTTATTACCTGACGGTCGTTTTTATGGCCGTCGGAACAACTGGCGGAGTCGGATTGGTGCGGCATATTGCCGGCAGCGGCTCTATCGAAGGCTGGGCGGGGATCGCTTTTGCCGCAGTAGCTGCCGGCGGAATATTTTACGCTTTTTCAAGCGGCAGCTTCAAGCATATCGAGCGCTGGAGTCTGGTGCTGGGTATATTGCTTGCCGGAGCCGTCTGGCTTTTTGCATGCATCAGGATTCGTATGTCATGGATGGAAACACTGTTTTTCTATCTGGGTGAATTTCTGATTTTGAGTTGGGTGTTGGCTTCGCCATTTACCTGCCGCGGAGCAAAAATAAGCAGTTGGGTCTGGCGGTGCGGCCTGTTTGCCGCAGCAGTAATTGCATATTTTTTCTCTCCGGTATTTTCCTGCCCTTATTACGGCAAAGCTCCTGAATACTTTGCGGATGGATTGTGGGTCAAAACCTGGATCACCGGCAATGGATCGCGTTTCATATTGATGGATCAAAACCGTAATTCCGGATATTTCACCGCCGCTGGCCGGGTTCTGATGTGGCGTGATGATGACGAATATCTTACTGCATCGCTGCCCGGATTGTTGAGCGTACTAAAAACATCCACGCCCAATATACAACTGGTTGCTTCCGCGCAATCCGTTCTGCCGCAGAATTTGCGAGCCATCACCGGTATCCGCCCGCGTCACTTCCGCGTGCCCGGATCGCTGTTGGTCAATAAAAATACAGTCAGAAATCAATCTGTCAGTATGCTTTTTGACCGCAATCCGATCGTCAGCCGTCAGGATTTGCTGCTGATAGCCGCATTGCCGGAAAATCAGTATCCGGCGGCGATCCGCCGGTTTGCGGAATACTTTTTTGTCGGATTGAATTCCAATGCGGTGACGGCTGTGCCGGCACATTTGTTGAAAAATCCGGCGCTTTTTACCTTTTTGCACGAAAAATTTGCTTATCACAGTGTGCTTTCTTCGCCCGGACATTTATGGATCTTCAGCCACCGTCCGCTGGATTTGAGCGATAAAGCCATTGAAAAAAATCTGCAAGCTTTGTATGGCGAAGATTCTCCGGTACCGCCGGGAATGTATTCCACGCTTACCGGTGCCCAGATGGCGATCGGAAATGAGAATTTTATCATACCTCCGGAGAAAATCCAATGGGGCGGCAACCGCTGGTTTGGTGCATGGTGGTGGTGCCTGATTGCGGCGGGGGTGGTGATATTGTGGCGTTTTTTCCGGTTGTTTGGCGAACGGCGCAACATAATGTATTCTTATTTCAATACCATAGAAACCGGTTTTGGTTCCATGGGGATATTTTTGCTGGCGCTGGCGCTGCTTTTGACTTATACCGGAGCTTTTATTCTGGTGATCGCGGTTGCAGCCTTGACTTGCGGATTGCTGCTTACAAGGTTTTCTGCCGGCGGCGTGTGGTTGGCAATTCCGGGTGCATTGAGCGTTCCTTTGCTGGTCATGGGCAGTAATGCGGGGTGTTTCTGGCTGCTGCCGGTCATGGCGCAGGCGGTCTGTTCTGCCGGATATCAGATTTTTGCTCCGGCCGGAAATATGATTGAGCGGCGTAAATTGCTTGAGGCATGGCATATTGGATTCATGTTGGCGGCGGCGGCAATGCTGGCGGTATGGTTGTGGAATATACCGCTGCTTTTTATCTGGGCGATATTTTCGGCAGCAAGAATACCGGGAATTTGGCAAAATAAATAATCGCGTGTATATTACAGCAATTTAATCAGGATTCTTAATAACTGTAAGCTGGAGTTGGGATTTATGCGTTTTTGGGCAATTTTTGCATTTTTTGTCGTTGCGGCAATACTGCCGGCAGCGAATGATACATCTTCGATATTGGCAGTAGTCAATGGCCGGGCTGTTACGCTGGGAGAAGTTTTGCGCGAAAGTTCTTCGGCAGAAGCCCTGGCGCGGGCTTATGCTGAAAAAGGCGAAATTTCCGGCGAAACCGCCAAACTGCGTCAGGATGCCGTTGACCGGATCATTGACCGTCGGTTGCTGGTCGATGAATTTGACCGTCTGAAACTGGTTCTGGCTCCGCGGTATATTGAAAGTATGCTCGATGATCTGGCTGAAAATCTCGGTTGCCGTTCCCGTTCCGAGCTGGCTGCCAAGACGCGGGAGATGAATATTTCAATAGAGGATTTACGGGAAAAGGCCATCGAAAGATTGAAAGCCGAAATGGTCATCGGCAGAATGTTTTATGCTGCCGGTGAACCGTCGCCGCAGGAAATGATGGAGTATTTTCAGAATAATCAGGGTAAATTTTCCAAGCCGGAACGTATCAAACTGGCGTTGCTTCTGCTGGCGGAAAATACCGGGTTGGAAACTGTGGAAAAGCTGCAGGAAAAATTGAAAAAATCACCGGAAAGCTTTGCTGAATCGGTCAGGGCATTTTCCTGCGGCCCCAACCGGGAGCAGGGGGGCGTAGTCGGCTTTATTGAGCGTAAAGCGCTGCGCAGCGAATTTGCTGCCGCATTACCGCAAGGCAGTTTATCTGCCAATTCAGTTTACGGACCGGTCAAGACTGCAGAAGGTACATATTTTCTGCAGATAGCGCAAATCGAGGAGGGATTTCTCGCGCAGTTTGCCGATCATCGCGATGAAATCAGGAAGATACTGCTGAAAAACTCGCGGGAAAAAGCTGTTGATGATCTGAAAAAGCGTTTGCGCAAACAGGCGGTGATCCGTTATTATTTTGGACACTTTTCTGTTCCGGTAACGGCCGCAGAAGTTGTCGATAAAAAAGTCGTAACCAGTGAAAAGAAAATATCTTTCGCTGCAAAAAATCCCCAACCAGTAAAGAAAATGGAGAAAAAAACTATGGTAACTCTGAAGACCAACCATGGCGATATCAAACTTGAGCTTTTTGCCGATGCCGCCCCGAAAACCGTTGAAAACTTTCTTGAGTATGTCAAGAGCGGATTTTACAACGGCACATTGTTCCACCGCGTGATCGATGGCTTTATGATCCAGGGCGGCGGTTTTGATCAGAACTTCAAGCAGAAGGCCACCCGAGCTCCCATTCAGAACGAGGCCGATAACCGCCTTTCCAACGAAATCGGCACCATTGCTATGGCGCGTACCATGGATTCGCACAGTGCTACCGCGCAGTTTTTCATCAATGTAAACAACAACGATTTCCTTGACTTCCGTTCGCCCAGTCCGCAGTTCTACGGATATTGCGTTTTCGGTAAAGTTGTTGAAGGTATGGATGTGGTCAACAAGATCAAGACCGTGAAAACCGGCGGCAGAGCCGGTCATCAGGATGTACCCAAAGAAGACGTGGTGATCCTCGAAGCCATTGCCGACTGATCGTTTTTTCTTGAGTTGTCGAATGGCTGTTGCCAAACCTCGCAAGAGGCAAGCAACAGCCGTTTTTTTTTGCTGCAGCCGGAAAAAAACAGCATGATGAAGAGAGCGTTTTTTAGCAACTGGCGCTGTTGATCTTTATTATCGGATCAGTGGCGTTACTCTTCAAATTTTATCTGCCGGTATATTTGCATAAAATCCTCGGGCAGGGGAGCTTCCACTTTGAGTGTTGCGCCGGTAAGCGGGTGCGGCAATTTCAATCGCCACGCGTGGAGCATCTGGCGCGGAACAGCGCAGCAGCTCCGGAGCCCGCCGTAGATTTCATCGCCCAGCACCGGACAGCCGATACTGGATAAATGTACGCGGATCTGATGGGTACGCCCGGTGTAGATCCTTACCTTTATCAGCGAAACGGCTTGTTTGCCGATAAAACCGCTTTTTACAGTTTCGTATTCGCTTATTGCGAGTTTCCCATTGCGTTCCACGATTGCCATTTTCTGGCGGTTTACCGGATGACGTCCGATGAGATTTTCTATTCTGCCGCGCGCTTGGGCCGGGGTTCCGGCGGTTAAAGCCAGGTAAATCTTGCCGGTTTCCCGGTCGGCAAATGCCTGACAGAGTTTTGCCTGGGCTTCCGGAGTGCGGGCTACTGCCAGACATCCGGAGGTATCTTTATCCAGCCGATGCACGATCCCCGGGCGGCTGCCGTCCGGCAATTCTGCCGCGCGCAGTTCCGGATAACGGCTCAATATGGCATTGACCACGGTGCCGTCGGGATTGCCGGGGGCCGGATGCACTACGATGCCGGCCGGTTTATTGATAACTGCCATGGAGCTGTCTTCAAAAAGCAGCTCAAATGCAAACTCTTCTGCTGCCGGCAGCGGATCATGATTTTGAACTTCCGGCAGTTCAACTTTTATCACGCCATTGGCCGGCAAGGCGGTTTTTGCGGTCAAAACAACATCGTCATCAAGCTGTACCTTGCCTGATTTGATCAGCTTTTGCAGATAGGATCGGGAGTAATCAGGCAGCTGAATTGCCAGAAATTGATCCAACCGCATATTGCCTGTTTGCCCCGAAAGGTGAAGTTTGCGGATCATGATTTCACCGTTTTATCCGGAGTTGCATTTTCCGGTGTGCGGAGAAATTTTATCAGCAGAAATGCCCCCGCCGGGATCATGGCAAAACCGATTACCTGGGCCGGAGTGAATCCCTGCAGAAAATCCGAGTGATCGCCACGGAAAAATTCATCCACAAAGCGTAGCACTCCATAGGCCAGAAGATAACTGGCCATAGGGACTCCACGTTTACTGTGCCTGACCAGATAGAAGAGTACTGCCGCAAGGATAATATTCAATATTGCTTCATAGATCTGCACCGGATGCAGCGGCAGGCTGCCGTAGCGCTTGAAGGGTTCAGTTCCCGGCGCGTAGGCAAATGCCCAGAATATTTCTGCAGGTTTGCCGTAACAGCACCCGTTGAAAAAACAGCCGATCCGACCCAGCGCATGAGCTGCCGCCAGCGCCGGTGATATAGCATCAAGCACTCTTAATACATCTGCTTTGCAAACTTTACGCACATACCAGATCACTGCGGCAAAGGCCAGCAGAAATCCGCCGTAAAAAACCAGTCCCCCCTGATCTATGCGGATTATCGCCGCCGGATTGGCGCGGTAAAAATTCCAATTTTGCACCACATAAAAGATCCGTGCACCAACAATACCGCAGATCATTGCCAGCATCAATATATTGGTGACCTGATCGCTGCTTAATGCCGCTTTATGCCGGTTTGCCTGAAACAGATACAAGGCCAGCAGAAAACCCGCCGCCGCCATCACTCCATACCATCGGAGTGAAAAATTACCGACCTCAAGCAATATTGGATCCATGTGTATTTCTTTCTGATTTATTGATTCTGTTATGTAAATTTTTATAAAATAGCTGTCTTTTCAGTAAATGTCAACTGCAAACAGAAACTTTGTTATAAAATCAACGTTTTTTTTACATTTTGAAATTGCATTTTTCAGGTTTTGGCAGTAAATTATCTCTTGAAGCAACCCTATGGTGTAATGGTAGCACAAATGATTTTGGTTCATTTAGTCGGAGTTCGAATCTCTGTGGGGTTGCCATTTTTTGCCCTTGAAAAATCTCTGACGCTGAACAAGAACTGTCTGGAAAGTAAATTTTCCGCCAGTTCTTTTTTTCAGCTTTTTTCGTGTTATGGCTTTGCCATACCACAGAGATTTTTCAGTAAGTTGCCTTGCGTTACTCGCCCTGCCGGGCTTGCGTTACTCAGGCTCGCTGCGGGCTTAAGCCCTTGCGTCGAATCTCTGTGGGGTTGCCATTTTTTTGCCCTTGAAAAATCTCTGACGCTGAATAAGCACTGCCGTGAAAATAAATTTTCCGTCAGTTCTTTTTTTTCAGCTTTTTTTGTGTTATGGCCTTGCCATACCACAGAGATTTTTCAGTAAGTTGCCTTGCGTTACTCGCCCGGTCGGGTTTGCGTTACTCAGGCTCGCTGTGGGGAAAACTGGCGATTTTCAGGAAAATATTCGGCTGTATCAGCAGTTGTCTGTGGAAATTAGTAATTTTTCTGTTTTCAAGGCGCCAGAAAGCGGTTATGCTGCGTTTTATAGGTTGCTGTAAATACCGCTTGTAATCAATTTGTGCGGCGGGAAACTTCTGCTTTCTGCAGCATACGCAGAGCCGCTCTTTGTTTGCGTTGAATATATTTAAGGATCTTTACCGGATCTTTTTCTTTACACTTTTCATACTGGATTTTACCGGATTGAATATCCAGCACCACCTGATCAATGATGTGCATTTTATCCAGAAAGGCAAATTTTTTTATTTTTTTCAAATTTTTCGGCAGCTGCTGTATAGAAAAACGCAAGTCAGAACGGAAGAACGGTTTGTTGAAATCGTCTGGTTTCAACAAAGCGGGATTTTTTAGTGTATTTAACAGTATAATTTGCTGCTGCTCGTGGATGTGTTTCAGTATTTTCAGCTGCTTGAGGTGAGTTTTTCGCAAAGTTGAGAGTCGGCTTTCGTTCGCTTGCAAAGTAATACAGCTCATCAGAAATACTGCACAAATCAGCATCAGAGTTTTCAGTTTCATTTTTTACTCTCCGGTAAAAATTTATCAAATGTTGCTTTAATACATCAGCGCAATTTGAGTGTTCCCAGCGCCATCAGTGCAAAGATTCCTGCTAAAATCCAGAATCTTACCACGATTTGAGTTTCCGTCCAACCGAGTTTTTCAAAGTGGTGATGTATGGGCGTGCAGAGAAATACCCGCTTGCCGGTGAGCTTGAATACCGGTACCTGGATCATTACCGAAACTATTTCCATGACAAACACTCCCCCCACCAGAAAAAGCAGAAATTCTTGCCGCACCAATACCGATAAAAGACCGATTATGCCACCCAGTGCCAGACTGCCTGTATCGCCCATAAACATGCTTGCCGGGTGGCAGTTGTGCCAAAGAAATCCGATACATGCACCAATCACCGCCGAGGCAAATACCACCGCTTCTCCGGCGCCCGGTATAAACGGTATGAGCAAATATTCGGCAAAGACCCGATGTCCGCAAAGATAGGCTATTACTGCATAGGCAATAGTCGCAAAAATCATGCACCCCGTAGAAAGCCCGTCTTTACCATCGGTAAGATTTACCGCATTGCTGGCCCCCACGATCGCTCCCAGCGCAAAAATCGACACCCACACGCCGGTTGCCACCGGTGTATTGATAAAAGGCAGATACAAATTACGCATATAAGGCGAAAATTCAGGTATGTAATACAACCATGTTACTGCTGCTGCCGCCACCAGAAACTGTCCCAGCAATTTTACTTTGCCGGGAATTCCATCGCGCCGCCGGTAGGCCACTTTGGCAAAGTCATCGGCAAAACCCAGCATCCCGAGCAGTATGGTGCTGCCGATCAATATCCAGGAAAGTTCAACCGGCTTCATCCACAATATTGCTGCAACGCAGATACCGAGAATTATCAATATACCGCCCATGCTGGGGGTTTTGTCCTTTTGTTCGTTGACAAATTCTTCCACGATACCGCCGTAACGGCTGGGGGCGGTTGCCCGGAACTTTTTCAGAATACGCACGGTTGCCGGCCCGAACAGTATTACGATGAGAAAGGCAAACGCTCCGGCGCCGCCCGCCCGGAAACTTACATAGTTGAAAAGTCGGAAGAACCCCAAATCCGGGTTATTGCTCAAAAAAGACAAGTAATAAAACATTGATCGATCCTGGATTATTTGAAAATTTTGATTATAATTTTATAACAAACTCATTATCAACAGCGCACCATTCCCGCCGGGTATAAAACTCATGCAGAGCTTCTGCAATGGTCGGGCACATACTTGTTCTGATCTGTCGCGCCGGATAATCCCCTACTTCTGCCAGCAGCCGCCGGGAAGTCTGCCGGTATTCCGCTTCGGCTGAATATTGTTGGCCGGGAAGGGGCTTTATGGCAAAGCTTCCGGGGGCGGATCGCAAGATTTCAACTGCTTTGCGGGCATTGCTGCATATCGCTGCGAGCACTTGAGTCCGCGGATAGTGCAAAGCGGCACTTTCGCGCAAAAATACATCATCAGCTGAACAATTCATCCCCAACGGCGCATTGAAGCCTTCTTTTACTGCCACCGTACAGATATCAGGCACCAGCGCACGGGCTTCGAGAGTCATAGCCTTATCTCCCACCGCCAGTATGCTGGGTATATTCCGTTCGCTGTAAGCATATGCCGTCTGGCCGAATTCTCCGATCGAGACCCCGTTGAGCCGGAAATCCACTGCTTCTTCGGTTTGGGTATGAGCCAGATGCGCATTGGCAGTGCCGGCTTTGGCATGCAGCCCCACAAATGCAATGGCATCGGCACGGTCATTGAAGATGGGGAAATCCATTCTGCCGCGCTGAAGCGCTGCACGCGGATCAAGTTTTTCGCCGCGTATGGAACCGCCGGCACCGTGCCCGTCGAAAACTGTAACGCCGGTTGCGCCGCCCAGAAAGAAACCTTCAACTGCGGCATTTACCTCTTCGGTAAGGTATTGGCAGGCAACTTCATTGCGTCTGCCTTCGGCCACACACCAGTCGGAAAAATTCAATACTCCTCCGACACCTTCCAGATCGCTGACAATCAATACATGCATATACACAAAATCTTTCTGAAAAATCAATAAAGTTCATCCTGATCCGTTTTTTCCGGCAGTTTGTATGGCGTGATATATCCCACATCTGTAAAGTCAAAGCGGAACTTGTCTATCACCAGCCGCACCAATGTAGGAATCGGCAGTGTTGTTACGATCGAAAGCACCACGATCGCATTGAAAAAATCATCCGAAAGCATGCCCAGATCCTTACCGATCGCCGCGGCCGCCAGCGTAGCCGAGAGCTGCGGCACAGTCATCAAGCCGGCGCAAAGTCCTTTGACATTGCTGAATCCGGAGAATTTCATAGCCAGATAGCCGGACAATATTTTACTGCCCACCAGCCCGACTACTGTATAGAGTATGATCGAGAGGTTATCCGCTGATTTGAAAAGCAGCCGGAAGTCGGTCTTCATCCCGATTGAGATAAAAAGGAATGGTATCAGCAAACTGTACCCGATGCCTTCGATCTTATTGAAAAGAGCCGTATTTGGCATATCCTTGATTACTTTGGTCAGCCCCAGTCCGGCGATAAATGCTCCCACCACCAGGTTGATCCCCAGAAATTCACCCACCAGCACGGTAAAAAGTACCATGAACAGGTAGAACGTTACCAGAGCATCTTCATCTTTGGCAAGCCATTGCTGGGCTTGGCGAGCGAGCATGTTCACCACCAGACAGGACGTAAACATATACGCTATGGCGATCAGCAGAAATACCGGCACAAAATAGTTACCCAGAAAATCCGGACTTATATAATCAAAAAGTGAGAGGCTCTTTATGGGACTTACTGTATTGACCGACTGCATCCGTTTGAGCTGAACGCTTACCGCCAGCAACACAATACTGCCGATATCGGTTATAACCGTAGAGATCAGCACCGCCGCGCCGAAACGGGTTTTGGCCAGTTTCAGCTCACGGATCACCGGAAACACGATCCCTACCGAGTGCGAGGCAAACAAACTTGCGTACAACAGCTGTCCCGGCAGATCATCCGGCACAAAATTGAAGTATACGATAAATCCTGCTATTGCCGGCATGATAAAGGTCAGGATACTCAACCATACTGTCGGTTTGCGCACCGATTTGATGAGTTTGAAGTCCGCTTCCATTCCTGCCAGTGTCATCAGAAAGACCAGTCCCAGCGAGCCCAGAGAATTTATCATGGTAAGAGAGTGGCTCCGGATGACCTCCGGATCCACGCCCAGAAAGTTGAGATTGGTTGCCAGAAAGTTCAGCAGCCCCAGCCCGTTGGGCCCGATCACCATGCCCATGATCAGCAGCACAATGACTGACGGAATTTTAAATTGGCGGAAGGCCAGCGGAAAAAGCGAAATTATTGCCCAGAATGCAATAAAAATAATCAGAAATGCTTCAGTACTCATACAAAATTTACCCAAACAGCTAAATAAAATATTACAACAACAATGTACATCCGTTTGCTGTTTTTAGCAAGTCGCAAGTCAATTTTTTTATAAATAAAGTATTATTTATCAGTCGTGGAAAGATTTATTTAATTCTGATGGGTGACGGCAGCTTTTCTGCGGCCGAAAAGCCATGCTCCTACTGCGGCTGTGAATGGGGCCACCAGGATCAGACCGAAACTGCCGACCAATGTTTTTACCATCTCGGCGGCAACATGCGGATTGTTGATAAAATCTATCGGAGAGGTGCCTTGCGCCGCAAAAGTCATCATCAAAGTCAGATATCCACCGGAGTAAGCCAGCAGCAGCGTCGTGGTCATGGTTCCGACCACACTGCGACCCATGCGGATACCTGACCGGAAGAGTTCCAGCGGCGGCAACCCATTGCGGCGGCGGTCGATCTCTTCAATACCGCTGGCTACATCCATTGCCAGATCCATGACCGCGCCGGAACTGGAGAGAAAGATCGCTCCAATAAATATTTCTGCAAGATTCAAATGGGAAAAACCGCTGTTGAGCAAGCTCTGACTGTACGGCATCACGGCGCCGTTGATCTTGAATAAATATGTAAAGATCCAACCGGTCAGGCAGCTTGCCAGCACCCCCAGCAGCGAACCGGCAAGGGCGGTAAAGCCTTTGCGGGTCAACCCTGCCACCAGCAGAATGATCGCCACCGAAAGCACCATTACTGCGGCAAAAGTAACCAGCAGCGCATTGATTCCGGCCAGACACAGCGGAATGACCAGTTTCCAGACCACCAGACAGCTGAATACGAATGAAAGCAGAGCGTTAAACCCTGTCCAGCCGCCGAAGATTATCAAAAGCAATGCAAATAAGCCGAAGAGCACCAGAGTCCAATCTATGCGGTAGTGATCCTGTGCATTGACCGTATCAACAGCCGGATCTGCATTGTGCAGTATACCGGCGAGCACAATATCGCCGGGAGCAAACATCTTATCCAGATCCATTTGCATACGCAGTTCATTGGCGGCACGGAAGCGTTTGCCGCGGTATTTGCCGGTAAGGATCTCCACTTCCAAAACTTGCGAACCCTGCAGAACTATACCGCTTTGAAAAACCTGGCTGTTGTCAACAGAAATGACCCGTGCTTTTTCTTTGCTGCCGATATCCGGCAGCACTGTCGGCGGCGTTATCAGTGTAAGCAAGAGCGAAAAGACGATCATGCAGACCGTCATTATCATATCCCGCCGGGCCGGTAACGGATATTTTTTCAACCGGGTAAAAAAGTTGAGCATTACTTAACGGTTTGTTTAAGTATTTTGGATATATCAGTGTTGTCGATAAAACCGTTGAAAAGGCTGCCGTTTTTGCCGTAGGCTGTGGTCAGCACCGGCAAGGCGGTATGCGCACCGGTGGTCCAGCCCACAGCACACTTGTTGTTGAAAATCCGCACAATATTATTGGCCAGCTGCGCGCCGCCCTTGTTTTTGCCATCGGGGAATTGCGCATCAAAAGCTTTCCGCAGCTGTTTTTCTTCGGCGGCAGTAAGTACAAGCGCATCGGAGTCGTTGGTTTTATCGCTTGCCGTAACCATATTGAAATATTTTTTCATAACGCCGGTTATATCGTCAAAAGTCACTGTTTTTTTGCTTTTGCTGATATCCTGAATGGTGTGGGCCAGTTTGCTCAGCGAGCACTTCTGGAACCGGAGTTTTTCAAGGTATGATTTATAGCCGGTACCGGCAAATCCCAGCGTAAGACCACCGGTTTCGTGGTCGCCGGTAACAACGATAAGCGTTTCGTCCGGGTGCTTGTCGGCAAAAGCTTTGGCCACTTTGACCGCTCGGTCAAATTCGAGGAGCTCATGCATAACAGTTGCGGCATCGTTGCTGTGGCAAACCGGGTCGATCCGGCCGCCTTCGGTCATGATGAAGAACCCTTTTTCGTTGTCCAGATGTTTGATTGCCTGATCGACAAACTCCGGCAGACGCATACCGTCATCATCGCTGTCGATGGCATAGGGCAGGGGTCCGGGATTGCCGACTGCAAAAAATTTGCCGCTGCCGGGCTTGAGTTCCATGATGGATTTTTTGCCGTGGGCAACCTGATAACCGGCCTTGGCGGCAAGCTGATAGATGTCGCCGCAGTAAAGCTTATTTTTGGTGTCGTTGTTTTTTGCCGCTCCGCCGCCGCCGAAATAATCGAAGTTGGAATTTACAAGATCCAGCGCAATGGCGTAGTAATTGCTGCGCGAAACATTATTGGCGTAAAACGATGCCGGGGTGGCGTGGTTGATAGTTATTGATGTAATGATCCCAACCTTACGCCCGGCATTTTTCGCCTCATACGCAGTGGAAATGAGTTTGCGTTTGCCTTCGGTATCCATACCGATGCGGCCGTTGAGTGTTTTTTCGCCGCAGGCAATGGCGGTGCCGCTGGCGGCCGAGTCGGTGATGAATTCAGTAGCAGAACGGGTGGTGGTTACGGCCTGATGCGGCATTTGATTGATAAAAAGCTTGCCCTGCCGGGTGCGGACACTGTATTCTTCGGCCATCATGCGCTGGGGTATACTCATGCCGTCGCCGATGAAAAGAAAGACATATTTGACCGGTTTGACGGCACTATTTTCCTGCGCCTGAAGGTTCGTGCTGCCTGATAAGACTGTAACTATTGCCAAAGCGGCAACCAGTAGCGAAAAGATTTTTTTCATGATTTTGCCTCTTAAAGTTGATCGTGTTTTTTATTGGAAAATAAAATAGCACAATTTCAAAAAAAATCAATGCTTCCCGCAAATTTTTTGCCGCATTTGGTTTGGGCACAACAGTAAAATATTCAAAAATACCATCTGCAGAAAGTCTTTAATCTGGTACTGCTTTTTCTGCAAAAGGTGATAGATTGGTTTTACGAATTACGCTGCTGGCAATCGCCGAGTGTTCCGCAATTTTGTTGGCACTACGATTATTTTTACCCGTGCAAAAAAAATCTGCGGATGGCAAACCTTGCGGCCTGCCATCCGCAGCTTCAGCAAAAGATGGTGGATCCAGACGGACTTGAACCGCCGACCCGGAGATTATGAGTCACCTGCTCTAACCGACTGAGCTATGGATCCGGAAAGTTTATTTTGTAATATAGTATAAATATGAAATTTTGCAATTTTTTTAATTCATATTTTTACATTTTTTCAATGGATGGCAATCAATTCAACTTCCACCAATGCCGCTTTGGGCAGCGCCGCAGCTGCCACGCAGCTGCGGGCAGGCTTGGATACAAAGTATTTTTCGTAAACTGCGTTGAATGCAGCAAAGTCGTTCATATCCGCCAGAAAACAGGTGGTTTTAACTACTTCGTCAAAAGTGTATCCGGCGGCAGTCAACACCGCTGAAAGATTTTTCATGACCTGTTCCGCCTGACCGGTTATATCGTTTGCCGCCATGGCGCCGGTAGCCGGATCAAGTGCGATCTGGCCGGAGGTGTAAAGCGTATCGCCAACTTTGATCGCTTGCGAATAGGGACCGACTGCCGCGGGGGCAGTGGAGGTGCTGATAACTTCTTTTTTCATTTTTTTATCCTTCAATTTACCGAATAACCGGCGTTTTGCAATGCTTCTCTGATGGTTTGGAAATGGTCAAAATCTCTTGTTTCCATAGCTATTTGCAGGAAACAGGCGTTGACATCGTTGTGAACGTTGCCGCGGGTGTGGTTTACCCGTACCACGTTAGCACCCAGACTGGAGATCACCGAACTTATGCGGGTGAGTTCGCCGGGGCGGTCGAGCAGTTCAATATTCAATTCCGAATATCTGCCGGAAGTCACCAGACCGCGGTGGATAACACGCGAAAGAATTGTTACATCGATATTCCCCCCGGAGAGCAATGCCACTACTTTTTTGCCTTTGATCTGCGGCAGTTTTTTGAAATGGATCGCCGCCAGCGCGGTTGCCCCGGCACCTTCGGCAATAAGTTTCTGCCCTTCCATAAGCATTACGATCGCGGTGGCGATCTCATCGTCGGTGACAGTTACGATATCATCCAGATATTTGCTGCAGTATTCATAAGTTTTGTCGCCGGGCTTTTTCACCGCTATCCCATCAGCAAAAGTTTTGACCGCAGGTGTGGAAAGTATGCTCCCGGCATGGTAGCTCTCGGCCATGGATGGCGCTCCGGCAGCCTGCACACCATAAACTTTGCAGTTGGGATTGAGTGTTTTTATGGCAATGGCGATCCCGGAGGCCAGTCCGCCGCCGCCGATAGGCACTACCACAGCTTCCACCGAACTCATATCTTCCAGAATTTCCAGCCCGATAGTACCTTGACCGGCAATAACATCATCGTCATTGAATGGATGCACAAACATTGCACCGGTGCGTTCCACTTCGGCACAGGCTGCAGCGTAAGCGTCGTCGTAAATACCATCGATCAGCACGACTTCGGCACCGTAACGTTTGGTGGCTTCCACCTTGGAGAGCGGCGCGGTGCTGGGTACGAATATCTTGGCAGGTATATTGTTGACTTGAGATCCCAGCGCTACGCCCTGAGCATGGTTGCCGGCAGAACAGGCGATCACACCGCGACTTTTTTCGGCATCGGTCATAGTGGCGATCTTGTAGTAAGCACCGCGCACTTTGAACGAACCGGTGACCTGCAGGTTTTCCGGTTTGATATAAACTTCTGCATCGGTACTGAAACGCGGAGCAGGGATAAGCGGAGTATGCCGCAGGACTTTACGCAGTTCCCGGCGGGCATCGTAAAAACGGTCGATTTTCAACATGATAAATTCTTTCTTTGAGAAAATAAAACAATTCTCTTTAATTTACCACTTAACAGGCTGAATGTCAAGCTCAAATCTCAAATTTGCTCTGGCTTTTTATTTATAATGCATTTAGATTGTTGCAAAAAGACGGGTTTGATGTTATATTATAACACACTTTTAACCTGCAAAGAGAAAGGTCTGCATTATGAAAAAACGTTTCCGCAAAAAATTCGGTGTTAAGGAATTCTATCGCCCCTGGTTTGCTGTTTCTGCTGAAATAGAAGCTATGGCTGAGGGCGATCAGGCTGATTTTGTTTCCCGTTTTATTGCTGCCGCTGAAGCTTTGGATATGACATGCAACGGTGCCATCGGCGATACTGAACTGGAAGTTGTGATCGATACCGGCCGGCTCTGTACTGCCAATGCCGAACGCCGTCAGCAGTTCCTTGATGAAATCGGCAAGTGGGAAGAGATCAAAAAGATCGACGCTACCGAATTGCAGTAATTTTTATGGGGTACTTGAAGCAAAAATTTCGGGAAACGAAAAAACTGCCGGACTGGATATTTGTGATCCTGGCTGGAATTTTGCGTTTTATGCGCTTTTTCCTTTTCCGGTTGGAAGTGATCGACCCTGAAGATATTGTCCACAAAGGCGAACGGATGGTCGGGGTGACCTGGCACAACCGTTTGCTCTTTTTTCCTGCGGTGTTTCCCAAAGCTGTACGCAAACGCACTGTGGCGGTGGTTTCCGCTTCCCGCGATGGTCAATACATTGCCGACCTGATCAAATGTTTCGGATTGCGGAGTGCGCGCGGTTCTTCCAGCAAAGGCGGCATGAATGCCCAGCTGGAAGCCTCCAGAGCTTTGGCAGAAGGCAATAATGTGAGCTTTACGCCCGATGGACCGCGCGGACCGCGTTATACCATGAGCAAAGGGCCCATACATCTGGCAAGTCTGCATAAGACCTGTGTTTTGCCGGTGACTGTCAATGCTTCGAGGTACTGGGAGTGCAAGTCATGGGATCGCTTTCAGATACCCAAACCGTTCAGCAAACTGACTCTGGTGATCGGTAAACCGATTTATGTGCCGGAAAATCTGGATGCTGAAACGCTTGAACATTACCGCCTTATGGCGCAGAATGCACTTAACGAGATCAGTAATGTTCGTCCGGAAGATATACCCACTATTGAGGAAATTGAAGCAGAAAAACGACGCAAGGCGGCAAAAAAAGCGGCCAAAGCGCAGAAAAAAGGGAAATGAATTATGAGTAAACTGCCAATCAGTCTGATTATTGATGATGGGGGTGTTGTCAACACCTTTTCTTATCACGATTTAGCCCATTACCACGAAGAACTCGTTCCGCCGGCAATGGCAATGCAGTTCGGTAAAGTTTGTGCCCAATATGGCGTGAAGGGCAAGTTTTCGGTAGTGCCGATCCCCTGCTGTCTGGGCAGATTGGATGAACCGGAAAAAATCAACCATGTGCCGGCAGAAAATGTCAGGGCTTTTGTGGAATATGCCAAAAAATATATTGCGCCGCGTTTTTCCATTACGCCGGAACTGCTGACGCATTTTCTGGCATGGAACGATAAGCTCCATAAAGGTATGCATTATTGCGAAGATACGTTTATAGCGCGCTGTTCGGCCGAAGAGATTGCCGATTATCTTTCGATCGGTCTGCAGATTCTTGACAATATCGGGCTGCATCCGACCGGAATAAGTTCGCCGTGGAATACCGGGATTGATAATGAGGACAATTATTGCCGTGGTATCGGTATGGCATTTAAAAAGACCTTTGGGGTTGACCGTACTTTCTATTTTCTGCACAGCCAGGAAGCCGGGTTCACCCGGCCGCGCGAGATGTGCAATTCTGCAGAAACCGGCAAAGTGGTTACTGTGCCGAACAATAGTTCTGATGCTTTCTGGGGCAGCCAGAATCCGGCAAGTTTCGATCAGGCAGTGGACAATGTCCGGGAAGGTATCGACAAGTTGCTGACTGCTGACGGAAAATCCGGTACTCTGCGGGATCTCTACGAAGCCGGCGAACCGCTGGTGATGATAACGCATTGGCAATCGCTTTATTCTGACGGCAGAAATATCGGGCTGGATGGCTTTGAAGAACTTTTGCAGCGGATACAGAAAACCTTCAAGGATAATGTAGAATGGATGAGCTTTGAAGAGCTCGCCAAACACTATTGCCCGTAAACAAAAAAATATTTCCTGAAACATGCTGTCGGGAAAAAATAATAAAACTGCAGCTTGCCTTGTTTGATATTGCAAGCTGCAGTTTTTTATTGTATATGATACCCAAACATCGGTTGCCGATGCTGCTTGAATAAATCGATCACGTGTTGCATCGGGCACTGGTGTTTGTGATGCTCGCCGGGGCTGTTCTCTTGCCGGGTAAAAGGCAAGGTTACCAGTTTGTGGTTATCAACAGTGATTTTCCGGACTTTATTACGGCGCATTTTTTGAGCTTTTCCACTCTTATTTCTGTATCGTCATCACAGAATATCAGATTTTGATCAGCTTCTTCCAATTGAAGTTTGCCCCGGGTACTGATGGCGTTTGCGTGAAAATCTTTCATCGTTATTTCGTAAAGTGCGCCCAAAGTTCCGAGGTCGTTCCATTGAAAAGAAGCCTGTTTTACCACCACATTGGCGGCTTTTTCCATGATAGCGTAATCTATGGAGATTTTTTCGCAATTTTCAAAGTCGCTCCGGTATTCTCCGCCGCCTGACCACGATTGGAACTTTTCATACAAAGCCGGATTGTACTTTTGAAAAGCTTCGGCAATGGCGTTTACCCGCCAGACAAAAATACCGCAGTTCCACCAGTAGTTGCCATCCATCATATAATGCTGGGCGGTTTCAAAATCGGGTTTTTCTTTGAACGCACTTACTTTATAGATACCCGGCGCAAGCTTTTCTCCGGCATTGATATAGCCGTAACCGGTCGCCGGTTTATCCGGCGTTACGCCGAGAATGGTCAGCGAACCGGTTTGAGCTTGTTCTATACAATCAAGCAAATCTTCCTGAAAACGCTTTACCGGGGTTATACGGTGATCGGCAGGCAGAACGATCATGGTGGCATCTTCGCATCTTCTGCGGATAAGCGCCGCTGCCAGCGCTATACATGGAGCCGTGTTTCTGCGGCAGGGTTCAGCAATGATGTTTTCCGGCGGCAGCATCAATATTTCGCGCGCCTGTACTGCAGATTTTTCATCGGTTATCACAAAGACATTTTCGGCATTCAAAAGCGGAAACAATCTCTGCACCGTATCTTCCAGAAGTGTCTGCTGACCATTGAGCGAAATCAATGGCTTGGGGCGTTCGTCGGTACTCAGCGGCCACAATCTTTCACCCTTGCCGCCGGCCATGATAACGGCGAATAATTTATTTTTATCGATTTTCATAATCACTTCCTCCTGATACCGCGCAGTAATTTTGTATGCGGCGGCAAGTAACATCTTATATTGAGTTTATGTATCAAACCGACCCGTTTGCCGGCAATTGAATTTACCAGATCCTGAACCAATTCTTTTTGCGGACGAGCAAGACGCAAAAAATCATTGCGTATTTCAGCCGGGTCAACTGGATTATTTACCCAGTATTCCACGTTTTCAGCCACGCTTTCTGCTGAATCTTCAGCATAACGTACCGCAAACTCCGGCAGCAGAATATCTCGTCCGCCAATATTTCCGGTATTGACTACCGGTATGCCGCAAAGCGAATATTCGCCGCAGGCAAACATCGCACCCTCCACCGCGGATAACGCCAGACCGCAGGCGGCTTCGCAGATTTTTCCTCCGATAAAAAATGATGGGATTTTTTTGCTCCACACTGCGTGCGGAAAGAGCTTTATTGTATTTTCAAAATACTCTTTTTCTTTTTCAGTATAGCCGCCGATAAGACGCAGATTTTTGACTTTTACTGCAAGCTCATGCCGTTTGAATGGCGTAATACGCGCCAGGTAAAGTGCATCGTACTTCCGTTTGTCCCGTTTGGCCAGCGGATAATGTGCCGGATCCAGAAAAGCATTATGGTTGGCCAGATATACTTCGTTGAATTTATTGATTATCGGTACTTCTTCCGGCGCGTTGGCAAGGAGGATGAAACGCGCTTCCGGAAACGCGTTTTTTGCTTCTGTCAGTCGCATTTTAAGCTCGTTTGCCACTTCCGGAAGTTCTGCAGACCAGCCAAGCTGCATCAGCATGGTGAATTTTTTACTTTGCGGGATCGCGCTTTGAAAATCCGGCAGATTCCGCAGAAAATCCATTTCAAACGCCGTAATTATTTGAGGACTGTGATTCAATATATGTGCAGGCAAACAATCCAAAAAACTCATTTTACATTTTTCCATTCCCGATATTTTATCAGGTTTTGAGTCCGCTTTTGAGCATTGGCAACAATGTTTCCGGCAAATATCGAAATACAGTTATTGGTGAATTTACCATTGGTAACGTGCAGCAAGGGTGGCGGACATTGTATATTCAGTACGCCCTTTTCCGGATCGATAACTGCACCGCAGAAGTTTTTTACTTCCACCTTGCGCCAGAAAATATTTTTGTGTTCCGGCATGTAGAATACAGCCTTGAGGTTTTCTTCGGCTGTTCCGGGCGTGGCATCCAGTTTCCAGTTTAACGGATTTATGCAGTAGATTCCTTTCTTCAGCGCCGGATCATCAATTTTTTCGCCGTTTATACAACTGATCCATGTTATGATCACGCCGCAATCATCGGCATTGGCTGCTGCTTTGAGATTATCCCAGTAAAAATCGTCGGCAATCTGTTCTGCGGTCTTGGGCTGCATATCAGGTAAATAGGCAGCAATAAATCCGTTTTTCACCGTCAAGCCATCGACATTCTGCATGGCTTCATACAGCAGATCGGCGGCTTTGCCTTCGGCAAGCAGCACAAACGGATGACCGGATTGGTGGAATTTTTCGAGATAATACTCCAATGCGGCAGTTACGTTTTTCACATCAGGGGTCTGGATCTCCGGAGCAAAAACTCTTACGCCGCGCCCGAAAATATCGTTGGTGTGTGTTTTTGTCCAGTTAAACTGAATATCGTGTGTGTCGCCGTAGCCTGCCGGGGCTTTACCGATGTAGAAAAGGTCAAACTTTGAATAGTATTGCGGAATATCATTTTCCCGTATCAGCCAGTTGGTTCCGTAATCATACGGCGATACCGAAGAACAACCCGCAAATGTCAATACAACTGCGGCAGCGACCATTGAATAGAAAAGTTTTTTCATTTTTTTCTCCATATTTTACTCCGGAAGACCCTTGCAATAAATAAAGGATTTCCAATGATATACCGTTTGAACAGTCTTGACGGCTCGCAATAGAGCCGGAAACACCATTCTATATTAAGTTTACGCATCCACAACGGCGCCCGGGGAATGCGTTCGGATACAAAATCAAGCAAGCCGCCAACTCCGATTGCTACACATCCGGGGATTTTATCCAGATTGCATCTGATCCATTCTTCCTGCTTGGGAACACCAAGCGCAACTAACAGAATATCAGCTTTCATTGCCGCAAGTTCGCTGAAGATTTCATTCTCGCTTTTTGATTTGAAAAATCCATCCGCGCATCCGATGAATTCAGCTTTGCCGTTCAAAGCCTTTGCTTTTTCCAGCGCTTTTTCCGCTACACCCGGAGCTCCGCCGAAAAGGTAGATCCGGTACGGCTGCTGCGCCAGCAGCGGAAACATATCAGTTCCATTGACATTTTCTTCCACGTGGAACCCGAGCATTTTTGCGCCGATCCGGGCACCGATACCATCGGCAAAAACAGCAGAACATGCGTTCAGGATTTTTTTGTACGCCTGATTTTTATACGCCACATTCAAACAATGCGCGTTGATAAATGCCACATGATGCGATTTTTTGCTTTTAATCAGCTGATCGATCTGCAGCAGCGCTTCATCCATTGTCCCGCTGAAAAACTGCACTCCGAACACGCCGGCCTGGCGTTTCCGGTAGATTTCCACCAAACCTTTTGCCGTATTCTGCCAGCTGAAATTGCCGGCTTTGGCTCTGCCTTTTTCAATCAACTGCTGCTGATAAGCTGTATCGGAAAGGATCTTTTCAATAGCCGCAGCAATTTCATCTGCCGCAGAGGGATCAAAAAGTTCTGCTGCGCCTTCACCAAGTTCACCCAACGAGGAATTATTGGAACACGCACAGGGCAATCCGGCGTGCATGGCCTCAAGCAGCGAAAGACCGAACCCTTCAAAATGTGATGGAAATATATACATCGAACTTTGTGCATACAGTTCCGGCAGTTTGGCAAAGTCCACAAATCCGGTGAATTTAAACTGATCACGGCAAGGAGATTTTCCGGCATACTCAAACACCGTTTCCGCGCCGTTCCAGCTGGCACCGGGCATGACAAGCGTATAATCTTTACGCAGATTTTCCGGCAGCAGTTCAAATGCTTTGAGCAAATTCAAATGATTTTTACCGGGGTGTTCGATTCGCGAAATGTAGAGTATCTGTTTGAGTTTTTCCGTTTCAACTTTTGCCGGCGGGGTAAAACCATTGTAGACGATCGAGATCTTTTCTTCTGGTATATGCCAGTATTTTATCAGATCATTTCGCGTGGATTTACTTATGGCTACAATGCTTTGAGCTTTGCGAACATAGTGCGGCAACACCCTTTTGATGTAAAACATCCGGAACCGGTCATATTTCACCGGTACATGATATTGCGATAAATCATGCACTACGGCTATTGTGTAGATCGGGTAGCGCGCAAACACCCGCCGGTTGGCGGCGAGCATGATGCAGAAATCAAACTTTTTCCAACTTATCCGCCACGGCAGAATGAACAGGCTGTAAAGCATGGAAAAGAGCGCGCGGCGCTTTTTGATTTTTACAAGCTCAAAACGCTCAAACTCTTTTGCTCCGTCATCTTCCACGATCAGAGTCAGATCATGGCCCTGCGCTTCCAAAGCCTTTACGACTTCGCGTATGTAAACAGATATTCCGGATTTACCGTTATCAAAAGGTATGGCTGAAAGCAGTATTTTCATAACAGCACCTTGCAAATTTCATTAAATTTTTCAATAAATCTTTTTTCCGAATATTTGGTTTTTGCCAGATACAAACCATTGTCGCCCATTTCTTTCAGCAGCTGGGGGTGCAAATAAAAATCTTGCAGGCTTTGAGCTGCCAGCCGAATGTTTTTTTCCGGAATCAAAGCTCCGCATGCTTTGGTCAAATGCTCTCTGACTCCGCCCAGATCAAACGCTACAACCGGCACGCCATGAGCCATTGCTTCCAAGCCCACCAGCCCGAAAGGCTCCTGCCAGCGGATCGGGAAAAAGAATACATCGCAATGATCCCACAATTCTTCCGGAGTGCTGACAAAACCCGTAAATTGTACTTTACTGTTTAATTTGAATTTTTCAACCATTTTTTCCAACATAATCCGGTCTTTGCCATCTCCGGCAATGGTACAGGAAAATGGTATATCAAGCCGGGCAAGGGCTTTAAGCATCAAATCTGCTCCTTTGCCCCGGATCAGCTGCCCCAGAAAGAGTATACGCAATACGCCATCTGGCATAAATTCACGCACACTGCCGGCTGCTTGAGTCTGGATAAATGCCGGAAGTTTGAACACCTTTTCAAAACCGTTTTTACGCAGATTTCCGGCCATAAAATCCGACAGTACCAGCGCCGGAAGTTTGCGGTATTCCGCCAGCGGCGGCGCTTCATTGCGACCGAGCGAACAGAGTTTGCAGATGAATTTATTATACTTGCGATGGCAGTTTATTCTGCCCACGGGCCAGTAATAGTGGTGGCGCCGGCAGTAAATATTATGATCGTGGGCAAAAAAGAAAGTTTTGCTTTCCGGCAGCGCTTTCAAATATTCCGGCGGTATGATATTGTGGATTATGATCATATCCGCTGAGCTTATCAAACTGTTTTCCGGCGAAAACTCTGCCAAACTTGCAAATGCTCCGGCAAAATTTTCCTGATCTCTCCCGCCATTTTCTGTATAAAGATAGTTTACAGTAAAACCGTTGCGGCGCAGCAATTCAGCGCTTTTTTGCATATAACGCTCAATGCCGCCAACGATGCCGTTGTATTTACCGATGTAAAGAATATTTTTCATTTTGTAAGCTCCCGGTAAATATCACTCAAGCGGGCGGCGATCCTTTGCCAGTTGTATTCTGCTGCAGTTGCCTTGCCGCCGGCAATGAGTTGATCGCAAGCTCCGGCAAGACGGCTGTATGCCTGCAGCAGACCGTCAACATCGTTATCTTCAAATAGGAGCGCATTTTCTCCATCGCGCAAAAAATCCTGCAATCCTCCGACTTTGGCTGCTATCAGCGGCAGTTCTGCATCCAATGCTTCCAGAGCCGCGATCCCGAAAGGCTCGTGGCGGCTGGGCAGAATAAAGCAATATGCTGTTTTCAACGCCTGCAAAAGTTCCACACTGTCAGGCGGCAGACCGGGGATGACTGTCACTCGGTCTTTTACTCCGGATATTTCCGCATCCGCGAGCAATTCATCAAGATACCATTGAGCTGTTACCGGACCGATCAGCAGCAAATGTGTATCCGGATGCTTCTTCAAAAGTTCAAGCAATATTTTCTGATTTTTCTGGTAGTCGATGCGGGAGATGCAAAGCAGCACTTTTTTATTTTCAGGAATATGGTATCTGGTACGGAAATCTCCCGCATCCGGCAGTTCCCGGTGCAAGATACCATTGGGAAAAAGTTCGATCCGTTTACCCGGATAGATGTTTTTCAGTTTTCCGGCTTCTTCATTGCTTAATGCCAGCAGCACATCCGCCTGACTTTCCGGCGTTGGGGGCAGGCGGTAAAGCCGGTCAACAATGCCGCCGTAACTTAATTTGTTTTTCAACGGCCGGAGCATCAGTGCCATTTCCTGCGGAGGTATGGCGCACGATCCGCCGTGCAGACTCATCAACGTTGGAATGGATAATTTCTTTGACAGATGCAAAGCGTATTTTGCCAATCTTCCGCCTGCGTGGATATGAAAAATATCGTAGCTGCCGCTTTTCAGCGCTTGCATCAGCTCCGGAGCAAAGGGATTGCCGCCCTTTTTATCCAGCGCAAGTTTATCTTTTCCGGGCATGGGGAAGTAGGGGTAAAAATAGGGAAAACGCCGTATGGTGATGCCTTCCACAACTTCGATGCCGACTTTATCCAACGCCGCCGTGCAGAGTATCTCCGGAGTCATGCCTTGAGCTTTCTGCTGTTTGGCAATGTGCCAGACCACACTTTCGGTGCCGCCCCATTCGGAAAAGCTGAAACGGCGGACGATATGAGCTGTTTTCATTGTTTTGTTCCCCGGTAATAACTCATTTTCTGGACATAACGGTAGCAGGGAGCGTAGAAAAATTCTTTTATTGCTCCATTTTTTATCAGATAGATCCAATCCCGCAAGGTTTCGGCAAAAATCGTTTTCCATGTTCTCAAAAGCCCGGGCGATTTTTTCCCCATTTGCTTATCGGCCACGCCCTCGTTGAAAAAGCGTTTTTTTACTTCCGAAACGGTATAATTGTGCGAGTGTTCCACCACCGCTTCGGGTACATATACGATTTTTACCTCGCGCCGGTTGACCCATTGCGAATCTTCCGAATACTGAAACGTTTCGTCAAAGGGGTGCTGAACAAGTTCTTCCCGGCGGAATCCGGACGATACCAGCGAAAAGAATTTGTGCCAGCTGCGGGATATGCTCCCGTCGCCGAACGCACGTTCGTAATCTTTACGCACCACTGCAAAGGCATCGCTCCGGGCGATCTGATTGGCAAATACGCAATTAACTCCGGCATCTTTGAGGGGGGCAATCAGATTTTTCAGATATTCATTGCTTTGCGGTATGGCATCGGCATTGTTGAAAACTATATACTCTCCATGTGCCTGAGTTACCATTTGATTGAGCGTTTTGCCGGGTACATATTTACCTGCCGGCGGCTCAATGCGGCGGATCTGTTTTACACTGGCAAGGTATTCAGCTGTGCCGTCGGTGGAGTGGTCATCGCAGGAGATTATTTCCACAACATCGTCAATATCCTGTGACAGCAATGCTTCCACTGTTGATTTGACAAAAAGTATATCGTTATGAGAACGCATCAGAACCGAGATCATATTGCTGCCTCCTGACAACTTTTTACGGCTTCTTCGATAGTGGAATAGGTTTCAAAAACCTGATAGACTTTGGTTATATCCAGCACGATCTGCATATCGGCGCTCACTCTTGCCAATTTGATCTCGGAGTTATTCTCCAGCGCCTTCTGCGCTACGGCAAGGAGCGCATCAAGTCCGTAATTATCTATATTGACCAGTTTTTCCAGATCCAGTATGATCGTTTCGCCGGATTTCATACGTTCACTCAAAACGTATTTGAAATTTTCTGCACCGCTGCGGTCAAGAAACATCTGCAGATGGGCAACCAATACATTATCAATATATTCAAAACGCATTTCCATAAATCACGCCCTCCGCAGTTTGCCGGTGAATTTTCTGATGATCTTTTGAGCACGGATCTTTTCCGCATGGTCAAACATCATAAAGTAGAGTGCCGGAAAGTAGATCAGCACCCCGGTAAATCCTGCCAGCGCCAGCAGGAAAAATTCGTGGAACCGCCCCCGCAGAAAATAGTATTGCCAGTAACAGACCATTCCGGTCGTCAGCGCCAGCAATGCCGGTTCAAACAGTGAGTAGAGGAAAAAGCGCACCACTTTCATATGGGTTCGCTTTATCAGATGCGGCATAACAAAGAAAACCGTGCCGATAAACTTGGTTGCCGCCATGGCCCCCACTACCACCAGTTCGTGCGGTTTTATCAAAAGTCCGGTAATAGATACTGCGATAAAAAAGATGCATTCAAAACTCTGCACTTTGGCCAGAAATTTGTGTTCTTCGGCCATGGTAAGAAATTTTTCCGGAATGATCCGGCAGACCAGCAGAAAATAAACAAACAATACCATTATCCGGCAGATGAATACCGCTTCTGCATTTTCCACATTAAAAAGCAGCAGAATGATTCGCGGCGCATAGATCATCACCATGACCATTGCTCCTGCCGCAAAAAAGTTCACCCAGCGCATCGAACGCATCAGGATTTGTGACAAATGCATATTGCGGTTGCGGCTGTGAAGCAATGCCGAGATGGGAGAGATATTTTCCACATAAGGCAATGCTATCTGCTGGATGAGAAACGGTATACGATTGCCCAGCTGAAAAATCCCCACCGGCGCCAGACCGCAGAAAATACTTATCAGCAGAAACATCCCGCGTTCCCAGATCATACGCCCGATGGAGATGATGTAAACTGCGCTGGAAAAACGGAAAATACTTTTGAAAATATCCCGGTCAAAAACCAGCCGGATACGGAATTCCGGAATACTTTTACAAACCGCGATCAGCATGGCCAGCTGGGTAACTCCCATTACCAGCATGACGACAAAGAGCAAATTAAACAACCCTTCTCCCATGACAAAAATAATGATTACCCCGGCAAGCTCCACCAGTTTGGAGATAATAATTATGTAGTTACGCAAATAGAGTTTCTGCAGCCCCACCAGAATTTCCGGAAACACCCCCAGCGGAAAAACGATCGTTGCCGCCAACCCGCTCAACAGCAACGCTTCGCGGCAGAAATATATATATTCTCTGGTGGCATTTTCCGGCAGATGGAAGAGCTCGCGGATATAGTACATTCCCACAAAAGTAAGCGGCAGGATCAGCAGCGCCATACTCAAATGGCTGAAAAATATACTGGAAATGGTGAGATTGTATTTTTCAATATCCTTTTTATAAAGTTCGGTTGCTGTAACTTTCTGCGCCACCACCCCGAACCCGAGGTCAAGCAGCAGAGCGTAACTGAAAAAACTCCACAGCATGATCCACAATCCGTATTGAGCTTCGCCCAAATGGGTGATGAGCCAGCGGGTGATCAATATGCCTTGCACCAGCCGGACAAACATGGAAAAGTAATTGGTGACTGTATTTTTGAAAAATGGTATTTTCATAATCTGTCAGCTCTTTCTGTCATAAAGTTAAAATAATCAGCTACATGTTCAATATTTTCCGGCAACGCTTCATTGGAAAGGATCGCCGCAAAGGAGTGTTCATTTTCCGGTGCAAAACCATGCATACCATTCAGCGCCCGGCCGCCCATATCTGACGGCACGATCTGAAGTCCGGCATCCAGCAGAAAAATTGCATCGCCGAATGCCCGGTCGGCCCGGTAAATCTTATATTTCAGTTCCTCATCCCGACTCAAAAAGTGTCCGGGATAATTGCTCATGATCCCGGTAATTACGCTTTCGGAAGCTTTATTCAGATAATAAAATCTTGCCATTGTAGAATCGTAGCATGCGCCGTAATCATGGCCGAATACCAATCCGGATTTGTCTATTGCGCTCATAATATCCACCGTGCCGGCAAGCGGTGTCATGCCGTGGTCGGAAATAATGGTAAAATGTACATTTTCTGCATATTCAGCGGCTTTATTATAAAGCGAATTTACCCTTGTTTTGATCGCTGCAAGTTTATCGGCAACCAATGCCGGATCGCCGACTTTATCGTGCAGCAAGCCATCAAAACTTGCAGTGTAGACAAAGAGAAAGTTTTTACCGTTTTTAATGGCTTTTTCTGCTGCAAGGTAATTTTCGTCATCGCTCAAATGCCAGTCGGATATATGAAACTTTACGCCGCGCTTGCTCAATACATCGTGCAGATTGGCGATATTTCCCATGCCGCCGGAGATAAAGAGATCGCGTTTTTCGCAGTAATCCATAAATTTAAGTTTCCACAGCGGCATCCGGTAAAGCTGGAAATATCCGGTGAAACCGTAAATTTTTTTCAATATTCCGGAGAGATGATGACGCACCCGCCCCCGGTTCCAGAAACTCGCCGGCTTAAAGAGCCACGCCAGACGGGAAATACCCTTGAACGGCGACGCTTCCGGCGAAAAACAGAACAACCCCAAATGCCCGTGTTCTGCCGGAGTTTTGCCGGAAAGAATACTCGGTATGGCACTGCTGGAGTAGCCGAACTGCATAGATATCTTCCGACGGTACGGCAGAAGATCGGTCATAAACTGGTGATCGTTTACAATCTTCCAGCCCAAGGCATCTATAAACAAAAATATTTCAATAGTGTTATGTTTCATTGCAACCTCATGGTAAAGCACGGTATCCGGAGAGTTTCCGGAAATCATCGGCTGGTTTACGGTTTTTCAATTCTGCCGGCGGCAAAGTCGGCTTTTCTATAAGATATCCGGTGGTGACAGCAGCCGGTGCGATCGTTTCCCATACGCTGTATTCGCTGGCAGGCACGCTCAAAAATTCAAGATTTACATATCTGCGGAAAATGGGGAGCTTATCGGCTCGCGCCTTATAGACCATTTTTACCGCGTTGCGGTCAAGGCCGAACGTATTGCCGTAGGGCGTGATCCCCGGCACAAATTCTCCGATGTTGTCCGCATAACTTACCAGATCAAGAAATGCCGCCGGATAAACCTTGCCCAGACCGGAAGTCATGCTGCGCCCCAGCGGGTTGGCCCCGTTGTGGAAATCATTTGCAAGATATGCTGCCTGCAGATACTTTTCTTCTCCGGAAATTTTATGCGCGGCAATAAGTGTCATTGCCCGCCGCAGCGGGTGGTAATTGCCCCACGCCATAGCGTGAACCCATGGAGCATTATCTGCGTGCCACAGTGTGCGGTAGGGGTAGGCATTGGTATGTCCGGTAAGCATTTTACCGGCATTTCTCAAGATCTGGGTTTTATATTCATTGCGGATTTCTTCAAGCTCTTTTACCGGAAATAAATCCAGAGTCATCCATGAAAGAGCGGACCACCGCCAGAAATCACGGCGGAAAGCTGCTTTTATCTTTTCAGATTTTTCCAATACCAGCTCAAGATACTTTTTATCTCCCGACAGCAGATAAAGATTCAGTCCCGCTTTCAACAGATTTTCGCCGTAGAGCTCTGAAGCCTCCCGGTAGGAAATAATGTGAGTTTTCAACCGCAGCCACATGATCAGCCGGTTTTTGAGATTTACGGCAAAATCCCATGCTTTTTGTGCTGAAATAAAATATTTTTCCGCTTCGGTATCCGCCCCGGCTTTTTTCATAGCCAGCGCCAGTGTTGCGGCCGCTGCGGCATATTCCAGGGTGCCGTTGCAACTGGGCTCAGATACATAATAAGGGCGCTTATCTGCATCGGGTAACCCTTCGCCCGGTGCGGGATGTTCAAATGTTTCAAACCATGTGCCGACTCCGCCATCGGGCCGCTGAACGGCAAGAAGGTGTTTCACCCCCCAGGCCGCTTCGTCAAGAATATCGGGTATACCATTGCCGCTTTCGGGAATATGGAGCTGACCATCAATGAAATTTTTCGGTTTCATCAAGTAAACTGTGGCCAGATCGCTTACTATCCGTAAGTGATAAGGCCGCCGGTCGTAATCAGCGGCATCGTGCCAGCCGCCGGGGGCAGTAATGCTTTTGTTTTTGTATTGCCGATACTCGTTTATCAGTTCAAAGTGTTTTACTGCTATGCGATTTCCTTTGAAATCAAAAAAACCTTCATCCTGATTGTTTTTATCCGGCCGGTAATGATATGAATTGCCGGGAAAACGCCCCAAGGTCACCGTGGGGTGGCATGCCGGGCTTTCCCACGCCGTAAAGGGCGCGGTTTTGGCAATACCGCACCGCTTATGATACAAACCGCGGGCGTGGATATAAAAGGCTTCGTTCAATGCAGAACTGTCGATAACAAACTCCATGCTCCGGCCGATATTTTCCACATAAAAATAATACTTGCCCGGGGTATTGAAATCAGAATAATCCAACTCCAGCACCTCTTCTCCGGTAAATGGTATATTGCTCTGATAACGCGGATCATCACGGCGCAGTTTCAGCATACCTTTATATACGCTTTTACCATCGGAACTGCGTCTGATTTCAAACTCTTTTCCGACAAGGTGTTTCAGAGACAATGCTCCGGCAGAGCCGAGCCATGCTCCCATATAAGCATATTTTTGTTTTTGATTTACACCGTTGCCGACCTGATTGAGCTTGAATATGTTGCTGGGTATAGCCGGATCGTATTGCAGAGCAACTGTATGCAAGTTGCGTTTTTCACCTTTTTTAAATGGTTCATAAAAAACCAGATAAGTATAACCTGTTATATCGGCTTCCCGGAGAATATTGCCGCTTTTATCCCGCTTCAAGGCATTTTCTTTGGCCCAGAAACCTTCCTTTACTATATTCAATCCCACAGTAGAATGATTTACCGGAGCAGCCCCGTTTGTTTTAAGCACCACAACTTGCGGAGTTAAAAACTCATATTCTATTGCCCGGGCCATCATCGGCAGCAGGGAAAGTGCAAGTATCCGCAAAAACTTTTTCATACCAGCACCTCCGCTTCGCCGGAAGCAAATTTACTGCAATACTTATTGAGGATACCCAGCGTGGCAAAAAGGACCATCATCTGAATAAAATTCACCTGCTGTTTCATTACCCACTCCAGGGTAGACTGCGCATATACAGCCGTCAGCCCCCCAACGATTCCCACGGGTATAAAAAACAAATTGGTTCGCCGCAGTTTTTTAACGAGTTTGCATGCCGCCACATAGTAATACCCCAGCCATGCCAGAAACGCGGCCAATGCAAAAAATCCGCACTCGGCGCCGACCAGCAGATAACTGGTTTCCACAATACCTTCCTTGAAATTTTTGCCAATACGTTTATTGCCGTAACGGTATTCGCAGTAAGGGTAGGGCGGATTTATTTTTATGCCCCAGTTGTTCAGACCGACTCCGACAAAAGGTTTGTCTTTCATCATATTCCATGCCGAAGCAGCGAGATACTGACGGGTCATAAGCGATTCTTTGGGCGCATTTTCAAAACGTTTGATAATGTTGGGCAGCAGCAGTAATGCTCCGAAAAAACATACCAGAAAGATCGGCAGCAATATCTGCACTTTCCGCATATGAAACTGGTAACGCAGCGAAAGCAGTGTCGTTATGGCGCACCCGAAGGGCAGACAGACCATAGCTCCGCGCGAATATGTACGCATACATGCGGCAGATGCCATCAGGAAGAATCCGACAAAAAGAAAGCGTTTCCAACCCTTGTTGCGGTTGAAATAATAGGCAAAAAACACCGGTGCTATCAAATTCATGAACATACCCATACTGTTCTGATGCGGGAAAAATCCATTTGCCTGATGAATGCCTTTGATATGCTGAAACACCACCGAAAAAAACGTTACCGCCGCTACAATCCCGAAGCCGATCATTACCGTATTGAAATCACGCGTGTAATACAAATAGTAATACGCGCAGATAAACACTATATACATCATGATCATCTTCCACATTTCGAACCACGAATATAATGTGTTATCCGCATTAGCCAGCGATGGTATGCACAAAAGAAAATATATCCAGTATATCTTGCTGCCGGTATCCGGACAGAGCGGCTTTTTCCGGTAGAGTATCCACATGCCGGTGAGCATGGCCAATGCAATCAGATAAACCAGCGATACTTCCATGCCGCGCGAAGTCCCGCGGTACGTTTCGTGTGAAAAAAAGTTGATCGATACCTGATTGAACATCATCACCGGCAGCAATACTGCAAGAAACGCATAGCGCATATACTTACGGTTCAGCGTAAGTATATACCCCAGCGGCAGTATGCCCATAAAGGCGATGAGAAAGATCAGGTATTTCATTTTTTCAGCTTAATTCACAAGATTCATTGCCGGGATGGTGAATGTACTCAGGAATTGAGCCGACGGCAAAAGCTTGCGTACAAATACGTTGTATTCGGAAACATTGTCGTGCGGTATGTAAACCACATCGCCGGGCTGCAGCCTTACATTGGCACAGCGCCCCTGCATTATACCATCGACATCCACGCGGTAGAAACGCGGGTTTTCCATGCCGCCGCGGATGATGACCCCATACTGCCAGTACTGCTCTTTCAGCCCGAAGCCGGAAGATATCAGCTCGAGTACCCCCAGGTTATGATCCCACAATCTTTTGTGCGGCCGGTTGATGCTGCCGATGATACTGACCATGGCTTCGGAACGCACGGCTATGTAGATATAGTCGCCTTTTTTGTGTTTCACATTGTGCCAGCGATCACCTTTTTCGATGGCCAGCGAAAAATTTACCGGCAGGATCTTGCCGGTACGGACGATTATACTGTTCTGGAAGTCGGCTGCATCGAGCATCTGATCGTCAAAATCGCGCACTGCCGAACCGCCGGCCTTGGCAAAAAGGTCGGCAAGACGCATGCCATTGTCGATAACAAACATACCCGGACTGTTTACCGCACCGGCAATGGTGGCGGTCTGACTGCGTACATCGATGGCGAAGACACCCAGCTCCGGATTTTTGATATATTGTGAATAGACCTTTTTGATTTTTTTGGAAGCTTCTTCCAGTGTCAGACCGGATACCTGCACCTGACCGGCAAACATGACACCGATCGCACCATCAGGTGTTACCAGCGATTCCATGATCAAATCCGGGTGGTTGTATACTCTTATGCTGATCTTGTCGCCGGCATTGATCCGGTATACGGGTTCTTGCTGTTCATCAAGTTTTTTGAGAAATTCCAGCTGGCGGCGTTTATCTTCTTCGGTCAGCCCCGCATGGTCAACCACTCCGCTGGGCAGATTGTTTATATCCGGAAAATGTTCAAAGTTGCCGGTATAACGGTCATAGCATCCGGTCAGCGCCAGAAGAACGCATACCCACAGGGTAAGTACAAGTGATTTTTTCATTGTATATAATCTCCTGAAATAATTTTTTCAATGTCGGTAACTCCGGTCAGAATTGCATATATCTTGTGTTCGCTGTCGTGCAGTTTGAGCACCCGGCGCAAAACGCTGCGCGGCGTCTTGTTTTTGCCGATATAAAGCAATGTTGCATCACAGATATCATGAAGCTGGCGAACCAGAATACACGATGCATCAAAGGGTTTTTCGCGCGATATGCGGATGAGCTGGTAATGCTTTTTCAACTCATTTACCACATTGTAAAGCATGGAAATTTCGTCCGGCTCCAATACCGAAAGATTGCGTACCGGGAAAAAGGCAAATCCGTAGCCGAACCCATAGCCCTTGCCGTCGCCGGAAGAGAAGCCGTGGAAATACTCTGCATCATGTTCGGTGCTGTTTTCGCTGCCTTTGTAATTTACTCCGGTTTTTCCGCTGTCGGAGTAGTAGAAGTTGCCGATTTTCTGCATATTTCCGCAGATTTGATCAACCGCAAATTCGGGGATCAGCCGAACCAGAATCGTGTTGCGGCGGGCTTTGGTGAACTGTTCGTCAAACAGTACCGAACTCAAAAAAGATCCATCCAGCGAGCAGGAAAAAAGAACTCGGGTATTTTTCAGACGCTGGATAAAACGGTAGAATATTTCGTTGTTGATGATCTGGCGCTGTTCGGAGGTAAAGGTGGCGGTTTCGTGCGGAATGATCCCCACAGTATCGAAAAAGTCTTTGTGAAACACTGCTTCTTCGATATCGCTGAATTTGCCGTGCATTATGTTGTATGTTACAACCACAGTTGCGAAAAGGCCGCTGGCAAATACCCCCCCGATAAAGATGATTGCCAATATCTTGACCGGATACATCGGGAATGCTTTGGTACCAACCAGCTGCTCATTCATCGTAATATCGTTGGGCACATGTGATATATTACTGCGCACACGGGTCATTTCGGCAACCAGCAATGAGATGTTTTTAGCGGCTGTTCCCATCAACTGCTCCACCGAGTCATGTTCCGGGATCATGTGCTGGAGTCTCTTTTCTTTATCCTGGACAAGTTTGATTTCCGCCTGCAGCGATTTCAAGCTTATTTCCAGCTGCTGAAGCAGCAGCTCTGCTTCCTGATAACGCCCGATCACTCTATCCAGGCCAACGAGCATATTTTCATCAAATTCAGTGATATTGTTTTTATTCTTGAATGTTTCAAACTCATTTTTAAGTGCGGTGTATGCGCTCTTGGCTTCGACAAAGCGCGGATTGCGTTCGGCATACATCAGCTTGGCTTTTTCATATTCACGCGAAACTTTGCGCAGTTCATAGGTATATTGATGCAATGCAACACGGTGTTTGATGACTGCCGCCGGGATCGCTTTGTAATTCATTTCGGCTACGGAAAAACGATGGCGGGCATCGGCAAGTTTTACGTTGATTTCGGCGCTGGCGGCGTTTTGTTCGCCCTGGATTTTTTTGACCGTTTCCATTTCCTCTTGGGGATGGATAATACCGAATTTACGGTGCAGTCCATGCAAGCGTTCGATCAGCGATTTCTGGTATTCCTGCAATTCACGCAGACGACGTTCGCGGGATTCCAGAAAATTACGCAATTCAGCAGTGCGGTATTCTTCGTAGTTTCTTATCCCGATAGCCACAAATGTATTCACCAGCCGTTTAACATATTCATCGCTTTCACCGATGCCGGTAATAATAAACATATCGTTGTGGTCGCGCAACAGTTTTACTTCGATGCATTGCTTGAGTTTTGCACGCTGCTTTTCATTAAGATGCAGTTCTTCGATCAGCTGGTGAAATATCTGCTGGCGGCTGAATACTCCCATAACATGATTTATGCTCAAAGGCTTGACCTCTTCGCTGGCGCGCGGCGTGTAAAAAAGTGTTACACTGCCTTCGTACTTGTGCTGGGAGCTTTTGAACTGCACAAAACGGCAGATAACCCCGCCCAGAAGCGCTATGGCAAAAACAGCAATAATGCTCCATTTAAATTTCAGCAAGGTATAGATAACCAACTTCTGATACATCTGCAGTTTCTGCATCTGTTTGGTTTCGGCTTGCACATTCAATTCATCATCCAGTGAGTTCATGGCATTCCTCTCAATTAAAAATCAGCCATTGCTGATAAAGTTTACTTCCGGAAAAATTTTTTTCCGGCATCTTGTTCAATGCTATATACACATCCACGGCCAATACTGCTACTGTCGGCATGGTATAATAATTCCATCCCCCGAGCGGTAATGTACGGCTTTTAATACAATATTTTATAAGATTTTTTATTGACAGTTCACCTTTTTCTGCACAACGGCAGAATATTCCGGTATGCAAATCCTTCTTATCTTGCGAACAGCGATCCACTGCCGCCTGAAAAAAATCACGGACAAGGTGCCAGAACGATCTCATATCCGGTCTGCGCTGCCGGTGCGGCGATCGCTTGAATTCCAGCGCTTCGCGGTAAAGAGCTTTGTAAATTTCCGGCATATCCGATTTTTCAATCAACTCCAGGCGGTCAGCGCTCTTCCAATGGTATTTTTCTACTGCGATCAGCATGGCGTCTCCGGCGCCGAGAATGGCTTTGTAAATATTCCGCAGAATAAAATCAAAATCGGTTGATCCGCTGCTTATTTTTTCCCCTGCCAGTAATAACCCCATGCCGCGGTTGAGCAAAAGCCGGCATGCTTCGGAATACGGCAATTTTTCTGCCGGAACTTCCGGCAGATATTTTTCAAGCAGATCTTCTCCCGCAACAAGCCGGTAACCGCGTTTCAACTCCTGCAGCATCAGGCGTCTGGCATTGTTTTTAATATCTTTTATGCTCATAATACGGCTGAAATCAACATCTACTTTCAACTCTTTTTCATATTTTTCAGCGATTTCTTTCAGCAATACAGCTGATTTATCACACTTTTTCCGGGAAAAAACAAAGAAGTCCAGATCGTTGTAAAGAATTCCGTTTTCCCGATCCTGCCGCACACCGCCATCGCCGCGACCGTAACTGCCGCCAAGGTACACACAAAGATCCGTGCCGGAAAGATGTTCTGCCATTTCTGCCAGAACTCTTTTCAGCAAAGCTTCTGCTTCAGCATCGCCGCAAGCTGTAAAATTTTTACGAACGTTTGCGTTCAACATAGGTGGCAAATCCTCGTTTTCCCAGACTGCGTAAAACTACTTGCAATACCAGAAAACATGAACAGTGATAGTGGTAATAATAGTCATAAATACGCCGTTGTTCCGGAGTATTCTGCAATCCGTAAATTTCACCCATCTGAAAAACATAGTTTTCATTGGCAGGATGACTCTTGACCAGTTCTTTGCGAAAAAACAGCACCGCCCAGTACCCCGGATAACGGTCCATGGAAAGTTTCCAGCACCAGTGGGATTTTTTATGCGTAAGGTAAAACGGCAGTATCAGCAAATAAGGTATTGCCAGTACAAGGGCCAGCGCCAATGCTATAAAGTGTTCCCACATACGCAATATCCATGCCGAGCGGTTCTGCACCGGCGAAAACGAATAGCTGAAACTGTTGCGTTCCAGCACGCCGCCGCTGTATGGATCAATGATCCGTCCCGGGGTGACGATCTTGTTTTTGATTTCCAGTTTGCCGGCGGTATAGGTGCGGTCAAAAATAATGGAGTGTTCCACCACACACGCTTTATCCACCAGTGAGCGCTCTCCAATAATGGAATTGGCCGTTACCGCACCGCTTTCGATAAAAGTATTATCGCCCAGCACCAGCGGGCCGGTCAGACTGCAGTCCTGTTTCAGCACCACGTTGGTACCGGTGTGGATATTATCCTGCAGGAAATAGCCGGGCAGATTGTAAAAATCATCGTTCAAAACCTGAAAATTAACTTCAAAATAACTTTTCAGCGAGTCGATCAGATAAAACTCGATATTGCTTTTGAAAAGCACTCCGTCTTTGTAGTAGTAAATACCGTCATCGCCTCCATCGTCATTGCACGGCACAAATGATTGCTGCAATTCTTCGAGCGAGTGGGCTTTGGGCATCAGCATGCCGTGCAGAATAAGGCAGTCATTGCCGCACTCTCCGGAGTATATTTCCAGCAGATGACGAACCGTATCGTGCCCGCCGCCCTGACGGTAATCCAGATCCAGCGCACCGTGCTTATATTCGTAGAGGCGTTCTGCAAGGTGTTCGTTGAATGTCGGCCCCAGCAGCAGCAGCGACTCTGCCTGACAACGCAATGCCAGATCAATAAAATACTCTGCCGCGCAGCGTCCGCCTACCGGCATCATGCCCAGACTGCGGTCTGGAAAATAATCTTTGCACCATTCCTGGGGGTGGGAATAAGGATTTATCAGGAGATGTTTCATTTTACCATGCTCCTTTCCCGGTCAGGATCGCGGGGATCGTTTTCAGCAATATAATAAAATCTTTCCACATGCTTTGGCTGGCAATGTACTCTTTATCCAGAGCTATCTGCTTGGAAAACGGCAATTCGCTCCGGCCGGAAACCTGCCACAGACAGGTGATTCCCGGAGTGATATTCAACCGTTTGCGCTCTTCCAGAGAATATGTACGCACTTCCGAAGGCAGCGGCGGACGGGGGCCAACCAGACTCATATCGCCCAGAACAACATTGAAAAGCTGCGGCAATTCATCGATGCTGAATTTGCGGATGAAACGCCCCACCGGAGTTATCCGCGGATCGTGTTTCATTTTGAATATAACTCCATCGCCGGACTCATTGTGTTTCAGGAGTTCAGCTTTGCGGGCTTCTGCATCGATATACATGCTGCGGAACTTGTAAAATTTGAAATGTCTGCCGTATTTACCAACCCGCACCTGACTGAAAATGATCGGGCCGGGACTGGTGATTTTTACCAGCAAGGCAGTCAGCAGAAAAACCGGCGATCCCAGAATCAGGGCCAGAAGCGACAGCAGGATGTCCATCAGGCGCTTGAAAAATACCGAACTGCGGATTGTCAGGTGCCACAATACCATCCGCAGCTGGATATTGTGATGATGCAAGATACCCGGGCGTTTTAGCTCCTGCCGCAAAGCAATGATTTTTTCATATTTTGTCATATTATCTGATTCTCCTTAACGCCAGTACAAAGTTTTTCAACTCGCGGCGGCTGTTTTCAATATTGCCATACAGCGGCACGGAAATTTGATATGTGTGGTAATTCCCTCCCGGCTTGAAGTGCCGCCGGAATCCGAGAAATCCCGGGGTGGAGAATTTTTCGCTGCTGTACCACACCCAGACCAGAATGTGATCGGCTCCTTTTTGAGCTTCGATTTCCGTAACGGCAAAATTATCCTGCCCGTACAAAACCTTTTCGGCATGAACTGTCCATTGACTTGTCCGCAGACAGTGGCTGGCCGGATGGATCTCGTGAATGTTATGTCCGCATTGCACTGCAAGGACCGATATATCAACATTATTGCCGGTATAGCGGTATTGCCGTACTGTGCTGGTGGCAAAAAAGCGTTTGGTATTGGCATCGGGCTGAATACTTCTGCCCCAGAAATCGCCGCAATGTGCGGGAAATTGCGGCGTGAAACTTGTGCCTTTGAAATACAACTCTCTGGTATGCAGCAAAAGCAATCCGCTGGCCAGAACTGCCGCCGAAAAACAGAGTGTTCCGCGTTTTATAACAGTTCCGGAGCGTTTATTGTGCCATATCCAGACAAAACAGCCGACTGCCAGCAGAAACTTTACCCCCCACGCCAGAATAACCGGGCACATCAGCAGCAGTGAAAGCTGATAACTTGAACTGGGCGTACCTAAAAGCAGTATGAATGCTGACGGCAATATTCGGTATGCCAGAGTCCATGAGCCTGTCAGCCATACCACCGAAAAAATCACGCCGACCGATGCTGCCACTGCCAGTGCGTTGATATGGTGAAACTCTTTGGCAATACTCAAAAACAACATGGGCAGCAGCATAAATAGGGCGTAAAAATCGCACTTGCCCAACTTTTCCCGCCGTACAGCCCAGACCGCCGCCGGAATGCCGGCAAGATAAAAGATCCAATCCCAATGGTCAAGCCGGGAGCCGGTCCAAGCCTGCCGGAGATATGGCGACTGACACACCAACGGCAGAAAGGCAAACAGTATGCACGCAACTTTGATCATTTCTGCACCTCCGCAGTTTTATCGACGGGAATCAGAAAAATCTTGCCGATGGTCAGAAAAATCGCCAAAGCTAAAATTATCTGCACATAGCCGAGTGCCACATGCCAGCTGTTCTGCAAAACAGCTTCGCCCCACACCTTGTAGAGCATAACTGTCAGGAAAATACGCAAACTGTTGCCGATAATGATCGAGGGCATGATAAAAGCAAAATGCAGCACTTTCCAGCCGGTTTGCCGGTGCATGAGCTGCACGGCAATAAATGCTATCAAAATAAATGAATCCAGCTGATTTATTCCGCTGCAGGCATCGGTTATGGCAATATTCACACCCGGCAGAGCAAGTGATGTGCCGGAATAAATCACTCCGCAGCCGCACAAATTCAACAATCCGGCGCTTAATACCGTGGCACTCAAACGCAGGGGATAACTCAACAGCAGCATGAATTCTTCGTGATAAGGCATGAATACGCAGCTCCACATGGCCGGAAGTACCCCGCTTGCGGCGATAATCCGGCCGCTTAAATAGAGCATGAATGCACAGAGCAGCAGCGTAAAAGCAAATGCGGTACTCAAACTGCCGGGAAAATCATGTGTCGGCAGCAGCGCAAGCACATTAGCGCCGATAAGCAGAAGCCATGCGGCACATTTTTCCGGCAGAGTCGATTGCCGATGGGGAGTAAAAATAAAGTTTTTCAGCATGAAATATATCAGCAAAACCGCCATGGCAAGATCAACCGCAGCTGAATCCCACGCCCCTGAACGCATCATCGGTATTGCCGCAGAAAAAGCAACAATCCCCAGAAGCACCGCATAGAGCACTCCCAGGGGGTGTTTTATCAAAATTCCGTAAAACCTTTTCATACTTACTGCTGCATCCTGCGAAGTTTTTTCAGATGATCGAGTGCTACACTGTTATCGGGGGCAATGACCAGCAGCTGCCGGCACAACTCCCGGAGTTTTTCCCGTTGCGTATTTATGCTGCAATCTTTTATCCGCTGCTGCATACCGGCGATCCACAACGGTTCCAGCCGGCGGCGGAGCGGATGGAGGGTTGTCAGTTTGATTATATCAGGAATTTCACTCAAATTACCTTTTTTGTGCTGTTTATCCGCATAACACAGTTGAGTTTCCGGCATTTGCGGAGCCAGATCATAAGCTCTGGCCGCCAGAAGAAGGGCTTGATCAAGGTTGCCGTTTTCCGCGTAAAGTTCTGCCATATTCAGCAGTACCGCTATCCGGTAAGGCGATTCCTGCGGAATAAGCGCATATTTTTTGAGGGCCGTCTGATTTCTGCCATTTTCGGCCAGAACTTTGGCTGCAAAGAAGAGCAGCGCATGGCTGCCGCGTGCATCGGCTTTTTCCAACATGTCGCAAGCTTGCTGTTTTTTCTGCTTTTTCAGCAGAATAAGCGCCTGACAAAATGGTTTATAGAGTTCGCTTCTGCCAAGGAAAATTAAATCATCCTGCCGCATGGTGGTACTGGCAAAGGTCCAGTATTCCGGCAGGACATCCGGCGTGAAATTCTTTTGAAAGAGTTCTGAAACCTTGTCATAATCTTTTTTCTGCATATTCAGGAAAATTTCGTAACGCAGCATATCGGCAGATTTTTCAGCAAAAGTGTTTTTGTAATGACCTATGAGCCGATCCGCTTCGGATTGATCGTGTTTCAGATAGTATTCGATGGCGAGTTTTATTACTCCCTGATCGTTGCCGAAGCGTTTTAACGCATCCTGCAGCAAAAGTATATTTACCGAGTTGTTCCGCTTTTGTGTCAGCAATATGAATTTGGCAGTAAAAGCTTCCTGCTTGCGGCTGTAAAGTCGCGTGGCCAGCAAAAGGAGTTTATTTTGATCAGCATTTTTTTCCGCAACCGATTTTTTCAGGAAATCCGACAGTATGTTGTCGGCCTGTTCCTGCAAGTTCAGATAATTCCGCCGGGCAAGCAGCGCTTCATAGCCGGATTGTATTGCTGTGAGATCGCCGCCTTGAATATCGGCACAGAAAAACATGAATGCCGCCAGCGGAGAATTGATATTTGCCCGTAAGGGCACAGTCAATTCCTTAACTGCCGTCATATCTTTTCTGGCCAGAGCTGTCAAAGCATCAAGGTAATAATTGCACAACATGGCGCGGGTGCCGGTGTCAGACTGATAATCGGTGCGCAATTTGGCAATTTTATCGGTTTTGTTCACCAGGCAGTAAAGTTCCGCCGCTTGGATGGCCACCGATTGATCGTGGTAAACGGAAAGATGTTTTTCAAAAATTTCCAGCGCTTTCCCGATATTGCGGTAATCGGCATAGAACCGCCCCAATACCGGTGCAAAGGCGTAGGCGTTGAGTTCATACGCTGCGCGCAGGCATTTTTCTGCGCTGTTGATATCCTGAAGATTCAGGTAAAGTTCGGTTTGGGCTGCGAGTATTTCCTGCTGCAGAAACGCATCATCATTGCTTTTGAAGTTTTTGAGTGCAAAAAGTTTCTCCTGATTACTCAAATGCTTGTGTTCAAACAGCATCAGGGCAAGTTCGCCGGTACGGTTGTCGCTTCTCCGGCTTTTAAGCTGCGTTTTGTATTTGTTGATATTGCCATTGCATCCGGCGGCATAAAGCAAGAGCTGAGTATTTTTATCGCTCAAAGAATGTTTTTGTGCCAGAAATATTTCCAGACGGTTGAAGTAGCGGGCAAAGCACAAACTTTCGATATACTTTTCCTGATTTTCTTCGCTTAATGGATTGAGCCGGTAAGCCATGTAGCTGTAATATACCTGTTCCGGGTAGATTTTCTTCCGGCGGGCGATTTCCGCAAGCATGACAAATGCCGCTTCGTTATCGCTGTCATTGGCGGTTATTTTCAATAATTGGGCCTCCGCAAGAGCAAGTGCTTCATCACCGCCTTGCTGGAAATTATTCTGCGCCTGTTTGATGAGCTGGATATTACGGTAGTTGGAAAAAAGCAAAAAAAACGTCATACCGACACATCCGATAAGTATCAGTACTGATAAAATAATCAGTATAAGACGGTTTTTTTTCATGATTTTTATTGCCGTTGAATGTCAATTTTACGGCACGATTATTTAGCTGCGTAGAATTTCTTGCGTTTTTTCAGGTAGACCAGCGCACCGCTGCCAATGACCAGTGTGGCAATAATGCCGGGCAGGGGCTGACCGGAAGGAGTTTTGCCGGAAGCATTGGCATTGTTGACTTTGAAGACATAAAACTCATGAGTGCCGTTGCTGCCCATGTTGCCGCCGCCCAGCTGCAGATTGCCGTCGACGATTTTTGCTTTGCCCCAGATATCATCTTCAAAGGGAGTTTTGGGTTTGGTGGAAAGATAGGTGTTGCCCTGATTGTCGGTCACATACAAACCGATGCGGTCATTTTCGGTAAAAGTTGCGGAAAGACCGTTGTTGAAAGAACCGGTTGCGCCGGTATCAAGATTGTACCAGCCGTAATCGGCGATGCCTTCACCGCGGTCGATGAAATTTTCGTTATCTTTATCTTTACCGCTGCGGGTCAGGTCAAACGCTACTGTTGTTTCCGAATCAAAAGTCAACCAGCCCTGATTGCCTTTGGATTCAAACTGATACGCCGCCATTGCAGAAAAAGTTAATCCGGCCAACATCGCAACAAAAAGAATTTTTTTCATAATCCACCCTACTGATTAAACATAAAAATGTAAAACTTTTTTACGGAAAAAAACTTTGTATTCATCCCATTCTTATAATATACCACAATATATATTTTTTTCAAGAAAAAAATAAAAAAAATACCCTCTTGTTGATGGTGCTGACTGCGTAGGCAGAATACAAATATCAGCAATCCGGAAAAATATTGATTACGCAAAAAAAGTCAGTTTGAAAATAACAAACTCCGATCGTTTTCGGGAAGTCCGGGGGAGGCGGGAAAAAAGGTATATTTTTTATTTGAATTCAGCGGTCAGTTTCTGCAAAAGTTTATCAAATGCTGTTACTGTTGATATAGTGACCGGTTGGCGCAATGGCAGATCAGGGTAATCGCCTTCAATCGCCGTTTTCAGCTGTATAACGGCTTTATTTAACTCTATTTGAGCAATGGCAAGCATATTTTCGGCCCGTATCAGATCGCTTTGAGCACCATTCAGCCGGGTAATGGTTGTCTTACTGGCGTTGTACTCTGCCTGAACCAGCTGGCGTTGTTCAAATACCCATTCCAGACTTTGCCGGTAGAGTTCGAGCTGTCCGGAAGCATTGATGATATTTTCGCGGGCATCGCTGACTTCGTTTATCACTTGCAGAAAACGTTCCTGCAAATGATATTGTTCTGTTGCTTCGAGTGTTTTAAGTTCCCGCATTAAATTGTAGGAGGCGAAGCCTTCAAAAAGATTCCATTGCATCTCCGCACCGTAGGTGTTTTCAAAATGATTGTAACGCGATGCTGTATAACGGTAATCAGCATAGCGGAAGTTGTTGTTGCTGAAACTGCCGGAATAGTATGCTCGGAGTGTCGGCAGAAAATTTGAATATCCCTGCAAATAGCGGTAGTGACTGATTTGCAGGGCGCTTCTGGCTGCGGCAAGATCACTGCGGCGGGCGATAGCAACAGCGCAGTAAGTTTCCAGCGAATCTATTTTCACTGGCTTGGTGATCTGCAGCGTATCGAGTTTGATTTTTTCAGGCAGATACTCTGCCGTCCCTCCCATGAGAGCTGCCAGTGCATAGCGCGCGGAAGCAATTCTGGTGGAGGCCGAAAGTATCGCGCTGCGGGCTTCGTTGGCGAGGATCTGAAAATTCAGAATCGCCGCCATTGAGTTTTTTCCGGAGCGGTAACGGCTGCGCGCCTGGGCAAGGGCTGAAAGCTGAAAATCAAGGTCGGCTTCGGCAATAACTTTGCGTGCTTCAAAAAGCATTATATCGTAATATGCATATGCTACCGCCTGCAGTAGAAGCCGTTTGGCATTGGCATCTTCATGCAGGCTTTTATTATAACCTTCCCGGGCGATGAGCATGGAAAATTCGCGCTCAAATCCATCAAATATCAACCATGAAGCCGTTATGGAGCTTTCGGTGGAAAACTGGTTTTCATAAGGCATGATACCCGCCGGCGGGTTTTTTATATGGTGGCTGCTGCGTAAACTTTGAGCCGTCCGGTTTTGGCTTTGAATACTGGGCAGGTAGGCCGATAACGAGCGGTAATACCGGTATTTGGCTGCCTTTACAGCCTGATATGCCGCGTGGTAAGTCGGATTGTTCTGCAATGCTGCAGTTTGAGCATCCAGCAGCGAGAGAGAGGTTTTTTCTGCAAGCTTTTCCAGAATGGCTGTTGATTTTATTTTTCTGAAATCATCCATGCTGTGCAGCATATTCTGTGGTTTCAGCGCACATCCGCATACCGCAAGCAGCAGTAGTGCAAGCGGAATGATTTTTATTGCCATAAGAATATTTCCCAGAAAAATTGACGGATCGGACGCGATGGTATATCCAGTTCCACATAAGCGCTTGAGCCATATGTGAAAATTGCCTCATCGGGCCGGTTAACGATTTTTATCTGCACCGGAAAACGCTGCGGCAGCAGGAACCATTCATTTTCTTTTTTTACTTCCGGCAAGCCGGTTTTTTCTGACATCTTGCGCCTTTCCGCGGCATACCCGATCTGTTCGACAACTCCGTGATATACTTTCCCGGGATACTGCCGCAACCATATTCTGGCTTTCACTCCCGGCCGTATGGCCGACAAATCGCTTTCTTTGAAGTTGGCTTGAACATACCAGTTCGATGTATCAATAAAACCGCACAAAACATCGCCGGGGTGATAATATCCGCCGGGCGTAATAGTCAGATTGGTTATATAGCCATCGGAAAAGGCGCGGACTTCTGTCAGATCGTACCAGATTTGATTTATTTCAAGCGAGGCGCGCAATTTTTTTATCTGGGATTTTATCATCGAACATTGATGGCGGATTTCTTCTTCAGCATATTGCAATGCTTCCAGCCCGGCCTGGGATTCCTGCAGTGCGCGAAACCGTTCTTCGGCATATTCGCCGGAAACGGCGGCGCTTTTCAGCATTTGTGCTGCCTGGTCATAAAGATACTGATCATTTTTCAGGCGGGCCTGAAGTTGTTTTTGTTCGGCTGTAATCCGCTTGATTTTGGAGTACATGCTCTGCAAATCGGCTTGCCGGGCGGCAATTTCATTTTCCAATTCAATGACTTTCAGCTGATAGGGCTGCTGAAAAACAGTAAAAAGTTTGTCGCCTTTTTTCACAAACTGGTTGTTTTTTACATGTATATGCGTTATGAAGCCGCTGGTAAAAGGCGAAACCGGCCGTGTATAGGCAAAAATGAACGCATTGGGCGTAAAGGGTTTGAAATGCCAGTAGCTCCAATAGCCGGCACCCAGCAGCAGCCAGAAAACAACTTGCAGCACAAAGAGATGTTTTTTTATCCAATCGAGATACTTTTTCATGTTGCAGAAATGGTTGTATTACAGCATTCTGAAGCTTTTTGTACAGTTATAAATACAGCCGCTCCGATCACCGTTGCCAATGACCGGCCCGCCAGAAGCTGCAGAAAATTGAATTCATGCGCCGTACCGGCAAGCCAATCGGCGCAAATCGTAAAGGCTACCATGAAGAGCATGGTGAACCGGAAAAAATCATGCCGGTAATAAAGCATAAAAAAACCGACGGCCCCGATCAATGGGCCAAGATAAGCCATGCGGTAATCAAATGCCGTCAGTGTGCCGGAATATACTCCGCCCAATATGATGCCTGCCGGAACTGAAAGGATCCGCTGCCGCACCAGTTTGCTGCTTTCTGCATCCGACAGCTGCACAATATAAATGAAAATAATGGTTAATATGATCCAGATACCTTGCGGCATGGATAAAACTTTGTATAAAACAACAGCACAGAAAATTGTTATTGCTTTGACTCTTGCTTCATGCCGAGCCAGAGGATTGCCCGGAGAGTGCTTGTTGTCGCTCTTTACGGCAGCCAAAAAACTTATGAAATACGCAACTCCGGCGGCAATCAACAGATCAACCGAACGCTCCATTGCTCCAAAAACGCCCGGCTCTGCAGAATAAACCTGCAACCCGGTCAACAGTGCCGGATACGCCGAAGATTCGGACATTTGCTGCAAAATAATACTGCACACAGCTGTCGGCAAAAGTATGTTGAGCCAAAGGATATTATGTGTTATGCTTATAACATATTGGAGAATTGTTGAACCGGCGAGTAATCCGGCAAGCAGCTGCAATCGTATTTTCGGCGATGCAAATTCAGAAATCCTTACCGCAGAAAGAAAGGCAAAAATTATGACCAGTAAATTACCGGACGGCAGCCGCAGTCCTGACCATGCCAACAGCATGAGCAGCACGGTTGCAGCCAATGTGCAGGTACGCCGGAACGCCGGAATAAAATTTATCGATAAATTTGACATAAAAAGCCTCAGAATTTATTGGTTTTTTAGACCGCATATTCTTGCAGCAGTTCCCATGGAATGTTTCATATGAAGCTTGGTTGGCATATGAATTGATGTGTGGAGAGCAACAGCCCACCTGTATCGCTTAACAGCGCTTCCGCATTCCGGAAATAATGGCTGTTTGTGATGTGTTTTTCGATTCCGGTAATTGTGCAGTCGGATCAAGATTGTTTAAAATGCCGAGAGCCTCCGGTTTTTACTCCGGGAGGCTCTCGATTTGGCAGCAAGATTTAATTTTTCTTGAAAATTACTGCCAATTCAGCTCTTCAGCATAGACACTTTTGAATTCAGCCCAAATACTGCGGGCCGCGGTGATGCTGCGTACATAAGGATCGAGGCAGAGTGCCTGAATCGCCAGATTGTCGTTGCGGGTTTCTGCTGCTTCGGCGATCATCTCATGCAACGTTACCTGCCGGCGGCAGAGTTCAGCCGGTGCCATCGGCAGTTTCCCGACATGTATGGAACGCACTTCTCCGCCGATCGCCACTGCCGGAACATCCACAATGGCATTGGTCGGCAGATTGTCGATTGCCCCATTATTGACGATATTTATTGCATCAAAATAGGTGGGGGTATTGGTTTCAAGTGCATGGATTACTTTGCAGGGATTTTCTGCATAATAGGGGTGATCGGGATTGACCGGGAACGGCGGCTTCACAAATTCTTTACCCAGCAGCCGCTGGGTTTCCAGCGTGTGACTTTTGCGTGCTGCCATATTTTCGTAGGTATCGGCCAGTGATTCAAAGCCATGTTCCGCCCATTCTCCGGGTTCGTAGAAAAACGGCAGATATTCAATGATATGATCATCGTAACCTACCGGATAAGCTCCGAATGTTTTGAGGATCTCCAATGTAAAAGCCTGTTTGGGGGTGTTGGGGAAATTTTTGTGCCAATATTCTGATTGATTGACTTTTTCCAAAAACTCCTGCATGCAGCTCTTATTGGTATTCTTTTTGCGGATATCCATCAGCCAGTTGAAGTGATTGACCCCGCCGGTGATCACTTCCAGATCACCCGGCTGCATACCGAGCTGTTCGGCGATCAAGCCGAAAGATCCATGCACCTGATGGCAGAACCCCAGCGTTTTGACCGGACTGTAATTTTTGAACCAGGTACAGATTATGCTCATAGGATTGGTAAAATTCAAAAGCCATGCATCGGGGCAGAATTTTTCCATGTCTTGGGAAATGCCGCGGAACATGGCAATATTCCGCATGCCGTGGATAAGTCCGCCGGGGCCGCCGTTTTCGCCTTTCACCTGACAGGCTCCATATTTGGCCGGAATACGCAAATCCTTGACCCAGTTGGCATAGCGGTTCTTTTCGCAACTGGTGACCACATAATTTGCTCCGGTCAATGCGGGTTCATATTCGGTTACAGCCGTGAGTTTCGGGGCGGTTTTGGCGTTATTGAAGAGTTCGCGCACCGATGCTTCCGCCGCGGCAAGCCGGTCTGCGGCGGGATCCATTATCACAAATTCGCCATCAGCAAAGATATCCTGATTTATCAGCTCTTTGGCAACAGACAATACAAAGCCGGAACCGGCTCCCAACATTGCTATTTTCAGCATTATTTACTCCTTGGTATAAATTAAGGACATTGCAAAAAACGCAGTTTTGCAACGACCTGAGTATTTTTTATTTCAATATATCCACAATTAAATCATCAATAGACCACATAACATATTCCGCGCAACCACGGGAAAAATTGCTTTTTCGCCGTGGTCCTTTTGTTCCTGCATCTGTTGTGTCCAGCGCAAGTTACCCGGCGATCTTTAATCAGAGCGGGTACTGCTGTACCCTTACTCGATTTTACGGCAAGTTGTAAAATCGCCTTCAAACTCCGGATGGCTTTGCTCAACTCCAGTCGGGCTTTGCGGAATATTTCCGTTCAGTTTGCCGGAATGTATCCGGCAAACTGCCACTCTGTGCGTTCGCGGCCCTGACCGGGCTTCGCAGCTGGCGCCGCAGAGACATTTTATTTATCCGGAGTTACTTCCAGTACGAGGAAATCGAAATCGCGGAATTTTATTTCTTTACTCAAATCAACAGTTGCATTTTTGAAAAGATCTTTGGCCTGACTTTTCAGCTTGAATTTCTGGTCGTTGATCTTGAAACTCTGGGGCTTGTTGGTTACATTGCCCAGAATCAGCACTGCTGTTTTGCGGTCTTTCCAGGTGTACATGGCAGTTTTTACCGAAGCATTGTCGGTTACGACCGGAACACCGGTATAGTAACTCTTGAAATCAGCTTTCTTCATTTCAAGCTCATCCCAGAGCTGATGCCATTTTCCGGTAAAGGTATCCGACATGGTTATATCGTGCAGCAATACCATGGTCATCAAATCGCGGGCAAACTCGATCTTTTCTTCAGCGCTCTTCTTGAGGTTGTGAATCGGTTCGCGGTAATAGCGGTACTGGGTCAGGAACTGTACCGATGCCCCATGAACATAAGAGCTGTACATAACCTGCCACTGCTCCAGCGGAACTTCTTCGCCGTAGACCCGCCGGTTCACGCGGATCTTGTGCATGAACTCCTCGCCGGGGTAGATCAAATCGGCAAAACTGGCAAATGCCGGATGATAGCGATCCCACTCGTGGATCCAGAGCATCTTATCTTTGCCATTGCTCTGCAACACCTTGCGCAATCTTTCATAAAGGTCGCGCAAACCGAATATCGTCCAGACATTGACCTTTCTGCCGGGCGTAAGATAGTCCGTAATATCAGTATCTCTGAACGGATTATCGGTGCGGTAAACGCCGCCGAAGTCCAGATAAAGACCGTAAAGATCATACTTTTTGAGATACTGATCGGTGTAATAGGTCATATAATCGCCGAAACCGGGCTGGTTGGAGCACATGGGGATCCCGCCGTAGAACAGAGTTCCGTCGTTATCAGTACCCTGTTCGCAGGGCGGCTGCAGTCTGCCGTGAACGCTCCGGCGCCACTCATGACCGTAATACTCATAAATGGGGTTGTTGTCCGGCATAAGAGCACCGCAGCAGTAGGGTATGGAAAAACTGCCGCGTTTTTTGAAATAAGCCACCCGCTTGGCGGCGGCTTCCGGATTCCAGAGGTGCGTAAGGCATATCCAGCGGTACCAACGGAACATATTGCGTTCGTGGCCCCAGCCGATCGTGCGGTAGTAAGTGCCGCCGCTGCCGGGTTTTGCCGGTACGCCGCTGTAAGTCTGACGCCAGTCGGAGCGGGGCGGCTTGCCGGGCGTGCTCATCATGGCAAGAATGTACGGTATCGGGCGTTTGATCTGCACATCTTCAGCGATCATTTCGGCAGTCATGACCGTACGCTCCGGAGTTTTATCCATAATAAGCGCATAAGCCGGATCTTTGCCGTACCAGTTGGCGTCGTTATCGCTGAAAAGCGTAAAACCATACTTCAAACCGGTCACCCACGCCACGGGGAAAGTGCGGTATTGTGCTTTTTTATGAGTGCTGTATTCGGTAATGAATGCCGGTGAAACGTTGGGGTTGATACCGTAAGCGGCCATTTCAGGCACAACAGTACCGCTCCACGCAAAGCGGTTGACCGTTACCGTTTTTTCCGGCACCAGCTTAAGAGTGTATTTGAGCAAACCATCATAACTGGCAACGCGTTTGTACGCTACTTTGAGCGGGGCATCGCTGCAAACCAGTTCGCCGGTGGTCACTATGGAGTCGGGAGCATTTTCCACAACTTTATAATTTTTGTGAGTCAAAGACTGCTTTTTGCCATTGACGATCAGTTCCAGTTCGCTGCCGACAAGAATATCCTGCGAATCCTTGACCGCTTTGACCGGGAACGGCGAATTGCTGTTGAAAGTGTAACCGAAGAAACTGCCGGAAAGCTGATCGCCCTTCAGCGCGATCTTACCCCACGGAGAAGGCACGATGCGCTCTCTGCCCATGGCCTTTTTGATGAATGTATCGTCCGGACGGGTGAACTGCATATTTTTGCTGAAAGTCTGTTTGCCGTCACTGAGTTGGAGTTTCAGGAGATACTTGCCGGGAACAAGTTCCGGCAGCGGTATCGAGGCAGTGGATCTCAAGCCGCTGAGTTTGCATTTGTTGCGCGAGTAGACTTTTTTGCCGGCTTCGTCGCACAATTCACCGCTGAAAACGAGCGATTTTTCAGCAGCTTTGCCCAGACCGGTGGCATCGATATCAAACTCGATCTTTTTCTGCGACGGCAAGGTGCGCAATGCAAAGTTGAACGGTTCTTTGATCAGCAGTTTGCCGGAATTGCGCTGCAAAACTTTGTTGTCAGCAGTGATGACTTTGAAGTCAAAAAATCCGCCGCCGATCCATTTGAGCGGCTTGTTGACAGACAATTTGCCGGCATCATTGAATTTTTCTTCCAGCATTATCTTACCGCTGCCGTCGCGCAAAGTCAATTCCGCCTTGCAGGGCACCGTGGCAGTGTGCTTGAATTTGAGTGTACCGTAATTGACATCTTCAATTTCCGAAAGCATACTCGCTGTATGATCGTCGGCAAGCGTGAGATTGCCGCACTGCTGGGAGAATGCCGCCGGCTTTTTATCGTTCATACCGCTCCACGCGATCCAGCGGTCAAGCAGCGAAAAGTGTTCGTATTCCGGCAGATAAAGCCCGAAGTTGACCGCCATCTCTTTGAGGTTTTCCAAGCCTGCGGACTTCAGGGGGATCGCAACTTCTACCTGATATTTATCTTTGGCGATCGATGTTTGATGTTCAAAAGGCACATTGCCGGCTTTGGCATTGGGCAGCATTACCGCATAAGCATTGTTGGGGGCAATGGTGAACTGGTGGAAATCATTGCGCGAAGAGTTGCGTTTGCGCAAATATATTTCCACGAGCGAACCTTTGTAAACCGCAGGCCCCCATTTGCCGGCAGGCGCCGCCAGCAGCGGCTGACGGGTTCCGGGCACATCGAAAAGGCAATAGAGTTTTTCGTTGTCGTGCTTGAGTTTGACGGTGGCTTTTACATCGCTGTCGATCATGCATTTGGCATTTTGCTTCTGCAGCGGAACAACGGCAGCATCGTCCCATTCACCGGCGGAAACTTTGCCGTCGATCACCGGTTGCACTTTGAGCTTGGGCGCAACGATCTCGTTCAAAGCAAGCAGAGCTGAAGTATCTACTTTGCTGGCAGCATATTCCGCTTTGATCTCGGCGGCACTTTTGGTGGTGTCGGTAATGTAAAGATTGCTGATGCGGCTGTGATATTTGGTCTTTTTGGGGTTCTGATAATTTTTCGGCATAAAGCGTATCAGCAAATCCTGCGACGCAGTGCGGTCAGAGCCCAGACCGTACGAAGCATTGGCGATCTCTTCGCCGTTGACATAAAGCCGGATAAACTGCGGATCCCAGGTGCAGACGATGCGGGTTTTCTGCTTAAGCATCATTGCTTTGGGGACTTTTTTCAAACTGCCGCGCGCCTGAACGGTGGCGCGGTTGTTATCCCAGCTGTAAAAGCAGAGCGTGCCGCCGTTGGCTTGCGGATACATAAAAAGCCACAACTGCGTAAAACCGCTGTCGCCGGAAACCGAAAACAGTGTTATATAACGGCTTTGCGAGGGATTCCACTTATGGGCATCAAAATTCAACGGCTCAATATCAAACGAGAGTGTACCGTTGTTGAGATTGATAACGCCTTTGGCTTCGTACATCAAGCTCTGATTTTTAAGTTCCAGACCGCCTTTTGTAAAGAGCGGCTTGCCGTCGGAGAGGTCGGCGTAAACTTTTTTGCCTGCGCTGTTGACATAATCAAGTTTGGCGGATTTGAAATCCGGAGCCAGCACTGTATCGGCAGACAGCGGCGCAGCAGCAAAAGCCAGTGCGGCAGTTGCCAGCAGGAGTTTTTTCATATTTTCACCTCAAAAAAGCTGTTATTTCGCAGCCGGGAGTTTTTCAATTTTCATATCGCGTACCTGCATAGTCACATTGGGTGCGCCCTTACCGGGGATCAGCAGCACGATCACTTTGAAACTGGCGGTTCCGGCAGGGAATTTCACCTTGGCGTTTTTGCCGATAGTGCCGGAAAACTCCTGCGGTTCTTTAGTCGCTTTGCGGATTGTCGAAGTATAGGGATAGGTTGCACCGTCCATGTGCAGACGCACTTTGGTACCGGCGGCATAAGCCCGGTTGTAAGGTTTGGGCAGCGTGATAATGATCTTGCCATCCTTGCGCTCAAAATCTTTGAAAGCAAGCAGCTGGAAGTTGGGCAGATCGCTCATATCTTCTTTGGCATTGAAAGCAAGCCAGCCGGCTTTCCATGCCGGATTATCTTTGAGCACGATCTTGTTGGTGCCTTTTACAACGTCTTCAGCCAATTCAGTAAAGGTGTTTTTTACAGCACCGGCGGAGTTGCGGTAAAACATATCGTAATTATTTTTGCTTACGGGTATTATGCCGATAAGGATCTGGCTGAACTTGTTATCGGCAGAGATTTTCGCTGAAATTTTGTAAGTGGCTTCGGGATCGACCTCAAAAGTCTGGCGGCTGTTGGCGCGGTTGGCTTTGGCATTCAAAGTCAGAACCCCGGCATTGCCTTCTTCGGCAACGGTACCGGCAGTTACCCAGTTGGTCTTACCGCGGGAGAAATCGCCGTTTTTCAGAAGATTGCTTTCATCGGCAGCTGCGGCAAAAGCCATGGCGCAGAGCGAGAAAATGATGGCGGGTGCTTTTTTCATGATTCGTAACTCCTGTTTATTAAATATTTGAATATTGATAATTAAAGCTGATAAAATTTCCAGAAACGGTTGTAATTGGTCCCGTCTTTAGCGATATTCACCCATTCTTGCAGGGTATGCCCTTCCACATGACCATCCAGATAATGCTCGTTCACATAACCATTGTGGCGGAAACGCAATGGATAGTTCTGGTACGAGGATACCGTTGCCTTGCCGCTTTCGGTACCCATGGTAATAATGTGTTTATCCGGATGAGCAAGCCCGTAAACATTGAGCTGACCGATTGGATATCCGGGTTTATCCGGATTCGATTTGGTACGCGACTCGTGGATCGGAAACACCCAGTAATTGGTAGTGTAAGAGTACGCATTTACAAGCGATTCCGACGGACACTGGAAGTAGAGATACCTTTTTTCGCCGGTAGTGTTTTCGTTGGAAGAATAATTTTTCAATGTTGTTGCCGGCCAGGCAACGGAACTGTCACCGGGGCAATAACCTTTGCTGTCATCCCAATACAAAAACCACATCAGAGAAACCTGCTTGAGATTGCTCTTGCAGCTGGCATCTCTGGCGCGCTCTCTGGCGGCGGAGAGTGCCGGCAGCAGCATGGCGGCAAGGATCGCAATGATGGCGATCACCACCAAAAGTTCGATCAAAGTGAAGCGGGCGAAGTTTCTGTCAAACTTCCGGACGAAACATTGCTTGAATTGATTTTTCATTTTTCTGTTCCTTTGTTATTTATAATTTGTTTAACTGTTATGTTCAACATTCTGCAAATATTTTATCTTGTTGCTGCAAGCCGAGAGAAATGTATTGAAATCTCCGGTCCTGCCAGTTAAGTAATAGAAAAATTCCCAGCAAATCATACCGATTGAGCGCGAGCGTTCCATCTCGTTCTGATTGCAGAGCTCCACTTTACTGTTCGGGACAGCTGTCAGGCTTGATACATAAAGTTGTTCGGCGCGTATTTGCTGGCACTCCCTGCTCAACATATGTTTGACCACCCGCAAACTCTCTTCCGGAAAATGCGTGCGGCTGTTGATAACCGCAACCACCGGGATCGGTGAAAAATGTTTTTCGCCGGGATAAGCAAGTATACGCACATTTTCCCGTGGCAGATATGCCTGAAAAAATGGAGCAGCTTCGCAAACTTTTGCCCCCGGAGATTTCAGAAAATTAAATGGTTCGCTGGTTTTGCTTGTTGTAGCAAAATGCCAGATAAGATTGCCTTTATCTGCATAACTGCGAAGTTTTTCCAACTCAATTTGATGTGATGCCAGTTCTGCGATCTGATCACGTGTACCCAGCCTGCATCCGATATTATAGAGCAATGAACGTCCGGCCCAGAGCTGATATTGGAATTTACCTTTATTGAGTTCAATAGCTTCAGATAAAAAATCCAGCACACAACCACACTTTTCCGACGGAGATTTGAATTCATCGTTGGCCAGCAGCACCGGCTGAACAAAACCCACCGGCAGCACCGCGCCGCTTTGACTGGAACCGCAGTTTTCAGGAGTCAGAGCTACATTGGAGTAATCCGGCAGCGTAAACTCCTTGAGCGAATCCAGCCCCATGCTGAAATTATGCCGTACATCCAGCTCCTGAATACTTGATTCGCCGCCGATATAAAGATCGATATCATCCAGCTCCCATTTATCTTTTCCGGTAAGAATTTTCAGCTTTATATCCGGATTCTGCTGCATGAAATTTTGAGCAATATCGTGCCACACATTCAGCTGCCAATCCATATTATCTTCGGTCAGCAGATTTATCACTTTACGCTTGCTCATCCAGCAGCCGAAGCTGCCGTAACCGGAAATGATCTCCAATTCCGGAGTGCGTACTCTGGGGGCTTTTTCGGGTGTCTTGCCGGCGGCTGTTTTTACCCGGCTGCGAATAGGGCCGAGGGCAGAAAATATTCCTTTGCCCCGCTTGGTATGAACCAGATTTTCCGAACGAAGAATGGCTGTTGCCTTGACAATAGTATTTCCGCTCACCCCGAAACGCCGGGCAAGCTCCAGTACACTGGGCAATTTACCGCCGGAAGGAATTTCGCCGGAAAAAAGCATATCCCGCAGTAAATCGGCAGCCATTTTTTCTTGAGATTTTATCATAAAAATTATCCGGGTAAAACATACTGCTCCGTTGCTAATATACAAGACTAATTTGATTTTGCAAATTGATTTTTTAAAATAATGGTTTTAAAATAGCAAAGCAAATTCAAAAGTCATTTAAAACAGAGGCGCAGAGCATACCTTTGACGGCTTTTGCAATACGTCAATCAAGATCACACCAAGCCGGTTTATGTCGTGCGCGGCAATCACGATTGCCGAGGTAAAGGCAAACTTAAAGCATGTGCAGATGTTTTGTTGGACTACATGAAAAAGCAGGATGTTGTTTTTCCACTTCTGCAAAAAAGCCAGACTTGCTACAAAATCGTTGGCAAGGATCTCTTTATTTTCTTTGACTCCATGCGTATAAATATTAAGGCTGTTAAATTGTCGTTGCAAGCAAAGCCCGATGCCCGGCATGTTTTTTTTGTAACTCACATACCGGTCATGCCTGGCGGATTAGACTTTATCTGCAGCGACGCCAAATATGGTGAAAAAATCCGCACTTTGCTGGCCAAACACAATGTGATCGTATTAGCTGCTCATAGGCACGAGACAAGTTATTTTGACTGGGAGATGCCCGAGGGATCGATCAAACAGTTTCTATCATTCAGCATGGTAAAAGATTCGACAATAGCTCCCCAAATCGTCAATTATAGCGGATCAGAATACTTACAGCGTTTTGAAAAGAAAGTTTATCCGGAAAGAAAAGAAAAAAAACATCTTGCCATGCAGAATTTTCTGAATAATTTTATTGGAAAACTTAATCATTGTATCCAATACAAATCTGTTGCCGGCTTCAATGTGCTGCGTATAGAAGGAGACAAAGTTTTTGTGGATATGTACAGCGGCAAATTGGACAAGGTAGTGTTTAGCAGGCAGATAAAATAAATCTAAAGTTTCGATGATATATCTTCCGACTCATCAAATGAAAAATCCTAAAGAGCAATTTCTTGCAGTGGCTGAATGAGTTGCTGTATTACTCACCGTTCACACAAAAGATCCATATACTCAGCTGCACTGTTATAGCTGATATGCAAATGTTCTTGTAGATAGCGTGTTCCAGTTTTGCCAGTTGACGTTACGAATTTTACAGCTTCCAGCAATCCAAAGTTATAACCACAAATGGAGCAAAGACCAGCATCAGCAAAAGCCACGCAGTTCCACTTATAATCCAAGTAAATATTCTGTAAACGATTTCCATATATACCTCCATCGGTAATATACCATCTCCCACGGGCGTTTACAACTGCGGAAAGGCCTTTTTTGCGTTTACAAGGGCGTGTCGCGGCGGTTGGCGGTCCATTCAATGTATAAAACAGTAATCTTAACACAAAACTAACAATTCTCTCACAAACTATGCATAAAGGAAATGTATCTTATGCATTGTACCCCCAAGAAAGGAAAAAAGAAAATGAAAAAAATCACAAATCTTGCGATGGCTGCCACAGCAGTATTGGCGGTTGCCGGATGTTCGGACAGCAACAAGGTAACTCTTAATGGCGCCGGTGCGAGTTTCCCTGCTCCGGTTTATCAGAGTTGGACTCACTCTTACAGCCAGACCAATTCCGGAGTACAGGTAAACTATCAGAGCCTCGGTTCCGGTGCAGGTCTCAATCAAATCAAAGCTGGGACAGTTGATTTTGCCGGTTCTGACAATCCGCTGACTCTGGAAGAACAGAATTCAGCCGGACTTGTTCAGTTTCCCATGCTTACCGGTGGAGTTGTTGTTATCGTCAATATTCCCGGCGTTAATAATAATCAGTTGAAATTAAGCCGCGAAAATCTTGCTGAGATTTATCTTGGTAAGATCAGAAGATGGAACGATCCAAAACTGCTGAAAGACAACCCCGGATTGCCGGATCTTAACATCACGGTTGTACGCAGAGCAGATGCCAGTGGAACAAGCTTCATCTTTACCAATTATTTAAGCAAAATCTCCGCAGAATGGAAACGTGTTGCAGGTTGCGGCTCTTCCGTAAAATGGCCTGTTGGTATCGGCGGGCAAAAGAATCCCGGTGTGTGTAATAATGTAGCCAAAATCAAAGGAGCGATCGGTTATACCGAATACACTTATGCTGTAGAAGCTAAACTTACAATGGCGCAGCTTGAGAATAAATCAGGCAATTTCATCGCCCCGACAGTTGATAACTTCACAGCTGGAGCTGCCGCAGCTGACTGGAAAAATGCTCCGGGCTTTTACATGGTATTGACTGATCAGGATGGCGAAAAAAGTTATCCCATCCTTGGTGTAACCTACATTCTCTTCCGCAAAGATCTCGCAGCTGATCGTAAAGCTGAACTTTTCAAATACTTCAACTGGTGCTTGACATCCGGGGCAACTGCCGCAAAACGTCTGCAGTATGTACCGCTTCCGGAAAATGTTGTACAGCTTATACAAAAGGAGGTTCTCAAGTGAGCGATTTTCTGAAAAACAAAAACATTCGTCTCCGGTGCAAAAAATCCTATCCCGGTGCGCACACCCACATTATTATCGGACAGGTCGTTGAAGAATCAGATCGATATGTCGTAATCAAAGGGAGAACATTTCATTTTTCAAGAATTGTAGATGGGATGCGCAATCAAGTCCATGCGGGAGAAACGACCGTCAGAATTATTCCCTGGGAAAATGTGGAAATAATTCACTGGCTGACCTATGAGGTTGATTGCAATGCTGATTTCGGTTTTGATAAAAATGGAAATCTTATCCTGAAAGATTCTAAATCAACAGTGATTGCAGAACGTCGGGAAGGTTTGGAGTAAGTTGAAGTGAAAATATCCACAATAAAAACTGACAGGTGTTTCAAGACCGTCTGCCTCGCTTGCGGGGCAGCGGTTTTGATATTGATGGCAGGCTTTTTCATACAGCTCCTGTGGGCAAGCAGTGAAGCGTGGAGCAAGTTTGGCTTGCAGTTGCTCGTTTCAAGTGATTGGGGTCCTGCCAACGAAAAGTTTGGGGCATTACCATCAATCGTGGGAACACTGGTCACGACCGTTATTGCTCTGTTGATCGCTCTGCCTCTGGCTTTTGCGGCATCCCTTTTTATTGTGGATGCTCCGAAAAAAGTTGGAATGGTTCTGGGGTATGCGGTTGATCTGCTTGCCGCTATCCCCAGCGTCATATACGGAATGTGGGGATTATTCGTATTGGCACCATTGATGCAGAAATATGTTCAGCCTTTTATGGTAAACACTCTGCACTTGGATAGA
>JAZTWG010000052.1:0-33038 GCA_045635745.1 Victivallaceae bacterium
GCTGTCCAGACGGGTCGCAAGACCGGACTGAACCATTTCTTCGCACAGAGCATAGTACTCGGTGTTGGTGCCGTCGCACCAGTAGATGCCATTGGGTTCGCAAAGCTCTGCCCATTCTTCCACCCACTTGACCAGCTTGGCGTGCTTGGTCGGGATCGCGTTCAGATGTTTGACCATCTCTCTGTTTCCTTTTTGGCAAAAGGTTATTAAATTATCGCCCGCAACTGCGCTTTTTCCGTGCCGCTACGGGCTTGGTGAATTGATAAAAAACTTTATCACAAATAATCTCTTAAATATAACTCTTCAAGCACTTTTTTTCAACTTTTTTTACTGTTTTTTAAGATTTTTTTTTGCAGAAAAATACATAATCCACAAAAAAACGGACTGCCGCAGACCTTTTACGGTTTGCAGCAGTCCGGAATATCTTTAACGGCCGATCCGGCGCAGAGCTGAATTAAAGATTGTTCAGCGCTTCATCGAAGTCAGCTTTGATATCTTCAATATCTTCGATACCTACGGAAACGCGCACCAGTTCCGGTTTTACACCGGCGGCGAGCAGCTGTTCATCAGTCAGCTGGCGATGGGTCATGCTTGCCGGATGCAGTACCGATGTGCGAACATCGGCCACATGCACCACCAAAGCCGCCAGTTTCAAAGTATCCAGCAATTTTGCAGCGGCGTCTTTGCCGCCCTTGACTCCGAAACTCAACACACCGGAACCACCGCGCAGATATTTTTGAGCGCGTTCATACTGCGAATCGCCCGGCAGCATGGGGTAACTGACCCAATCGACTTTCGGATGATTCTGCAGGAATTTGGCAAGTTCAAGCGCATTGCTACTGTGCCGTTCCATACGCAAAGCAAGCGTTTCCATACCCAGATTGGTCAGCCACGCATTCATGGGAGCCTGGATGCAGCCCAGATCGCGCACCAGCTGCACCCGCAACTTCACCGAAAAAGGCGCTTCGGGAAACGTATCGGTATAAACCAGCCCGTGATAGCTCGGATCAGGTTCGCTCAACTCCGGAAACTTGCCGTTTGCCCAGTTGTAGTTGCCGCCTTCGACCACCACACCGCCAACGCTGGTGGCATGACCATCCAGATATTTGGTAGTGGAGTGCGTTACAATGTTGGCCCCGAACTCAAACGGATTGCAGAGTATGGGTGTGGGGAAAGTATTATCTACGATAAAAGGCAGATCAAAACGCTTTGCCACATTGGCAAATTTTTCAAAATCCAGCACGGTCAACGCCGGATTGGCAATGGTTTCGGCAAAAATCGCACGGGTATTCGGGCGCACAGCAGCGGCAATTTCGGCTTCAGAAGCATCGGCATCGACCAGAGTTACTTTCACGCCCATCTTGGGCAAAGTAACAGTAAACAGATTTACCGTGCCGCCGTAAAGCGCGGCCGAAGCGACCACATGATCGCCGGATTTGGCAATATTCATGATCGCCAGTGTATTGGCAGTCTGACCGCTGCTCAAGGCAACAGCTGCCACGCCGCCTTCCAGTGCCGCGATCTTCTTTTCCATAACATCCACTGTGGGATTAGCCAGACGGCTGTAAAAAAATCCGGCACGTTTGAGGTCAAAAAGATCTGCCACACTCTGGGTGGTATCATAACGGTAGGTGGTACTCTGCACAATAGGAGTGATCCGGGCTTCGCCATCCTGCGGCTCATAACCGGCCTGCACCGCCAGCGTGGCGGCTTTCCAATTCTTATTCATAACAAAAATCCTTTCATTGAAAAATTCTCAAAAAAAAGCCGGTCGCAAAACCGGCTTGAAAAATCATCGCAAGATCATTCGTGACGCGCCAGCACATCCAGTTCCTGCAGCATCACACCAGTTCCCTTGGCCACCGCCAGCAGAGGATCGTCGGCCACAAAGACCGGCAGACCGGTTTCCTGCATCAGCAGGCGATCCATACCGGCCAGCAGAGCACCGCCGCCGGCAAGCATAATACCACGGTCGATCAGGTCGGCAGAAAGTTCCGCCGGACATACTTCCAAAGTGGCAAGCACCGTTTCGATGATCGAAGCAATAGGCTCCTGCAAAGCATTGCGGATCTCATGAGCTGAAATGCGCACTGTTTTGGGCAGACCGGAGAAGAGGTCGCGGCCTTTGATATCCATTTCCAACTCATCGCGGACCTGAAACGCACTGCCGATCTCGATCTTGATCCGTTCAGCAGTACGGTCGCCCACGGTCAAATTGTAAACCTTTTTCATATGATTGACAATAGCATTGTCGAATTCATCGCCCCCTACGCGGACACTGCGGGCACTGACGATACCATCAAGCGAAATTATAGCCACTTCCGTCGTACCGCCGCCGATATCCACAATCATATTGCCGCAGGGATCATCCACCGGCAGCCCTACCCCGACAGCCGCAGCCATAGGTTCTTCAACAATATATACCATACCGGCACCGGCGCGTTTGGCGCTGTCTTTGACTGCACGGTTTTCCACTTCGGTAATACCGGAAGGCACTGCGATCATGACCCGGGGATTGAGCAGACGCTGACACCACGGCACAGCACGACGGGCCTCGTTGATAAAATACCGGAGCATTTCTTCTGTAACTTCAAAGTCTGCGATCACCCCGTCTTTCATGGGGCGTACCGCCCGGATGTTGGCAGGTGTTCTGCCGATCATGCGCTTGGCGGCGCTGCCGACTTCCAACACCTCTTTGGTATGATCATTAATCGCCACCACCGACGGTTCGTTGAGTACGATCCCATGGTCGCGCACAAAAACCAGACAGTTGGCGGTACCCAGGTCTATACCGATATCCGCCTGGAAAAACTTTGACAAATGCGAATTAAACATATTCAGCCGCAACTCCGTTTTTTATTCAGTTCTTTACTTTTCAAAATATTCGGTACAATATATATCTATTATTTACAAAAAACAAACTCCCGAAAGTTTTTTTTTGCAAATTTCTTCATATTTTTAAACTACGCGGTAAAATGCACTGCCATTCTTTCTTTTTTTTTCAGCAGCGGCATTCCCCGTCCCGCAGTTTCGACAGAGTCACCAGCGGGGCAGTTTGGTTTTGATATTCACATTGCCGGGGGCGTAACTGTCCGGCAGGATGCCGTTGTTCGGACGCGGGCCTTCCCGGCGCTGTATAAGCGGCGTATCCGGTAATTTCGGTTTTTCCGGTTTTTCCGGTCGCGGCCGGTTCGGTTTGACCGGCTTTGACGGGCGTCCCGGTTTACGATTGGGTTTGAGCGGATTTTTTATCAAACCTTTATCGCACAATTTTTCGTATTCATCCTGATCGATATAAAAAACCTTGCCGCAGGAGTTTTTCACCCGGTAACGGCGGGGCTGGCGGTCAACCACATAAACATTGCGTGCAAGATCATTATCATCAAGCAGATAATACATATCAGACACCGGCAGACTTTCAACCGCAGGAGTATTTACCGGCGCCGTGCTGACTGCCGCAGCAACCGGCTGTAACTGTACAGCTTTAACTTTTGCCAGATTTTTATCGCCGGCAAACCCGGCTATATACTCCATTGCCTGCAAACCGGCACTTTTTACAGAAGTGTTCCATATTTCAACATTACCGTATTGCTCCAGTTTTACAAGCGTGCCGGAATTATAAAGTGTTTCTGAAAAAATCTGAAAAACCGGCTGAAAACCGCCGACAAAAATCAGACTGTCTTTTTTGAGCAAACTGCTGTTTGAACTCGACAACACTCTGGCCAAAACCCCGTTGCTGTAATTTTTAACCACCTCAAAATTACCGCTTACTTTATACTCGGCAGCTGATTTTTCCAGTTCATATTTCATTGTTCCGGCCAGAGCTTCGCGCCCCCGGATATCACCGGCAGCAAGCAAACCCAGTGAATTTTTAAGCTGAACAGCAGCCGCAGCGACCTTATCAGTCATATTTTTACAACTCTGCCAATTCTGAACAGAATATTGTTTTTGTATTTCATCGGGCAGATAAGATACCGGCACCGCGGCCATATCCGGCGAACCATCCGGCAACATAAAAACCACCACCGCCTGACCGTTTTCCACGCTTTTGATCCGGTAATTACGGTAAACACTGCCGCTTTTCAAAGTAAGATCGGCACCGGTAAGACCGGAAAATCCGCACATAACCGCCAACATGACAATTGTTGTTTTTTTCATAACACTCTAAAGCTCCATATTATAAATAATGTTTCAATATAACATATTGACAGCAAAATTGCCATAAAAAAAACTCATTACGCTGATTTTTTTGTATTTTTATTTGTTTTTACCGACATTGGATAAAATAAAACTTGAATATTGTGTATTATGTTGCTATATTACACAAAAAAGTTTTTTTGTCACATATGGTTTTTCGGGGTATGAAAATATTTTATTTTGCTTTGCTGCTGGGATTTATGATTTTTTCCACCACCGGTCTGTCCGCACGGGAATATGATGATAACGACATAAAAAGAGTTCTTTATCTCAACAAAAAATCTCAACAGACACCGCAACGCTTTGTTATTCTGGAAAGCATTCAGCCATCCGGCCTGCTGGAATGCCGTATTCTGGGCAGCAGTACTGTTATAAAGCTGCGCAAAAATGATGTTACAGCACTTGATTTTTACGAAGACAGCAGCAACTTTCTCATCACGCAGTATGCGCTTATGGGCATGGTTGACCGGATACGGAAAAATCTGCCGCTTATGCTGGCCAGAGTAAACAACGACAATACCGGCAGAATAAATGCACTGGCCAATTATGCCAACAGCATAAAAGAATTCAATAGCAACTGCTACAAGATATTGAACCAGTTTGCATCCGGCTCACAGGAGCAGGAAGATGCACTGAACAATCTGCTGCAGAAAACTAAAATACTCGACCAGATAAAGAAAGCAGCAGTATCCGGCGACTGGGCCTTGGCAATCGCAATGTACGATGTATATAACGACAGCTGTATAAAAATTCTCAACAAACACTTTTCGGTACTCAAAGCGCCGCGTAAAGAAGCCGAAACAAAATGCGAAGAATGCGAAAAAGAGCTGGTACTTAATTTTGCCAGAAAACTCCAGCAGCCCAATGTCCGCCGCTCAACATTCCTAAAACTCTATCCGGCAGCAAGAGGCTTGTGGAGTTTATCTGCCCCTGGTAATTATCAGGAACTGCGTAATCTTTTTATACAAAGCATGCAATCGTATGTCAGATCCGACAAGATATCAAAATTGTTTGAACCGCAGGACTGGGGTGCTGCCATACTGGATGCGCTGCTTCTGGTGGAAGGCGCCCCCTGTGCAGCTGAATTGGAAAAAGAGTTTGATACTGAAATGCTCAATTTAAGCAAGCGGGCAGCACAAAAATAAATCAGGGTGATCGATCATGAGCAAATATTATATTTTTACCGATGGTGTGGTCCGCGGACCTTTCTTACTGGAAAACATCGCCATGATGCTTTCCGATGGCAGGATTGAACTTGCCACCCCCGTATCGACCGGCAAAGGTATGCCGTGGCAGACCATTGCAGAGCGTCAGGAGATATTGAATGCGGAAAAAGAATTGCGTACTCCGCAGAAAAAAGTTGCAGCAGAACCGGGATCAAGAACCATTTTTTACTGCCCAAAATGCAAGCAGAAATATGAAGGCGACAGCTCGTGGCTGGGCAAGGATGTAGTCTGTATAAACTGCAACGAAATATTTTCCGCAACCGACGGCTCCACGAATGCGGCTGAAAATATCAAAAACGAAGAAAACTATGCCGCCACTACCTTTGACTGGGCCAATTGCGATGGCAACGTGATCTGTCCGCATTGCTGGCAGCGTTTCAACAGTGAACAGCTGCTTTATATAGCCACCCACCCCTCGCTGATGGGCGATCCGGTGCTTGGCCCCACTGCCATGAAGCGTTTTGCGCCGACAAAGTTCAATGCGCTCGGTCAGGCGCTGGACGAAATGTCGCTGGTCTCCACCGACGTAGCCTGTCCGCGCTGCCGGCTCAAGATTCCGCTGAGCGTGATCGACGAAAAAAACTTTTATTTTTCGCTGGTCGGTGCACCTTCCAGCGGCAAATCATACTATCTGGCTACGCTGCTCAACAATATGCGGCGCACATTTTCCAACAACTTTGCCTGCAATTTAGTTGATGTCGATCCGGAACTCAACCGGGTTCTCGACAGCTACGAAGAAACTATATTCCGGGCTGCCAAGCGCAAAGAAGTTGCAGTTCTGCCCAAAACCCAGCAGACCGGTGATGATTTTGTAAATGTTGTGGAGCTGGATAATATACCGGTGCATCTGCCCAAACCTTTTGTTTATGAGCTCAAGCACCTCACCAGCGATCATCAGCATGATGATTGCAACATAATATTCTACGACAACGCCGGCGAGCAGTTTGAGCCCGGTGCCGACAACATGACCAACCCGGGAACCCGGCACCTGGCATGTTCCGATGGCATCATATTCATCTTTGATCCGCTCAACGATGCACTTATGCGTAAACATTGCAATCAGGATGAGCCGCAGTTGAAAAGCGATGATCACGTTTATGATCAGACCCGGCTGCTGGCGGAAATGGTCTTCCGTATCCGGCGCCACCGCAATATGAATACCGATGCCAAATGCAGTATACCGCTGGTGATCGCCACCGGAAAATTTGATGCATGGAAAAATGTGTTTCCCCGGGAGCTGGAAAAAATCGAAATGCTCGAACGTCAACCGGGCAGACTTGCCGCCAGCTGGCAGCGCAACAACATCATGGATGTATCGTTTGAACTGCGCGAAATGCTTTTGAATATCATACCGGAACTGGTGAATACCGCAGAAGGCTTTTTTGAAAATGTGGTCTTTGTGCCGTTTTCCAGCTTCGGTTGTCTTTCCAGCCGTTCCGATTCCGGACAGTTGGGGGTAATTCCGGAACAGGTCAAACCGCTGTGGGCGGCAGAACCATTCCTCTGGCTGCTCAATGAAAACAACATCATTGATTCAGCTGACCGCCCGAAAGCCGATGAAACACTTGCAGTTCAGGAAATTGATGAATTTCTGATATTCGATCACCCGGCAGATAAACATCAGGTGCGGCTGCCGGCAAACTACGCAGGCGCAGTTTTGACAGTAAATGGTAAAAAATATCAGCTTCCGGAGTTTACCGGCAGCAAACTGAACAAAGATATTTTCAGCAGCACCGATAAATCAGAAAGCGATCTCTGGAACTGAAATAAATCATGTTTGAACTGATCTATACCTCTGTACCCCGCGGATTGATCCCCGGCCGATCCGGATTCTGCACGGTGGCAATGACTGAAGGCATGCCGCCCAATCTGGTCGTGCCGCTGGAAAATCTCAGCGGCTACAATTTCACTTATCTGGAAGGCGCGCTGCCGCCGATGCTCAATCCGCCCAGCTGCAGCTATATAAAGATGCGCTACGGCAATCAGCATTTGCATATTGCCAGTCAGGTGATGCCCAACGGTCTGGATTACAGTCAGCGCAATAATAAAATAGCTCATCACATTCTGTTTGAATCGGCTGATGAAATGAACAATCTTTCCGGCGGAGTAGCAGGTTTGTTCATAAAAGCCGGAGTTTTCTGTAAAGAATACACCGAAGCACCCTCCCTTCTGCCTTTCCGGAAAGTGCCGGTCTGCCTCCAGCAGGGTGCATTGCCGGCCCGGAAATGGGCAGAGCTTGCCGGGCATGCCGGTTTTGCCGCGGTAGCGGCGGAGCGCTTCAAACATTCGCCGGATCGGCCGCTCTACCTGATCTATCCGCAGGGCACACCGGTGAATGATCTGCTGGAACTGGTCATGGAAGTTTGCTCACTGCTCAACGAGCATGTGCGTAATTACTTTACCTTCAGTACTTATTTCGGCAGCGGCAACGCTTCGGCGGATTGTTTTCTGCGTATGGTTCCTGAATTTTCGCCGCTGGTGAGCAATCTCCGCAGATTCCACCGGCAAGAGATCATCGAATTGGGGCAGGATAATGAACTGCCCGATATGGTTGAAGACGAAGCGTTATATGAATACGCCTGCACCGGCAGACCTCCGGTAAAAATATTGGAAGACAACACCCGGAACTTTACTCAAAATACCATACGGATCATTTCCGAAAGCACCCTGCCCCGCACGCAGAACCCGGTTATGCCCGAATCTGACAGTCAACCGGCGATCTCAATACCTCCGCCGCAAGACAGCAGAAAATATATTTTTATTACTGCAGCCGCTGTGATCGTTGCGGCAATAGCAGCTCTGTTTTTGATTGTCATGCCGGCAAAAGATAACGTAAAACAGTCGGCAAAAAAAGAAATTGAATTTACGCCGGAGCAGAAAACAAGTTCAAACACCGGAAAAAAATCCGAGTTGCCGATCAATGCGCCAACCGCGCCTGCAAACAGCATGCCCATCTCAGGCGATGAAACCTATGAACAGCAGCCGGCAGCGGTTCCGGCAAAAAATCCGGCGGTTAAAAAAAAGGCAGTTCCGGTAAAACAGATGGATCTTTTCGGCAATCCGCGTGCTTTGAAAAGTGCAAAGACTCTTACGGCAACTGACGAACTGGCTCTTTTTGCCGCGTTCCAAATGCTGGATCAGGGCAGTAAATACAGTAAGCAGCTGAAACTGCCGAAAGCCCTGCAGGAAGCCGATGAAGTATATATAGTTTTCAGCAAACTGGGTACTGCCACCGTCAGCGGTTTTGATTTTATCCGCAAACTTGAACACAGCAATGGCATTGGAGTGGCAGCCGCCCATCCTGGAACTTTGCCGCTGAAACCTTACGCCGGATCATTGATGGATATACCGCATGTGGCAATAAAAATGGATCGCGGCAACGGAGTGTTACGTTTTGATACTGTAAATCCCAATCCGGATTGCATACTGTTGAATTTACAGGATATAGAGAATATCTACTGGAGCACCCCCACCGGAATATTCAAGTGGAGCAATAAATTTTCCGACCGCATGCTCAAAGCAGTCAAACCAGGCATATTTTCGATCCAGCCCGGCGGTATACTGAAATACACTCCCGGCGATATAGAAAAGCAGCTGAAACACTATCTGAAGATCAAATTCGGCAATGCCGATGGTGTGGCATTTCTAACCGGAGCTTTTGATTTTGATTCATTCAATAAAGCCGCCGCGGATTTCCGGCTGGTCGAAAAAAACAGCCGGAAAATGGAAACTCAACTCAAGAAAAGAGTACTTCATGCCAGCCCGCAAACTAAAAGCGAGTTTGAAAAAGAGTGCAGTGATATAACCCGCACAGCCAGTGAAGCTGATTACCGACTGGCGGAGAGTCTGATGACCAGTCTGCTCAAAAAACAATTTTCCCCCGGTGATCGGGATGCGGTCAGTCTGGAAAAGATAAAAGAGTTTGTTGCCGAAACCACCAAGATACTCCAGGATAAAATAAGTACGGAAAAAGAAGAAAAAATTCTTGAACAGCATGCAGCCGCGTGGAAAAAACTTATTGACGCACTTAACAGATTCCGGCAGCAGAAAAAGAACTTTTCAGTCCAGAAAAATCTGCTGGAAAAACAACGCAGTTTACTGCAGGATCGCGCCCGGATGAATTTGCAGAAAGCCAACAGCGTGGCACCGGAAGTTGCCGCCTTGCTGAAACAGCTTATGGCTTCAGCCAAAAACAAAAATTACGATGAATCGCCCGGCAGTATAGACAGTAAAGATATAGAGGTCCTCTCCGGAGCCATTGCCCGCAGGATCCATTTTGAACATACCAGAGAGACGGAGAACAGTTTATGAGCAAAATAGATGAAGCATTACAGGAAATAAAGAGTTACCTTTCCAGTAACGACCACAGCGATAATCCGCAGATCCGTCAGGCAGCAGCCACTTACGCTATGGCATGCAAAGAAATCAACAGCAAATTATCCGAATGCCGCCAGTTGATCTCCCGCGGTTTGCTGATCGATGCCCAGAAGATCGATATGGAAATGCAGCCGACTCTGACCGAAAGAGCAGAAAAATTGCTTTTGCCGTCCAGAATATATTATCAATATCAGGATATCTGTCGGCTTTACGGCTACGACAGCGCTCCGGCAATCGACTCTGCGGCCTTGGATCAGCTGCGGCAGACACCGGGCGGCAAAGAAGAAATGCTCAAAGAGTTGATACTGCGCTGGCGGAAAATCGCCCGCACCGGCAGTAATCTGGAAAAAATCAAGCTTTTGCGCTCTATCATCAAATGTGCCCCTGCCGACGACAAGATCTGGCGCAGCAATCTGGTAAGCGTGGAGCGACAATGGGTGAATGATCTTCTGAAAGAAGCTCAAAAAGCGGTTGCCGCCGATGATGGAGAGAAAACAGTGCAGATCTATATGGCGCTGACCGATCCGCAGTTGCAGCAGCCGACAGCCGCAGCAGAATTGCAGAAACTCCAAACGCATGTACGCAAACATCAGCAGAAAGTTTTTCAGGCAGAATTGGAAAAACGCCGGGAAGAACTCTTTGCGGCCTACAGCGCATTAAATCTGGATTTAATCGCAGAACGGCTGCAGAGTTATGATACATTCATAACCAATCCGCTCTACGAATACGATGCGGCAGCCGAACAGGCCGTTGCCGAAGTGCGAAACTATCTGCAGGAGCAGATCACGGCAGAAAATACCCGGCGATTCCATCAGGAAAAACTCGCAGAATTGAATGCACAGCTGGAAAAGCGCGGAGATTTTGCGATCATAGAAAATCTTTACGAAATGCTGCAGAAAACCGATATACCGCTGGATAAACGCGTGAGTATGCGTGTAGAGTTCCGCCGGCAGGAATTCCTGGCCGAGAACAGCCGCCGCCATCTGCGTAAATGTATTTACGGGGTGCTGGGGGCCATACTGCTGGCAGCATTGCTTTTTCTGCTCTTTCAGGTCATACAGCATACCAGAACTTATTTTACGCACAGCAAATCCATGCAGACTCTGCTGACCAACGGCAACTATGCCGGAGTAATAAATCTGCACGACAAGATCAAACAGGATTCACCGGTATTACTGCAGTTTGGCAAACTTACCGCCATGCGGCTGGAAGCAGAAAAAGCGCTGGCTCTGCAAAATGAGCGTCAGAAGCAAGTTGTCGATCAGCTGGATTCTGCCGATCTGCTTTTTATGCAGAAAAACCCGCCGCTGGCCGAACTTGAAAGAATCAGAAAATCGCTGGATGAGCTGGTAAACTTTGAACTCCCCGCCGATTTGGCCGACCGCCGGAGAAAAATGGAATTCATGATCCGCCGGCTGGCTTTTGATACTCAGCAGAAGCATGATAAAGAGTATCTTGATAAGCACGCAAAATGCATGCGACAGCTGGAAGAGCTCGATGCTGCCATGCTAAATACCCGATCCGATCTGGATAAGATAAGCAAAGAAATAAATGCAATCACAAGCTTCATGCAGCAGCTGACCGATAATTCGCCCCAGGTTGCAGCACAGATCCGAACCCGCAGCAACAATATGGTGCAGAACCGGGGCAAAGTTTTGTTGGGCAATTTGAAAAATATTGATAAACGCCGGGCGCTGATCTCAGCATTGACCACGCCGAAAAACTTTATCCAATACAGCCAAGCCATGAAGAAACTGCCGCTGGAAGCTCCGGATATGGCTGCCGGCATCTGGCAGAATGCAGTAAAAGAATTTCCCCGTTATCAGGCGTTGGAAGCCGGGAGCAATTTGAGTGTATTTGCCACCTATGAAGAGCTGGAAAAAGCTATTGCCGAACAGCAGATAAATGTGCTCGACAATTGTTTTGTCAAAGATATATCCCGCCTCGTGCCCGATAAATTCTTCAAAGAACGTCTTGCCTCCGCCATCCGGCAGCTGGGCACAGAACTGGGGGCGCTTTACAACTGCTACGAACTTACTTTTGTAGACGAAAAGGGCATGAAGTGGCACTTTTACAGTGCGGAAAAACCCATTCTGGACAAAAGCCGTTCATCGCGTATTCCCAAAGCGATTGCTCTCAATGTAATGATCACGCCGGGGGCTGCCGGCAAATTCCTGCCGATAAGAGTTGACAGCCGCAATGCTGGCAAGATACAATATCATCCCGGAAGTTTTGCCGATATGGCGCTGCCCGGAAAATTCGTAAAACTGGAAAATTTCCAGTTGAATTCCGGCAATTTGCCAAAAGCGCAGCATTTTACTGTTTTGGAAAATCTGCTGAAAGAGTTTACCCGGGTACGTACTCCGCAACAGTTGGCAAATTGTGTAACCGGAGAACTCAAAAAACTTTCTCAGGCAGAAAACATCAATATCTTTGCCCGGGCGCAACTCACCCGCAAACTGCTGGATGTACTGGCTTTATCGTCTGAATTTTACCGGGCGGCAGTCACGCCCGCAGCAACTGAACTGGATAAGATTGCAGAGAAAATCAGTAACCGCTGGTACCTGCCGACTCTGGCGGCAGAATATCCCGATACGGTAAAAGAACTGCAGAGTTTCTTCAAAAAATTCACCCCCGAAAAACTGCACTCCGCACATAATGCAGGTACCGAAGTACACAAACTTGCACTCGCCCGCGGGCTTACTCCGGGAGGCATAATTCTCACCAGCCGCACCAACCGTAAAATTCTGCATTGGTTTGAAGGCTGCAGCGAAATAGAAGAATTCTGGCTTTACAGCGATGGGAAAAGCGGTCTGGCTCCGGGCTGGGTGGCTCTCAACCAGAAATCACATGTGAATAAATCCAATAAACATCTCAAATTCAGATTTATGAATGTAACTCACGGCACCGTATTTTTTGTGCCGGGCGACAACCGCAATACGGTTGAATTACATGAACAAATTAATACTATGCTCAAAAAATCGGCTGTCGAAAATATAATTTGGCCCGATACATGGCCGATCAATATGAAGTAAAAGAGTTGCCTTTATGAATAAAACATTTTTCATTCTCAAAAACAATATCGTATTCGGGCCCTTCAGCCGGCAGGTGCTGCTGGATATGTACAAGAAGGGCAAATTTGCCATAACTGATGCTGTATCCGAAGATAAGATCAACTGGCAATCTCCGGCCGAAGTGCTGGATCTGATCGTGCCTGAAGCCAGTCAAACGGAGCCGCAGACAGATCCGCTTGGCAATATAGAAAAACTGGACCCCAGAAAACCTTTACCACTGCAGAAAAAATCTGCGGAAACCGGAGAAAATGTTCAAACTGCCTATCCGGGTTTCGGGGCATTGCTGGCCATGACTCTCGGAGCGCTGTTCGCCGGTGCGAGCATGCTGAAAAGATTTTTCCGCTGCGGCGCCAACAGTATGCTCCTCGGCGGTGGTTTGATGGTGTTGACCGCGCTGTTGCTGACAGTGCTTGGAATTGTCTTTTTCGGGGGATTCTACAATATATCCTACCTCATTCTCGGCATACGCTGCAGCCTGCTGGTGTTGTTTACAGGAGCACTGTTCTGGTGTTTCACAGCTGTAATCAGGGCGGTAAACAAAACAAAATCATACTGCGGGCACGAAGCGGATTTTCTTACCGCAATGTACGGTATGATGAATATGGCGGCATTGACAATGGTATCCAACGGTGTGTTTTTCGTTTTCAACCGCGCCGTATTTTCCATGACTTTGCATCAGACTGCGGTAACTCTCGGTATCGCGCTGCTGCCTGCATTGCTGTTTATAGCCAACACCATATTTGCTTTGAGCATAAACTTTATATCTTCAGTAAAAATCCGGTCCGACCTGGCGGTATTTCTGGCAGTGACAGCATTTTGGCTGACCGCGGTTGCCGGAGTGATTTTGCTTTATACGATTTATAAAAACCAATAAAATAAGGATAAAAACTATGGTTCTTTCATTTGCCCGTTACGATATTGAGCGGCTTTGCGGATTTAAAAGCAAAAAACTCACTATGGTAAATTATGTGTTTACCTTTATTATCGGAGTGTTGTTTACTGTAGTATTTTACGGATTGCTGATTCCGTTTTATGGCAAAGGAGTGGATATGGTCGATATGTTTTTCCACGGCGGCGCCGCCAGTCGATCCAGCCTGCCTTACTACACTGTATTTCTCACCTGCTGGTCCATTGCAATATTGCTGGTGAAACTTTTGAAGTTGAAAAATCAGCGCCGGGCCTTTGAGCTCAATATTCTTCCCGACGACCCCAATTTCGTGCTTTCGCCGCGAACTGCGCGCGAAATACTCGACCGCATTTATATGCAGGTTGATCAGCCCAGCTGCTATGCGTTGCTTGATCGTATCGATATAGCGTTGGGAAATTTGAAAAATCTGGGCAATGTCACCGGCGTATCAGAATGTCTGGCCAGTCAGGCCAACAGCGATGAAGAATATATGGCCAACAGCTACACTATCCTCAAAGGTTTTATCTGGGCGATCCCGGTGCTGGGCTTTATCGGTACGGTTATCGGGTTGTCAAGCGCAGTAGGCGGTTTCGGCAAAGTAGTAGCTCAAGGAGCAAATATGGAAGAGTTGAAAACAGCGCTGGGCGGAGTTACCGGCGGTCTTTCAATAGCTTTTGAAACCACCCTTATCGCGCTGGTATTGGCGCTCATAGTACAGCTTTTTGCCAAATTTGTGCAGAACGAGGAAGAGCTGTTTCTGGATGAATGTGCCAATTACTGCAACCGCAATATTGTGGCAAAAATGAAAAATATAAATTTGAACGGCGACGAAAATATTTAAGCTATGGCACGGGAAAAAGATGGAGATTCAGCGATTTCGCTGTTCTCTTTTCAGGATATAATCACTTCCATTACCGGAATCATGTTTCTGGTGGTGCTTCTGCTTATGCTCATGATGCTCACTTCGCACATACCGCAGAAAAATCAAACCGCAACTGCAAGCAGCAAAGAGCTCCAGAAAGAGCTGCTTGAACTCAAAGAAAAGATCAAAGCTCTGCAAGCCAGCCAGAAAACACTTGATGACGAGATCAATAAGCTCAAAAAACTTTCCCCGGAAGAGTTGGAACGCCTGAAAGAACTGCTCCGGCAGCAGATCCGCGATCAGCAGGAAAAACTCGAAGTGGTGCGAATTGCCGTTGCCCGCAAAAAGCTTGAACAGCAGAAAATGCAGCCAATATTGGAAAAACTTTCTGCCGAAGATCAAATTCAGAGCAAAACGATCAGCACAGTTGAAAAACAGCTGGCCGAATTAACCCCCAAACTCAAAAAGTTGGAACAGGAAATGCAAATCCGCAAACGGGTCATGAAATTTTCCGTAAAAACCCCAACTTCGCGCAAACCCGTGATCGCCGAACTGGGTAAAGACGGCGTAAAAATAATCGATATAAATCGCCAAACTACCCTCGATTTACGCGTAAAAGGCGATCCGCTGGAATCGATCAGGAAACTGGAAAATCATTTAAGTACCCTCAACAACAACGAATACTATTTTTCACTGGCGATCAAGCCCGCCGGGTTCAAGCACGCCTACCGGGTGATAAAAGTATTTTCCGATAATAATTTCGAGCGAGGCTTGGAAATATTGCCCGATGACAACACCTCTTTATCCGGGGAGCAGACGCCATGATCAGACGCAGAAAACCTGAAGAAGAAGATTCCAGCTTGGAATTGCTGCTCGATACCATGTGCAACACTTTCGGCGGCGTAATGTTTATTGCCATATCATTGTTGGTAATAATTTCCATGATGACCCAGAATGTGGTAAAAGAAATCGAAGCATCTCAAGATACAGCCACCGTGATCGAAGAGTTGGAATCACTGCATAAAATTTATGCAGAACTGCTCAAAAATATCCAGTTGCAGCAGGAACAGATCAAGTTGAAAAAACAGGGTACGCTGGATAAAAGATTTCAGGAAACAGTATTGCTTCAGCAGCTGCTGGAAAAGACCAAACTTGAACTTGCCGCCGAAATGCTGCAGGAGAAAACGCTGGATGCGTTATTGCAAAAAACCAATATAGCCATAAAAGATCTTGAGAAAAAAACGCTTGATCAGAAAATCCGCTTGAGCCGGATCGAACCGGAACTGCTCGATGTTCAGCAGAAGATCGCCAAACTGGAAGAGCAGCTGCGCAATGTGCCTGTATTGCAGTTCCGCACAATGGAACGCAGCGACCGGGCTCCGTTCTTTTTGATGATGCAGAAAGATATGGTTTACCCGGTTGGCCCATGGACGCAGGAAGGTAAAGGCAATGATATTGATAAATCAGTAATCTGCGCGACACACAATTATCAGGGGGAAACGATCCTTTCCTGCCGGATAAATCCCGGTGCCGGCATAAAAGTATTGGAAAACGGTGTTTTTTCTCCGGATTTCCAAAAACTGCTCGGCAGAATACCGCCCAAACGGGTACCCAAGTTTTTCATCACGCCCGGCAGCGCCAAAACAGTTTACGCAATGCGTGAAATCCTGAAGCAGAATAATATCTATCACGGTATAGTGGTGGGTGAAAGTGATGATGCGCAATTCCTTTTCAAGTACAGCACCAAGGATGAATATGAGTACTGAAGATTTTCAATTTGATCCGGAAAAAACGTTGACCGGCCCGCAGCCGAAAAAGCTGCGTAAACTGGCCGCTGTGATCAATTTTCTGCTGATGGTCTCGCTTTGCGGTATCTGGGCATACTATTGCCGCAGTTTTATTCAACCGATGTCGAGCTATAACGTTAATATGGACAGCGGCGGAGCCGATTTCGGCACCGGCCCCGGCAGCGGCAACTCCGGAATCGGGCCCGGCGCCGGCGACAAAGGCAGCGGCCGGGGTAAATTCGATGATGCCAAAGGTTTTTCCGGCATCGGCAAAACCGCCACCGAAGCAGGCACCAGTAATCCGGCACAAGGGTTATTGTCGTCCGATGGAGTCAAGATGCAGAATATTACCATAAAAAAGATGGACGCGCCGCCATTGCATATAGAATCCATTGCCCGCAAAGTCAAGCCGATAACTCCGGTAAAAATCGTTGCCAAGCCGCAGACCGGCGGCACGGTGGCGGGGCGTAAAGGTTTTTACGGAGTGGATGTAAACCAATCCAAGCGGATACTTTTTATATTAGACTCTTCCGGTTCAATGAACGTTTCTTCCGGCGAAGACAGAAAGAAAAGCCGTATGAATATATTGAAGTTGGAGTTTGAAAAAGCTATCATGAAAGCAGCAAAAAATCCCGGAGCCTCCGGCGGTTTTTCCATAGTAAATTTTTCATCCAGAGCCCAAGCATACCCCAATAAAGGGCTTTGCCGTTACAGTCAGCCACAACAGGTATATGATGCAATAAAATATGTTAAAGAAAGAATTCTTCCTGGCGGCAGCACAAATATGCGTACAGGCTGGACAAAAGCGGCGCAGATCATCAAAAAAGAAAAAATCGATACAGTTTATTTTTTAAGCGACGGCGCTCCCACTGATGGATTCACTGTTCAGTGGCTGTCGGCATTTTTATTTCAAAATGGTCTTACTGAACTTACAATAAATACCATTTCCATCGGTATGGACAGCCAGCTGATGAAAGATGTTGCCCGCGATAATATGGGCAAATATGTTTATATACCGTAATGCTCAAAAACAAACAGCAGCGATCGATGCCAGGCAGCATACCAAAGCTGTAATCTGTACCCACGAGCGTTTTTCGCGCAATACGCAAACCGCATAAAGCTCAAAAGCCACAATGCTTGAAGCTGTCATAAGCTGGGTGGCTATTGCCCCCTGCCCGGCATTGGCAAGTGCATCCATACCGGGATAAAGCAAGAGAGCGCATGCGGCAACTTCCACAGCATCGATAAGCAGAGCGTAAATCCAGCTGTATTTATTTTTCACCATTTTGACGGCATCGCGGCGCATGCTGCTGTCGAGCATCAGATAAATAAAAAATCCCAGCAGCAATCCGGTAAAAAATGCCAGCGTTCGCCACGATCCGGATACATTTTCAATACCTTTTATGTAAGAGGGTATATTCTGCAGACTCTGACATGAACAAGTTGCCAAAAAAGAGAGTATGGTAAAAAACAGCCATTTGCCGCGGGTATTGTTATCCGCAGAACAAGCAAAGATCACCAACGCAGCAATGACCAGCAATACCGCAGCAGCAAAACTCCAGCTCATCGGCACATTGAAAAATATAATCCCTACTGCAAACGGGCAGATAAATCCCAGCTGAATAATACTCCATATTATACCGTTGGGACCGTATTTCATTGCGCGCCCCATCCATTGCAGCTGCATAAAATTGAATATTCCGCCGCAAATGACCAGTCCTGTTATCAGCATGAGATTTTGCGTATTGAAATCCGGCAATCCCTGCACAACGGCTACCGGCAAAGCCACCGCAAAACCGATCAGGGCACTGACAGCAACCAATACGCCCATATTCAAATCGCGTTTGCCGGCAACTCCGGCAACATACCCCCAGATTATCCAGCTGATACCGACCAATATCATGGAAATTATACCGAATGTCATCTTTATACGCCTTTATATTATAATATGTTGATTTTTTCCAGATCAAACTGCACAGCTTCCAGCGCTTTCCGTGGAATAAACAAACCTTCTTCACGGAAAACCCCGCCTTGTTTCAGAAATTCTGCGGCTTTTTTCTGCAAGGAGCTGGTATTTTGTAATGCAAAAGGATCTTGAGTTCCGAAAATCCGGAAAACCGTATCAGCTTTTTCTTCCACCGGGTAATGGATCCCCAGAGCCTGAAATTTTATGATATTGGAGTTTTCCGGCAGTAAATCGCGCAGTTGCGTATCACAAAGCCAGCTGTTGCAAGTCATACCTTTCCAATCATAACCGGGATAACGCTCCGCAAAAAATTCTGCCATTTTCCTGACCGAAGCACTGCAATGCTTAATATTCAGCGGTCCATCTTCAGGTATATGCAGATTTATTACATTATCGCCCGGCGCAACCAACACATCGCCATTGGCACCGGCTAACGGAGCATACTTGAAAACACTTTTGCGATTGCATTCCAACCGACCGAAACGCAAAACTTCGCCGCGGTAAAGCAGCGCGGTCCAACTGCGGGCAATTTTTCCAAGACCGATAATGCCATGATTGCGTTTTTCGTGCCGAAGCCAAATCGCCATATCGCTCATGGTATCGAGCCAGACAATTTGCGGAATCCCAAGCTGCTGAAATCTTTTGCGTGAAAAATCAAAACTAAGAAAAGCAGCGGCAAACCAGGCTTGAGCAAGTACGGAACTTTCCGGTATACCAAACTCGCTTTCCGGATCATCCTGAAAAGCCTTTCCGGCAATGATATAAGCATGACGCATTATCTCCGGATCATGTATAATACGCTGCAGAGCAACAGATTCATCGTTATTCAACTTGCAGATCAAGGAAAATTCTTCTGCCGATACAACAATATCATTCATGATTCAACACAACCGCCGGAAAATATTTTATACCTGTTCAGCAGGGAAAACAGTTACTACTGTAACATTGTCGCAAGCACCGCGCAACAGGCTGTCCCGGATCATACGATCCTTCACCCAGCGGGGATCAGATGACATGGCAAGCACCTCGCCGATCTCGCTGTTGCTCCAGCAGTTGGTCACACCATCAGTACAGAGCAGATAACGGTCTTCTGGAGCACGGTAAAATGTATGGATCTCCGGTTTGAGATAGCGATCGCAACCGATAGCTTTGGATATAACGTGCGATCCGGGCAGATTTCCGGTTATCCCCTGCTCGACCATTTCATTCTGCACAGTATGATCACAAGTCAGCAGATTAAGTTTGTTATTCCGCAAACAATACACCCGGCTGTCGCCCACATGGACCACGATCACCATTTGAGGAGTGAAAACCGCTGCCGCCAGTGTAGTACACATCGGGTGAGTCTTATGCAGCTCCCGATTGAGCCCGGTAATATCTTTGTTGGCAATTTTTACGCACTCCACCAGAAAACTGGTAATACGGCTGTCGGATGGTGCCGGATCATTTTTGAAGAGCTCTTTCCAATCCAGCATCAGCCGGTGACAGCAAAGATAACTCGCCTGTTCTCCGGCAGAATGCCCGCCCACACCATCGGCAACTGCCGCAAAGCAATATCCGTTATAACGGGATATACAGAGAAAGTTATCCTCATTATGATTCCGGACACATCCCCGATGACTTTCGCCGACAGCCAACAGCTCCGGCATCTTGCTTTGCGACATGACTAAACCTTTCAAAAATCCCTCAGAAGAACCTTTTCGTGAAGAGAAATTGCGTTAAAACAGCATTTTTTGCTGAATTCATTAATAAAATAGCACTTATTTTGAAATAAGTCCATATTTTTTTTTGATTTTTTAAAATACTCTGCTATAATTTTCAGTAGCACACGTTGCTGTTTACTGCAGTTGCGGTGCTGTATGTATGCCGGAAGTGTACCATCAGCGGAAAAACTTCTGCGGAACATTCCGGAAGTTGCAAGAAATTTTTCAACCCCGAAAACTCTGTCGGGACCCGGAAAAATTCTTATCTGGAGCTCGGCTGGGTTTTCCAGTGCTCTTTTGAGAAAGGAAGAACATGAAGAAAGCTGCTGAAATCCGCAATTTTGCCATCGCCGGTCATGCCGGCAGCGGCAAAACCACTCTCGCTGAAATGCTGGTTTTCAAAGGTAAGGGTATATCCCGCCGGGGTACCGTTGAAGGTAAGAATACAATTTCTGACTTCACGCCTGAAGAGCAGGAACGCGGCGGCTCGATTTATGCTGCTTTGCTCAATACCCAATGGAAAGATCATCAGTTCTTCTTTGCCGACACCCCCGGATACGGTGAATTTCTGGGCGAAGTTACCGCTTCCTATGCCGCAGCCGATGCGGCACTGGTGGTGATCGATTGTGTTGACGGTCCGCAGGTCGGTACCGCCCGCGCATGGAAATACGCACGTCTGGCCGGCAAACCGCGTGCGGCATTTGTCAACCGCCTGGACCGCGACCGAGCTGATTTTGCCGCAACACTGGAAGCCATGCGCGGCAATCACGGCAAAAATGTGATTATTCCGCTCTATTACCCCGTAGGCGCCGAAGCAAACTTCAGCAGGGTGGTAAATGTATTGTTCGATAAAGATATACCTTCTGAAATTGCCGATCAGGTAGCCGAATGCCGCGCGCTGTGGATGGATGTTATTGCCGAAACCGATGAAGAACTCATGATGCGTTATCTTGACGGCGAAGAACTCACCGACGAAGAAATCGCCAAAGGGCTGGTTGCTGCGGTGCGCGCCTGCAAAGCCATTCCGATTTTTGTCGGCAGCGTAGCTAAAGATATCGGTATCGATGAACTTATGGACGGCATCATCAACATCTTCCCCGAACCTCTGATGCGCAAGGGGATCAAAGATGTTGACGGCAACGACCTGATCATGAGTGAAAGCGGCAATGCCGTAGGGCAGATCTTCAAGTCGATCAACGATTCGTTTATCGGGCAGCTTGCGTTTATGCGGGTATTCTCCGGCGTGTTCAAAAGCGACAGCGATGTATATAATGTTTCAACCCAGGCCAAAGAACGCATAGGACAAATGCTTTTTATGAATGGCAAAACGTCTGTTCATGTTGCCGAAGCCGGTCCCGGATGCGTAGTTGCCATTCCCAAGCTCAAAACCGCAAAAACCAATCAAACGCTGGCTACTGCGGCGGAAGTCAAGCCGCTTGCTGCCATTGATTTCCCCAAAGCCGTCATGTCTTACGCGGTTACAGCAGTCAAGCCCGGCGATGATGAAAAAATCGCTTCCGGTCTGGCAAAAATCGCCGAGTGCGATCCGACTGTAAAACTTGAACGCAATACCGAAAGCAACGAACTGCTGCTCTCCGGCATGGGCGACCAGCATCTGGCAGTTGTGGGCAAGAAGCTGCATGAGCAATATAAAGTCGATGCAAACTTCAATACACCTAAAGTGCCTTATCGTGAAACTATTACCGGCAACGGTGATGCCAGCTACCGGCACAAGAAGCAGACCGGTGGCTCCGGGCAGTTTGCAGAAGTTCATCTGCGGATCGCCCCCTATGCCGACGGTTATGAATTTGCCAACGAAGTTGTCGGCGGCAACATTCCCAAAAACTTTATTCCCGCGGTGGAAAAAGGTGTTATGGAAATGCTTGCCAAAGGCCCGTTGGTCGGTTGTCCGGTGCAGAACGTAAAAGTTACAGTTTACGATGGCAAATATCACCCGGTCGACTCCAATGAAATGGCGTTCAAAATTGCCAGCCGCATGGCATTCAAAGATGCTATGAAAATGGCTAAACCGGTATTGCTCGAACCGATCATGGCGGTCAAGATCATTATTCCGGAATCCTACACCGGCGATATTTCTGGCGATTTGAACCATAAGCGCGGCCGTATTCTGGGGCTTTCCAGCGAAGAAGGCATGCAGGTGGTCAATGCCGAAGTACCTATGGCGGAAATGGCAAAATACGCCACTGAAATCCGCAGTATGACCGGCGGACGCGGTTCATTTGAAATGGAATTTGCCCGTTATGAGCAGGTTCCCGGCAATGTAGCCGGCGATATTATTGCCGCACATCAAACGGAAGATGATGACGAATAAAAACTGTTCTCCGGCAAGAGAATAAAATTGCACAAGGAAAACGGCGGAAACTCATTCTGCCGTTTTCTGTATAATAAAACAAGGATAAAAGATGGTAAAGAAAATGAAAAACCTGATCTTGAGCAGCCGCTCAAAACTTGTATTTTCAGCAGAGTTGGACAATGCACAGCTGAAATTGGCTGCGGACGAACTCGATCGTTTGATCACCACTAAATTTGCAGGAACAAAAGAACCAGATCAGACTGTTGATGTAGTCTTTGAAATAAACAGCCGGAGAAAAGGTTTTTCGGTAAAAGCCAGAGAAAATGCCCTTGTATTTATTGCGCCTACGGCCTTGGAAATAGTTTATGCCGTGTATGATTTTGCCGAAGAATTCCTCGGTTACTGTTTTTTTGAACCGGGTATTGACTCGCTTGAAGAGTTTGGCGGCAAAGTTATACTGCCAGTGGACAAATATCTTATCCGCAACCGTGTTCCTGCACTTCCGCTCCGGGGCATGGTGCAGGAATTTCCCTTTACTGATGAAGATTACATTATTGCTGACTGGATGGTCAAAAACAAACTCAATTTGCTTCAAACCTGGCTGAAATATTATGTGGATATCCCGGAAGATATGCTGGATTATTTTGAATTGCGGGGTATTGAAATTACCGGTGGCGGACACAATTTCAGTTTTCTTATTCCGGCAGAAAAATATGCAGAGAGCCATCCGGAATTTTTTGCCGAACGCAACGGCGAACGCATCAAGCCCTCTTCCAGCAAAAGCGCCTTGCTTTTGAGCGAACAACTTTGCACCACCAACCCGGAATTGCGGGAAGAACTGGTTAAAAATATCATAGAACTCAGCAAGAAATATCCGCGGCTAAAATCGCTGGGACTCTCCCCCAACGACGGATTCGGCTGGTGTGAATGCAAAGAGTGCTCAAAGCTCTACGATAAAACCCAAAAAGGTGATCTTTACAACCTTTCCGAACATGTCCACGAGGCTAATAAAATCTATCACCAGCTGGTAAAATATGTCAACCGGCGGTTGCGTGAAGAAAACTGTACAGTAAATCTCGGCTTCGGTGCATACATAAACTACTGCCGCCCCAGTGAAGGTATGACTGTGGATAAAGGTATGCGCAGCGGTCTTGCCAACTACTGGCGGTGCATAAATCACAAAATCAATGATCCGGAGTGTCCGGTAAACTCCAATTATGCCAAAGATCTGCAACGCTGGATGAAAGTCAAAAACGGTGGATTGTTCGGGATTTACGAATATTTTATGGGAATAAATTTCTACATTTCGCTGCCGATGGTTCATACCGATGATATTTTTGATGAAGTTGAATTTTATGAAAAAGTCGGGGTCGACAGTCTCGTAACGCAGTTCCATGTCCCCCATTGGCATGTTTACGGCATCAACTTTTACTGCATGGCAAACGCCTTGTATAAAAAGAGCCGCAACGCCACGCACAAACGGATGTGGAACGCGTTGTTCGGCAAAGATGCCGATGCCGGCAAACGTTTTTACCGCCAGGTGCGCAAACTACTTGAAAGCACAGGCAAATGCCACATTCCCTACCCCTATTCGCTTTTCAACCGCACCGCTCTGGAGGATTACAAAAATCTCCACAAAATGGCAAAGAAACTCCATCAGCAATCGGTGCGCGATGAATACCGGCGCGATCTGGTAGTGTGGACCGAATATCTGGTACGGTTCAAAACTTTCTTTGATGATTACCACGCCGGGAAAGCCGGGGTGAAAGAAATACGCCAGTTCCGGCAGTGGGCTCTTGAAAACTGTTACGGCAAGCGTATACTGCGTTTTGCATCGTTCATCCGTTACACCAAAAGCATTGAACAGCAGATTTCCGAAGGCAAAAAATGGCTGCACTTCGGGCTGGATTGGGAAGATGCCTACGTTATAAAACACAGTCAAACCATTCTTAAATAAAACCAAAGAAAGAATTTTATGATGAAGAAAAAAGTACAAAAACTCGTTCTCTCGTCCAAGACGATGCTTGAATTCATTGATGATTTGAGCAATGAACAGCTGGAACTGGCAGCCAATGAGCTTGACCGTCTGGTACTGACCCGCTTTGCCGGCAAAGCGGTGCAGGATCAGAATGTTTTTGTCAAGTTCGATGTCAAAGAAAAAGCGGAAGGTTTCTCCGTCAAAGCCGCCGCTGATACGCTGATTTTCTCCGCTCCGACTGCATTGGAAATCATTTATGCGGTATACGATTTTGCCGAAGAATATCTGGGCTACACCTTCTTTGAACCCGGCGTGGATACACTGGAACAGTTCGGCGGCAAGGTGGAGTTGAAAACCACCGGCTACCTTATCCGCAACCGCAAACCGCTGTTGAGCGTCCGTGGCTTTGTGCAGGAGTTTCCGTTCAGCGAAGATAACTATGTGATCGGCGACTGGATGGTAAAAAACAAGCTCAACTATGTTGAAACCTGGATGAAGTATTACGACCACATCGACCAGGATCTGATCGACTATTACCGGGTACGCGGCATTACCATCGAAAGCGGACACCACAACTTCAGCTATCTTATCCCGGCTGAAAAATACGCTGCCGATCATCCGGAATTTTTTGCTGAACGCAACGGTGAACGCATCAAACCCTCCTCCAGCAAAACCCCAAATTCCCTGCTGTTGAGCGAACAATTGTGCACCACCAACCCGGAATTGCGGGAAGAACTGGTCAAAAACCTTATTGAATACGGCAAAAAACACCCGGAAGTCACCAACGTCGGCTTGATTCCCAACGATGGTTTCGGCTGGTGCGAATGTTCCGAATGCAGCAAATTCTACGACAAAAACCGCAAAGGCGAACTTTACAGCCTTGCCGAACACGTCTATTTAGCCGGCGAAATCTATCATGATCTGGTAACATATGTCTGCCGCCGACTCAAGGAAGAAGGCTGCACGCTCAATGTAACGCTCTGTGCCTACATCAACTACTGCTATCCCACCGAAAATATGTATCTTGAAAAAGGTATGACCGTGGAAATGGCCAATTACTGGCGCTGTATCAATCACAAGATCGACGATCCGGAATGCCCCGTCAACTCCCGTTATGCCAAAGATATTGAAGCGTGGACCAAAGTCAAACGCGGCGGCAATGTGGTGATCTATGAATATTATATGGGCGTGAACTTCTACATTTCACTGCCGATGATCCATACCGAAAAGATTTTTGATGAAGTTGCCTGGTATCACGAAACCGGCGTGGACGGCATTATCACCCAGTTCCACTTGCCCCATTGGAGCGTCTACGGCATCAACTATTACACGATGGCGAACGCTATGTACGGCAAAAAACGCAATACCGTGCTGAACAAGATGAACAAGGCTCTTTTCAACGACGATGCGGCCGAAGGTAAACGCTTCTATGCCAAGCTGGATAAACTCGTACATTCAGCCGGCAAGTGCCACATACCCTACCCCTACAGTCTGTTCAGCCGCACCGAACTCAAGGATTACAAAGCAATGAAACGCCTTGCCGAAAAGCTCTGTGCTAAAATGCCGCGTGATGATTTCCGCAAAGATCTCGTGCTGTGGATGGAATATTTAATCCGCTTCAAGACTTTCTTCGACGATTACAACGCAGGAAAAGCCGGACTGAAAGAGATCAAAGCATTCCAGAAATGGGCACAGAACAAGTGTTCCAAACGCCCGGTTCTGCGTATGCCCAGCTTCAACAGCTACACCAATAAGATCATCAAGCAGCTTGAAGAAGGCAAAAAGTGGGTGCATTTCGGGTTGGATTGGGAAGATGCGTATGTCATCAAACACCATAACGGCATTTTGAGCAAAGACGCCTGAAAATAAAATAAAAAATCCAATGCAGCATCCGTTGAGCAATCAGCGGATGCTGCTCTTTACAACTCTGTTTGGGGAAAATATCATGGAAAATTCACTTGCCGGCAAAGTTGCTGTTCTTACCGGAGCCGGCGGCGGCATCGGCCGGGCCACAGCTGAAAAACTGGCCGGAAAGCAAATGAAAATCGCCCTGCTCGGCGGCAATAATCAGAAAAATCTGCATGAAACAGCCGACATCGTAAAACAATATACCGAGTGCCTGATCCTGCCGGGTGATTTGACTCAAGACAGCTTTATTACAGAAAATATAAGCAGAATAATTGAGCAATTTCACGGCATCGATCTGCTGCTCAACAATGCCGGCGTAGCCCAGAGTACTGCGTTTGAAGATATAACGCTTGCCGAATTCGACCGGATTATGGCAATCAATCTGCGGGTGCCTTTTATGCTGACAAAAGCCGCATTGCCTTATCTCAAAAAATCGGCAATGCCAACTATAATCAACATAGCCTCGGTCGTCAGTCATGCCGGATACCCCCTGCAAAGCATTTACACTGCCAGCAAACATGCGCTGTTGGGTATGACCAAAAGTCTGGCGGCAGAATATTACAAAGATAATATAAGGATCCACGCTATTGCGCCCGGCGGCGTTTACACCAATATGGTAAAAATATCCCGGCCGGATCTGACCGGAGAAGGTATGATCCAACCAGAAGAAATCGCTGATATAATCGATTTTCTGCTGACCCATCGCGGCAATGCAGTAATCGATGAAATACTCGTCCACCGGGTAAACAAACAACCGTTTCTGGTTTGAACAGAATAAAAAAAAGAGGAGGCTCAAACGAGCCTCCTCTTCCTGAACCCGGACTATTATTATTCAGGACTGTTGGCAGATGTTGTTGCATTCTGATCAAAATAAGTATCAAAACCGTGCTGATAGGCGGTTTCTTTTTTAACAGAGCCGCAATGACCGTCAGCATAAACAACATTGGCTTGTTTGCCGTGGACCAGATTTACATGACCGCCGGCGCCGTCGCGCTGAATAATGTACCATTGGGTAATGCCCATTGTACCGCCCTGATCTTTAACACAATCGGTCAGCATCGGCACAATAGTGGCATCTGCCAGCGCCCCCGGATTAATGAACAAACTGGCGGTGACCGATCCGCCGCCGGCGCTAAAACCGTTTTTGCCATTTTCAACCAGTTTTTTGCCGGAGTTGGTCGGATCAGGCATATAGCCCAATGCTCCGTAGGTATAAGATTGATGCGTATTTTTTACCCCGGCAGGGTGCGGAACTGAAGGGCAACGGATACTTGCTCCGGTAAAATCCTGAAAATCCTCGGCATCATATTTTCCATAAAGAAAATCCGCCCAACGCCGGCTGCTGCCGCCGCTCAAATAATAATTCAACCCGATCCATCCGTTATTATCAATTTCGTAAGCAGCAAAAGCGATGCCATGCTGTTTAAGATTACCGGTACAGTTAGCTGAACGTGCACGCTCCCGGGCTGCAGAAAGTGCCGGCAGCAGCATTGCCGCCAGAATGGCAATAATGGCAATCACCACCAGAAGTTCAATCAATGTGAATCTTGTAAATTTAACTTTCAAGCCTGTTTTCATAAAAATTCCTTAAATACAGTTGAATATTTATTCTTGAAATCGAAACAATATATTTCATTAAAATACACCATATATCGCAGTTTGCAAACATAAATTCAGCGAAAAAGTTTCACAGATTGAAAAAACGCAATATTTCCGAAAAGATTTGGAGATAAAAAAGCGCTTTTCAATTTGAAGTTTTCCAAAACCATGCTATATTATGCTTTCAGTTATTGTATTTGCAAAGTTTTTTTAGACTTTATTAAACCTGAAAAAAAGGAAGTTATATCATGAAAAGAACTTATCAGCCGTCGAACCGCAGAAGAAAACGTCGTCTGGGCTTTATGGCCCGCATGGCTACCAAAGGTGGCCGCCTGGTCCTGAAACGCCGCCGTATGAAGGGTCGCGCAAAACTTTCTGCGTAAAAGTTACGATGGATTGTCCCGGTGAAAAAGTTCCGGAACCCAGATACCGCCTGCTGAAAAGCGACAAATTGACCCTTAAAACCGACTTCGATGCGGTAAAGGAAAATGGTCGCTCCGCAGCAGGCGCTTTGTTGGTGGCAGCTGCTGCTGTTTCGGAAAACGGTACTTTACAGGCAGGTGTTATATGCGGCAGAAAATTCTGCCTGAAAGCGGTAGTCCGCAATCGGGCGCGTCGCCTGGTGTGGGAAAGCTTCCGCATGCTCAAGAGCGAGATCAAACCATGCCGTCTGGTCTTCATACCCCGCCAACGGATAAAGCAAGCTCAATGTGCCGATGTAACGCGCGAGTTGAGAAAACTGCTCCGCAAACTGGATCTGCTCCGAGACCCGGAAGATTGAGCAAAGCAGCAATATTTCTGCCCTTATTGCTCATAAGGGCATATCAGCTCACCCTGTCGCCATACATCGGGCAATGCTGCCGCTTCACACCAAGCTGTTCGCATTATGCAACAGAAGCACTTAAAACTCATGGTTTCTGGCGCGGAACATTTTTAACGATTTACCGGCTGTTGCGTTGTCAGCCGTGGTGCAAGGGAGGATACGACCCCGTACCGCCAGCAAAAAAGCAACGTCCGAAAGGTTGATGCCCCATTGAGGGCGATAATGGTATTTCAATAAACATATAATCTGTCATCCAGTGGAACATCCGGTAAAAGTTGAAATGTTCCGCAAAAGAAATATGGCAGATCATCAAAAGAAGGCATTTTATTTTGAATTGGGATAAACAAAGCATAATAGCAGTAGTCCTCGGCGGCGCTGTTTTGGTATTGTGGTATATGTTCGGTGCAGATATGGTAAAACAGTCTGCGCCCCCTGCCCCGCCGGCAGTTCAGACTCAAACAACCCAGCCGGCAGCAGATAATAAAGCGGCAGTTCCGGCTGCAGCGACAGAAAAAGCTCTCAACAGCACACAGCTTAAAGCCATGGAAATGGTAACCGTTTCCGGCAAGCAGGCTTCCTACACTTTTCAGCCGGTCAGCGGCACGCTGGAAAGAGTAACTTTCAATAATAACTTTTTCAAGCATGACCGCAAACAGGCGCTGGAAATCACCAATGAACTGCCCAAACTGGCTGGATATGCGGCTGAATACGGCACATTCGGGATCCGCAGCGAACGCAATTTCCTTACCACGGTAAAAGTTCTCCAGAGCCAGAAAATCAGCGATAAAGAGTATATGCTTTCGCGCCTGCTCCGCGATACAACCGGTACTGAATTCATTGCAATAACCCGTTACAAAGTGCTTGACAATTATCAGGTACAGATGAATCTTACCATTGCCAATCCCGGCAAAAAAGCATTGATAATCCCGGAATTGAATATTTCAGCGGGCGATCTCCAGCAGTGGCATAATCTTTCCGGCGATAAAAAAAGCAATTCGCAGGAATTGCACACCATCGAATACTGTACTATGAGCGGCAAGGTAAAAAATGAAGAAGCCGGAGCCGATAACGATGACTGGAGCGAACTGAACGGCAAAAATGTCCGCTGGTTCGGTGTGGTAAACCGCTTTTTCGCCCAGCTGATGAGCTGTAATGAAGCGGTCAAACTGCAGGCAGACCGGGTCGTATATCCGGAAAACAATAAAGAATTCATCGTCTGCACCTCGGCATTGCTGAACTCTTTTACCCTGGCACCGCAAGCAACTAAAGAATTCAGTTTCAAGTATTATCTCGGGCCCAAACAGCCGAAGGCGTTGCGGGATTTTGATTCCGAAGCAACCGAAGTGATGCATTTGGGCTGGTTTCCCATTGATTTTCTGGCCTATATCATGCTGGCGATTCTGAACTGGCTCTACGGCGCGATCAATTCGTGGGGCTGGAGCATCATTCTGCTTACGCTGCTGATCCGCACGATCTTCTTCCCGGTAACAATGAAAGCCAACGCCTCCATGCGTGAAATGTCGGCATTATCGCCAAAACTCAAAGAGATCCGCGAAAAATATAAAGATGAACCGATGGTTGCACAGGCAAAAATGTCGGAACTTTATAAAGAACACAAGGTCAATCCTATGGGCGGATGTCTGCCGATGCTGATACAGATCCCGGTGTTTATTGCGTTGTACTACGCATTGGGCAGCGCGGCAGAGCTGCGGCAACAGAGTTTCTGGTGGATCAACGATCTGGCCCAGCCGGATACGGTATGTCACATTTTTGGTCTGGCAATCAATCCGCTGATCATAGCTTGGACCTTGCTGATGGTCGTTCAGCAAAAACTTACGCCGACAGCCATGGATCCCATGCAGGCCAAAGTAATGTTGGCAATGCCGCTGGTAATGCTGTTTATACTCTACACACTGCCGGCCGCACTGACTTTGTACTGGACAGTAAGTCAGATTTTCAGTATTGCCCAAATGATTTATCAAAATAAGGTAAAAAAGGCCGAAGATGCCAAGCGCAAGGCTAAAGAAGAAGCAAACAATGCGGACAAACCCAAGATCGTCCGCTCATAAAAATAAATCACACACTGCGGAAAACCGCATAACAATTTGAAAGTTGCCCAAGGAAGCAACGGAAGTTTGGGAGAATAAAAATGGCAGAAACCAACTGCGAAGACATGGCATTGAAAGCACGCAAGACTCTGGGGACCATGCTGGATTATCTGGGTCTGAATGCCGAATTGAAAGCTGAAGTAACCGAAAACAGTCTGGCTTTGAAGATCAAATCCACCGAACCCGGCCGCATTATCGGCCGTAAAGGTCAGACACTGGACAGTCTGCAGCTGCTGCTGAACCGCATTATGTTCAAAGGCGAAGAAGATTGTCCGCGTATCCGTATAGATATTGATGGCTATCCGGAATCCGGCGGCAAGAGTGATCGTCCGCGTCGTGAACGCGGCGAACGCAGCGAACGCGGAGAAAAAGGCGAACGCCGTCCGCGCCGTGAACGCCGCAGTGGCATCAGCGAAGAACAGCTTATCGAACAAGCTAAAGATGCGGCAAAAGAAGTAAAGAAGTGGGGCGAACCGGTAACCTTGCCGAAGATGAATGCCCACGATCGCCGGATCATCCATATAACCTTGGAAAACGATCCTGAAATCGTAACCGAAAGCGAAGGCGAAGGCAACCTGAAAAAGGTGGTTGTATCACTGCGGAAAGAGTCTCAAACAGCTCCGCAAACAGCCGAAGCCCAAGAATAATCAATAATATTTTAAAAAAACTTGATATTGAGCTTGAAAAAATAAAAAGTAAAGCTATATTAAGTAACATGCCGCCGAACGGTGCATAAAGTATTGTAAAGCGGCAACCTTGTCGGGGTGTGGCTCAGCCTGGTTAGAGCGTTGCGTTCGGGACGCAAAAGTCGGAGGTTCGAATCCTCTCACCCCGACCATTTGCAGTATATACGGAATTTTAGACACGACCTTTGAGTCCTGCTGAAATTCCGTTTTTTTATTTCCAAGCAAGAGGCAGTCTAAAAAAATCCGTATCGGGATGCAATGGTCGACGTATTTTAAGAATTCAGAAAAAATCAGATTTTCTGCTGTTGTACGATAGTTTCCGGATTATCAGAAATTTGAACCCGGCTTTTATATCCCGGTAAGCCCGAAACTGCGTTCAAAATCGCTGGGGGACAGATTGTGCAGTTTGCGATGTGGACGCATGGAGTTGTAAAACTCAATGTAATTTGCCACCGCTTTTTCCAAATCTTCGCGTGTCTGATAACAGCTGTGAGAAATATCCTCCCGCTTTAACACAGAAAAGAATGCTTCCGCAACGGCATTATCGTGCGGTGTAGCCGGATTGGAAAAAGATTGATGCACTCCATGCTCCCGCAAACAATTTCTGAATGCATAAGAAGTGTAGTTTCTGCCCTGGTCACTATGAAATGTTACTCCAGCAGGATTACCTCTTGCGGCAAATGCTTCTTGAAACGTTGCCAAAACTAATGCAGTATCATTATTAAGCGAAATTTTATGAGCAATCACCTTGCGTGAAAAAACATCAATGATTACACAAAGAGCGTGAAAAACATCTCCAGCACGAATAAAAGTTACATCGCTTACCCATAAAATATTTGGTAAATCAGCCTTAAACTTCTGACAAACCAAGTTTTTTCTGAATACATAACTTCTGCTGCGAGTATTGAACAATACCGGAGTCATTTGTCTGCTGACCAAATGCATTCTATCCATCAAAGTTTTAATATGCTTTTTTGACACTACAATTCCTTGCTCTCGCATTTTTATATGGATCATATTTGCACCGAACCGTCCATTGCTTGATTCGAATATTTCTCTTATGATCGGAGATAATTCATTATTGCGTTGCTCAAAAACTGTTTCTGCAGGAGTTCGATACAAGCGGTTATAGTATGTACCTTTTGCCAAATTGAGAGTCCGGCAAATCGCATGGATAGAAAAATCACTACGCAACTCTTCAACGGCAGAGATTTTTTCATCAATGGTGGCGGATGTTCCGCAACCGCTCCGGCGGAAAATTTGATTTTCTTCTTCCAATGTTGTCAACTTGCGTTTCATTGCAGCAATTTGTCCGGCAGTATAATCTTTTACAACTATACGCTACTCAGCTTGTATTTTTTTTATGCAGACGGTAAAGTGCGCTTTTACAGATTCCGTATTTTTCCTCAATAGTTTTAGGGGAGCGGCATTTTTCATATTCTTGGAGAATGGTTTGAATTTCATCCGATTCCCATTTGCGTTTTGCTGTCAATCCGGCATCTTTCAGCCATGCTTTTACCGTT
>JAZTWG010000053.1:0-85120 GCA_045635745.1 Victivallaceae bacterium
GGGGGGGGGGGGGGGGGGGGGGCGGGCCGGGGCGGCTGCCGGCGCAGCCGGAATTCGGGGGGGTGGGGGGGGGGGGGGGGGGGGGAGTGGTTTTTCGAGTTTTTTATTCAACTCATACAATTTTCGATTTGCATCGACAAGTTCTTTACGCAACACCATCTGCGACATGGCGGCATCTTTTTCGATTTTCTCCATCTTCATAAGCAAATGTTTGCGTTCGGCTTCGCTTTGGTGTTTGAGGATTTTCTCCTGCAATGCAAGTTTTTTCTGCATGGCTTCCCGGTCGGCGGCAAGCCGACTGGAAAATCGTTTGAGTTCTTCGGCGTTGGCTTTCTGCAGCCGGGAGAGTTCACCTTTCAGCATCATGGTATTTCTTTCAGCTGCCCGGCGTTCCTGCTGCCGCAGATTCTCCATGCTTTTAAGTTCACAGGTAAACTCTTTATTGAGTTTTTCCAGCGTCTGCTGCGTTCTTGCGGCTTCCAGCTTACGTTCGGCAAACTGCATTCTCAATGCCTTGATTGATGCCCCCAGCGCTGCAACAAGAACGATTATAACCGCCAACAACATAAATGCGGTAAAGCGCGAATGTTTGCGGCTCTGGACTTGTTCTTTGCGCAGCTCGGCAATAAAAGCGGCAAGCTCCATGGCATTTTCTTCAAATTTCTTTACTGCCGGGAGCTGGGCAGAATCATCAGCAGGAGGAACACCTGCCTGATCTTTGGCCGCCGGATCTGCTGCGGATGCTCCCACGGGTTTTTCCGGAGCTATTTCGGGCGTAATACCCATGATCTGTTCCAGCGCTTCTTCGATTTCGGTTCCGGTCTTGCCCATATCGCGCAGCCGGGCAACTTCCTGCAGTACGGTCAATGTGCGAGCTGAATATACTTTGCGCTTGCCGATGGCGGTTGCATCGATGAAATCTTCATACTTCGCCAGCCAGTCGTTGACTGTGGTGCGCGGAACATTCAAAGCCGCAGCGAGCGCCGCAACGCTGTATGTACTATTGCTCATAAGACCTCTTTATTGACCTTTTTTTCTGCCCATGAGCGGATTTTTTCCACATCGCAGGCGATTTGTTTTTTCAATGCTTCTTCGCTGGCGAAACATTGTTCGCTGCGTAAATATTCGCCAAGCTGTAAATGCACGCGCTTGCCGTAAAGATTGCCGGAAAAATCCAGCAGATGTGCTTCTATGCGTCTCCGCCGGTCAGCGGCCCGGCCGTAAGTGGGGGCCACCCCGATATTGACTGCGGCGGCGTAACTGGTGTTATCTACCATAACTATGCCGGAATAAACGCCATCGGGCGGCAGAACACCTGCTGCCGGTTCGATATTGGCCGTGGGACACGATAATTTTGCTCCGGCAATGCCGTAGCCGTTGCTGACGGTTCCAACCAGTGAATAGCGGTAGCCGAGCAGTTTTTCTGCTTTATCGAGTTTGCCGCCGGCAATCAGGCGGCGGATGGTGCTGGCCGAGACCACTTCGTTATCTATTTCAAGCTCATCAACCGCCGCCAACTGGAAATTGCGCTTGCGGGCGTATTCTTTCAACAGTTCCACGCTGCCTGCGCCGTTTCTGCCGAAGCGCCAGTTGCTGCCTACGCCTACGGCGGCAAGGTCGGGAACCTGTTCAAACAAAAGTTCCAGAAAATCTTCCGGTTCAGTGGCTGCAAACGTACTGGTAAAATCCACCACCGCGCACATTTCCATGCCTGCATTATGCAGCAGATGCACGCGTTCAGCCAGATCCACCAGCAATACCGGCGGACGGGAGGGCTGCAAGACCGACCGGGGATGCGGATCAAAAGTCAGCGCCACCGGCACGGCACCGGCGGCCGCAGCAATACTGCGTACTTCATTGAGCAATTTGCGGTGTCCGAGGTGTACACCATCAAAGACTCCGATCGCCAACGCCAGCGGTTTATTGCTTTTTGCCGCCGCACCGGCAAGGGTCATGCCCGCCTGGCGGGAAAAAATTTCAGCACTGTTCAATATAAATAACTCCAAAATTTGCAATCACACTTAAACTGAAATATATTATGTCTTAATGATTTTTGCAAGTTTAAGGATATTTTTTCCTGTAAAAAAGGTTGATATACGAGGTTGAACAATGCGCAATGTACTTTATCCCGGGAGTTTTGACCCGTTGACCAACGGGCATCTGGACCTGATCGCCCGTGCCAGCAAGCTCTTTGACCGGGTGATCGTGGCGGTGGCTGTCAACAGCGAAAAACACCCCATGTTCACGATTGAAGAACGTGTGGAAATGATCGAAGCATGCTGCACAGCATACTCCAACGTGCGAGCCGTACCGGTTTGCGGACTGCTGGTCGATGCGGTGGAAAAATATCAGGCCAATGCGCTTTTGCGCGGCTTGCGGGCGTGTTCGGACTTTGAATACGAGTTGCAGATGGCTCTGATGAACCGCAGTCTGCGCGATGATTGCGAAACTATTTTTATGATGCCCACACCCAATAACTCTTTTGTCAGCAGCCGTCTGGTCAAAGAGGTGGCCAATCTGGGGGCTGATTACAGCAAATATGTGCCCGTGCCCGTAGCGGAACGGATCGCAAAAAAACTTTTGGAGAGAAAAAAATGATCACTTTTTCGGTTGGATTGCTGGAAAAACAGGACATACCGCTGCAAGGCTCTGAAGCTCCGGAATTTCTTGAGCTGGACGGTGATCTGATATTCAATGCTGCTTCGCCGGTTGAATATGATCTGGTGGTGCACAAGGTTTCCGACGGTGCTTTGATAACCGGACACGCTCAAACTGTGCTGAATGGCGCCTGCGGACGCTGTCTGCAGCCGACGGAAATAACGCTTTCGACCGGTGAACTGCAGCTTTTTGTGGAGCTGGGCAGCGAAGAAATAGTGGATGTTACCGAAGATATCCGCGCTGAACTTCTGATCAATCTGCCGGCCAATCTGCTCTGTTCCGATGATTGCGCCGGACTCTGTCCGGTCTGCGGAGCCAATAAAAATACCACCGATTGCGGATGTGTGATCGAAGAAGAAGATTTTGAAACTCCTGCCGATGGTGAACCATCGCCGTGGGATGCTCTTGATAAATTGAAACTGGATAAATAATCATAAATCGGAGAAAACTATGAAATACGATATCAGAAAACTGCCCTTTGACCGGGTAACTGTTTCGCCCTCGATCCTTGCGGCTGATTTCGGTACGCTCGATGCCGATACGGCCAAAGCCGCCGCTGCCGGCGCCGATCTCTTGCATCTTGATGTCATGGATGGACATTTTGTACCCAATCTGACCATGGGACCGCCGCTGCTTTCGAGCTTGCGTAAAGCCAGCTCGCTTTGCTTTGACACCCATTTGATGATCACCAATCCGCTGTTCTATACGCCGGTTTTTGCCAAAGCCGGCGCCGACCATATAACTTTCCATGTGGAAAGCGACGATGATCCGGCAGCAGTCATTGCTGCGATCAAAGCCGCCGGCTGTACTGTGGGTATGTCGGTAAAGCCCAAGACTCCGGCTTCGGCATTGGCGCCTTATATCAAAGATCTTGATCTTATTCTGGTAATGAGCGTGGAGCCTGGTTTCGGCGGCCAGAGCTTTATGGCAGATATGATGCCCAAAGTCGCCGAGTTCCGTCAGATGATCCGCGAATCCGGCCGCAATATCCATCTTGAAATCGATGGTGGTATTGATCGCAATACTGTTCACGAAGCGGTCAAAGCCGGTGCCAACATGATGGTGGCCGGCACTTCTGTATTTCGCGCACCTGATGGTATGGAAGCGGCGATCAAAGCGCTGCACGACGCCACAAGCGAACTGGCTGTATGAGCTGTACCGGAAAAATTGCACTGGTCACCGGCAGTTCCAGCGGGCTGGGGCGGGCGGTGGCTGAAGAGCTTGAAAGACGGTCTTTCCGGGTGATCGGCTTGGGTCGGAAGAAGCCTGAAGGTGTGGCCGACAGCGATTTTATCGTCTGTGATTTGAGCGATCCGGCTTCCGTAGAGCAGATCCCCGCAGAGCTTGCCAGACGCGCTGAACGGTTGGATATACTGGTCAATAATGCCGGTTTCGGCGGTTATGCCACCTGGGAGGAACTGCCGCCGGCAGAGCTGCGGCGAATGTTTGAAGTGGATTTTTTTGCTCCGGTAAGAATAGCGCAGCTCCTGCTGCCTGCGCTGGCTGAAACACAGGGGTACATCATCGATATTGCCAGCGTTGCGGCATTGGCTCCGGTGCCTTGCATGGGGGCGTACAGTGCCGTAAAAGCAGCATTGGCAAGTTTTTCAGCCACTCTCCGGGCGGAAGCTTCGCTGCAGAAAGTCAAAGTTTTGACCGTTTGCCCGGGGCGGATCTCCACGGGATTTTCCAGCCGTGCAATAACTTTGCGGGAATGTCCGGAAACGCCGGGGAACAAGGTAAGTACCGTAAAATTTGCCCGCAAAGTGGTAAATTGCGCTTTGAAAGGCAAAGCGCTGCTGGTTTATCCCCAATGGTATAAGTTATTCATAAACTTTACCCGTAAATTCCCCGAAACATATATGCGTATGGCATTGAAAGTCTGGAAACTCAAGTAAAAAGTTCCATGATTGAACTCAAAGAAAATTTTCTGCCTTCCAAGGTGCCTCCCCATCCGGGAGTCTATGTTTACCGCGATCTTTTCGGGGCGGTCATCTATGTGGGCAAAGCCAAAAATCTGCGGCGGCGCATGAGTTCGTATTTTCAACCGGGCCGGGTCCGGCAGGCCGATGTCAAGCTGCGGCAGTTGATCCACAGTATCCACAGCTGGGAGTTTTTTCAGGTCAAAACCGAAGACGAAGCGCTTATTCTTGAGTCGAGATTGATCAAAAACTACGCGCCGTATTACAATATACTCATGCGCGACGACAAGCGCTATTTATTACTGAAGATCAAACTTGACGATCCATTTCCCACATTGACTCTGGCACGGGTCAAAAAAGATGACAATGCCACATATTTCGGGCCGTTTCCGCACGGTACGGCGCTGAAAAGCACGCTGGAATTTCTGCTGGCACATTTCGGTTTGCGCTCCTGCCGCAGCAATTATCCTGATGCGGAAACCCGCAAACGCTGTTTGAAGCGCATTGTCAGAGATTGCAGTTCGCCCTGTACCGGCGCAATTTCGCAGGCTGATTACCGCCGTAAAGTCGATGCCATGCTGGAAGTTCTGGAAGGCAAACTTGAAAGTGTAGTTTCTGCGGTCAGGGAAAAAATGAGCGAAGCTGCCGCCAAACTGGATTATGAACGCGCCGGGCGCTGGCGGGATGTGCTGAATAATCTGGAAACGGTATTCGGCACGAAAAACCGCAGTTTTGAAAATGCTTATATACCTTCGCATACCGGGCCGGAAGCGATGACGGCGCTGCAAAGGTCGCTGAAACTGCCCATGGAACTCAAAACGATAAAATGTTTTGATATATCCAACACTCTCGGTCAACTTTCGGTGGCGAGCATGACGGTGTTTGTCGATGGCAAACCCGCCCGCGATGAATACCGCCGGTTCCGTATCAAAACCGTGGAGGGCGCCAATGACTTTGCCAGTATGGCAGAGGTCGTGGGGCGGCATTTTGAGCGTTTGCTGGCAGAAAAACGGCCGTTGCCGGATCTGCTGGTGGTCGATGGCGGTATGGGGCAGCTCAATGCCGCGCTGAAAAAATTGACCGAACTGAATTGTCCGGTTCTGCCGGTGATCGGGCTGGCCGAACGAAACGAAGAGATCTATGTCCCCGGCCGGAGCGAACCATTGGTGCTCGACCGTCATAATCCCGGTTTGCGAGTACTGCAGGCCATCCGCGACGAAGCGCACCGCTTTGCCATAAGTTACCACCGGAGTCTGCGGCAGAAGCGCCTGACCGAATCGCTGCTGGACGATCTGCCGGGAATCGGTGAAAAGCGCAAGATGGCGCTGTTGAAAGCATTCGGTTCGGTGCGGGATTTGCGTAAGGCCGATGTCAGAACCATCTGCCGGCGGGTGCCGGGGATCGGCGAAAGTCTTGCCGGTGAGATAGTCGCAGCACTGAAACGCACATCTGCCAAACAGTAAGAGAGGTTTTGTATGAGTAAATATTTCAAGATTCTGCCGGTACTTATCGGCCTGATCGCCGCTTTGAGTGTTTTTACCCGCGAGTTGTGGTTCGACGAAGCACTGACTTTGCTGAATTTTGTGCTGCCGCTGAATCTGGGGGATATTTATTACGCTTACACCATACCCAATAATCAGATTGTTTATTCAATGATGCTCAAAGCGTGGGATAACTTTTATTGCGGCGGCATCGGAACGGTTCCATACTGGCGATTGCTTTCTGTTTTATGTTCGCTTGGAATGCTGGGGCTGCTGATAAATCTGCGGCGCAAACTTGATAAAGAAGATCTTTATCCGGCAATACTGGTGCTGTCGGCCATGTGCGTATCCGGGGTGTTTGTGAACTACGCCACTGCATTGCGCGGCTATGCGGCAAGCTGGCTTTTCGGCGCGGCAGCATTGACGGGGCTGTATAATATTTTTCACAATCGTGCGCGTTCCGGCTGGTGTTTGTATATTATGGCGGTTTTGCTGGCACTCGGTACCGTGCCGACCAATATGCTGATGCTGGCAGCGGCAGTGATCTATGCGCTGCCGTGGATGAAGGAAAAATACTGGTGCGACAAACGTTTTTATATTGCTGCGGCGGCGGTACCGGCGGGTTTGATAGTGTTTTATCTGCCCATAGCTGAAAAATTTCTCAATACTTTCAAGCTGGGAGAAGGCTTTTCCAGTTGTGCCGGAGCGGCTGTTGTAACGTTGGGAATGTATGCTGCCAGTTTCGGATTGCTGCTGATATTTGCGCTGTGGGGTGTGAAAAAAAATCCGGTTACCCATTATTGGCGCTGGCTGATCTGGCTGTTGCCTTTTGCGGCGATCTATATACTGCACCGGCCGCCGTTCCCGCGGGTTTTTGTAACTGTTCTGCCGGTTCTGGCCATGCTGGTAACTGATGGAATCAAAGGTGTTATAAATGAAAAATGGCAGAATTTCCACAAAGTTGCTTTTTTTCTGATTATCATACTGTGGCAGCTGCTGATGATCCCGGGTGGTGCAGCTCTGGCTTATCGCAGTACGCTGTCGCGTTACGAAGATGATTTTTTCCACCCGTGGTATATGTTCCCGAATTACCGTATATCGGAAAGTGCCGGTGCGATCGGAGAGCTGGCCGATCATTCAAAAGTATTCATTTCGTTTTCCGCAGATCCGGCGCCGCTTTATTATTACATTGCAGAACGGGGTGGGCGGTATATGGGCAATATCGTTGCTGATCTGCCGTATAATTCGGTAAAAAATCTGCCGGTCAATACCGTTCTGGTGTTGCGGCGCGACGAAGATCCTGCCGTTTATGAAAAACGTTTCGATTGCCGGTTGCAGAAAATCATGGAAAACAGACAGCACGGATTCTACCGTGGGATGCTGTCTGCAAGATAAAATCACTCCTGCACCAAACTGCTGTAAAGCAGCAATTTGGAGTCCACGCCGTCGCCGCGCTCAATGGCATCGAGCAGAAACTTGTGCAAGCTGGTGCGTTTGACCCGGAAAGTGGCAATATTTTCCGCATCGTCAAAGTTGGTTTGCAGCTGGCATCCGGGGGGAAACTCGCGTCCGTCGATTTCGGCAAAAGCCATGTAGACACTTTCGCCGGAAAGACCGGAACTGCTGAAAGTTGGCGGCAGTATTTTTGTGATTTTGCCGGAAAAACCGGTTTCTTCTGCCAATTCACGCAATGCGGCGCTGGCGGGATCTTCGCCCGGATCGATCAACCCGGCGGGAGTTTCCCATACATAGCGTCCGGTGGGCGGCCGGAACTGCCGGATAACGACCAGCTCGTCATCCGGCTGGATCAGCGGCAGGGTCATCACCGCGGCGGTGGAATTGACCCGCACGGCTGATTCCCAGGTGAGATTGCGATCAAATTCATTGGTATAATTCAAAAGTTCCAACGCCAGAAATTTGCCGCTGTAAAGAGTTTTTTTCCCGGTAATACAAGCTTTTTTCATAAATTGCTTCCCAAATTAAGATTTATAACGAAACCACATAAATACAAACAGCAAAATCATGCCAACTAATATTACCAATGTTTCAAAACAACCCAGCCCGCAACTGCGAGGAAGCGTTGCGGTATCGACTTTTTTTTCTACTTCATCAAGTTTATTCTTCAGATCACAAAAATTTTTATTATGTAGAGCAAGATTAGTTTCAAGCTCCAATATTCGGGCTCGATCATTTGCTGTTTTTTTCTGCAATTTTTCAAACCGATTATAAATGCTTACTTGTTGTTTCAGTTGTTCGATCAGGTTGAACAACTCTTTTTTTGCGACCGCTGAAAGTTCTTCTTCTTGAGACTGTTGCAAACGCTCGGTAATGGATTTTATTGCAATATCGGCACAAACGACACTTTCGCAACAGAGAAAAAATAAATTTTTAGTACATTGAGATAATATTTTTTGCTGTTCAAACAACAACTCCTGACTATCGGTCAAAGATACTATGGCTTTGCTTTGACTGACTGCGGTTTCCTGAAGCTGTCTTATAGCTTTTGTTTTGCCCGAAAACCATGAAACTTTTCGAGTTGCTGCTTCCTGAGCATCGTCGAATGCTTGACGAGCTTGTATTTGAGAGTCAATAATTTTTTTATTTATCAGCTGCAAATTATCAAAGCTGTTGTTGATCGTGGTCAAAACATCATTGATGTTATTTGCTGCTGCTTGCTCTGTGTTGCAATCAATGTTGGCAAACTCCCGAAAAACAGGAGTTTGTGAATTTTCTGGTTCCATCGTTATCCTCGTTTCCATCAATAAGTTTTTTTAATTATCAAGCAAATCAAAGAGCTGCCGGGGCAATCCCGGATTATTATGCTCCACCTGGCCAAAGTCGATGTTGGAAATTTTTCTTTGCATGTTTGATATTATTTGTATAAAATAGATGATAGCCTTTTGACTGGTTTCGTACATTTCACGGGTGGCAATTTCCGAATTTTTTGCTTCTATCCACATGTCATTTTGCTTATAAAATACTTTGGCATCGTACAAGCAAAGCATTTGAGAGTAAAGCTGTATTTGTTTATGAGTTTTTATACTCCGTTTTATACCCATACCCAAATCTGTAATGAGTGCAACAGTCAATCTGCCGATGCCTATAAAGTTTATCCGCAGCACCATCTTGCTTAAAAATGTTGCAGGATCAACATATTGTCCGGATATGGCAGTTCTGATTGCCGCATCAGTTATATCGAACGCAACAAAAGTTCCATGGGCGATTTCCAACATCCGGACAATGGTTCGATTATTAAAAGGTAATGTTTTCTGCCAGTCATAATTCTGCCAATTTCTGCCATGTATTTTCGTTTCTTCGATAAGTCGGCGCACAAAATAAAATCCGCGCACAAAGATTTCATTTAAAAGTACCGGTACAGCTTGTTTGCCGGCGATACTCATAATTGTTGCTTCGGTACGCATATCAAATTTATTTTTGGTATACCATTTATTGATGAGTTGCGGCAAGCCGGTCATATTGAATGGCGGTACTGATGCCAGCTCCTTGAATAACGATAAGAAAACTCCCGGTATACCCATGCCGCCGGCCGGGGTGTTTTTTGATCCGCCCATATCGCTTGCTAAATGACCAAGCCAATTATCGGTAATTTTGATAATTTCATAAATAGCCGGGGCAGATGCTATTGACCGGAGCAATACACGCAACGGTTTGGGGATTTCTTTTTGTTGAGCCTCGGTATATTTTTGTTCTGCTACGGCAACCAGCCAATGGAGCAAGGCTGTTAAAAGCAATGGACTCCAAAGGCTGAAAAGCTCTTTGGGGGCAATCGGTGCTGAAACAAAATGCCATTCTCCTGACTTGTTGCTGAAGATGCCCACTCTGAAAAGAGTTGTTACAAAGTTTGCCAAAAAGCCAATTGGAGTAGGATGATGAGCAAAATCATCCAGATGATGTCCTTGTGTCCAACTGACAACTTTTTTGCCACTCCATATATTATCACTGGCAAGAGGGTATTTTTCTTCCAAGAAAGCGATAGCCCCCTTAAGTCCATTAGTGCCGTTATAACCTTCTGCCTTGGCTTTTGCTTCAATGAATTGATTGAATTTTTTGTGAATTTGTCCTTTTTCTGTTTCCCAGGCTATTTCTCCAACAAACAGACTGTCAAACAATCCTGACAATATACCGGCAGAAACTGCTATAGCGTAATCTAGCCCATCTGCATGACTGGTCAAACGTTTTATTTCTTCATCGAGTTCGGCAGTTTGAGTATGTAAAGAGGATAATTTAGCATCAATCGAGCGGATTACAGAAGATTTTTCATCATCAGTTGCGGGTACGATACTGAATTCGATTTGTAAGCCATCTGCATTCTGTCTTAAAATATCTGTTCTTCCAAACATGTCAAAAATAATTCTTATTTATGGTATAAAAAATACTTTTTAATGTAACGCAATTTTAATGATATTGCAATTTTACAGCAAGTTTTTTTCTGTGATCTGAATTTTTGATAAATACACCCCGGCAGACCGCAGATGGTAAAATATCAGCGGCCTGCCGGTGGTCTTTTAGCATATAAGCGCTGTCATCTCCGGCGGCAAGCTGTAGTTTTGCTGTTTTTTACAAATCATAGCTTGTGTGGCAGGTATATTTATAAAGCGTAAACGATATAAATTAACACTTCAGTTTCACAAAATTTGAGACATTACTTTTTTAAGTAGCGCATGTTCAGGCGTTTTGCAATTCTGCAATGTGAAAATTTGTCCGGAATAAAGTTCTGTTGATGACAACTTTTCTGCCGCATTACCGCGGCAAAATAAAATAATGCCTGATTTTTTCGCTGAAAATCGCTTTTTTTTTATTTCCGGGAATTGCTTTTTTTATTTGCTGTGATACTTTATCAAAAGTACAAGTGCCAACGATGGCACATATAAGGAAAGCAACTTGAATTTGAGTTTGGGATTAGACAATTTATTTACCGGTTGGCGGTTTGATGCTGGCGCGTTGGATAAACTCCATCGGCAATGGCTTCGTTGGTGCATCCTGATTTTTCAGGATCATATCCACTACCGTACCGGCGATTTTTTCCCGCGGGTGCGCCAGAGTGGCAAGTGCCGGAGTTGTCAGCGCCGCAAATTCTTCGTCGTCAAAGCCGATCACCGAAATATCGTCGGGTATTTTTATGCCTTTTTCGGCGGCGTAGCGGTAAAAACCCATCGCCATGCGGTCGGTATCAAAAAATGCGGCATCAGCGCGGCATTGCATGACTTTATCGCCCAGCGTATAGCCGTCTTCAAACTCCGGACTTCCTTCGATAACGCTGATTTGCATATCGATTCCGGCGGCTTGAGCCATTTTTGTACCGGCCAGCCGGTTGGGGATGCAGCCGCAGTAAACAAGATGTTTGAACTGCATGCGCCCAAGTTCAGTCAGCATTCTGCAAACGCTGCCGCTGCGGTCGATGGTTATAACGTTGCTGCCGGAAATTTCCGGACAGTCCACATAGATAAATTTGAGCGGCAGAGTTTCCGCCGTTTTGATTATAAGGTCAAGTATCTGCCGGCGGGTCTCCTGCAGGATTACCACATATTCAGCCAGCGCTGCCCACTCCCGGAGCATGTTCCGGCATACAGCGGCATCTTTTACGCACCCCAGCAGCGGCCAGCATCCGCTGCCGGTCAGCTGCCTGTTGAGCATGGAAAGCTTGCGGGCGTTGGCGGTAAAGCGGGAACTGTTGTTGATGATGCCGACAAATTTTTTGCTTTGCAAACGCAGATTGCGTGCCGCCAGATTGGGCGTATAATTGTATTTTTTGGCCAGAGATTGCACCAGATCGCGTTTTTCCGGCGCCACATAGCCCTGACCGTTCAAGGCTCTGCCCACGGTGCGCACCGAAAGGCCGGAAAGCTCGGCAAGTTGTTTGAGTGTTATCATAAAAAACTGTTTTCCCGATTTCAAATTTTTATAAAAAAAGCACACTAATTGCAAAAGTCAATAAAACAAGTATTGTATATATGTAATTAAAATTGATAAAATAAAGGATAGCTTATGAGTTGGAAGATTGCTGTTATCGGCGGCGGAAGTGTTTTGTGGATGCCCCGGTTGGGTTGTGATATGTTTATGGAGGAATCGCTCGACGGTTCTGAACTGGTGCTGGTGGATATAGATCCGGCGGCAGCTGTACTGGTGAAAAATTATCTCGAAGAGTGTGTGCGGGTACTGAAAAAGAGTTGGCGCATAAGTATAGCTTCGGAGGACGAGGCTTTGAAAAATGCCGACTGTGTGGTGGTTTCCATTTCCACCGGAGGCTTTGAGGCTATGGATAAGGATTACACTACGCCGGAACAGTTTGGTGTATATCATGCTGTGGGCGATACCACCGGACCGGGCGGTATTTTCCGCACATTGCGGAATGCTCCGGTTTTTATTGCGCTGGCTGAAAAAATGGCCAAACTCTGTCCTGATGCGTGGATGGTACATGTTACCAATCCTTTGAGCCAGATCACCCGCATTGTCAATGCTACCGGCCTGGTGCGCTGCTGCGGTTTGTGCCACGAAGTTGCAGGGCAGCTCAACCATTTGCGGAATTTTCTGAAAATCGATGATCCAAATGATCTGGATGCCAATGTGGTGGGTGTCAATCATTTTACACTCTTTACCGAACTTTTCAGCCGCAGTGTCAAGGACCCCATGGCGCAAATTACGCTGAAAAATTACATGAAATACCGGGCCGATGAACTCGGCTCCGGTACGGTTGATGATCTGGTGGTCAAAGGCAATTATCAGGATTATCCGCTCTATTTGAATTTTTATCTTAAAGAGATACTGAATGTCTATCCGGCGGCGGGAACGGTGCATATTGCCGAAAACTTTCCGCGCTTCTATAACGATAACGAGCTTTATAAGGATTTTCATCTGTACCGTAAAGGCGTACTGCCCGTCCGGCCGGACAACAAGCGTGCCATTGCTGAAAAACTGCAGAAAACTCTGGATGACAAAACTGTTCCGCGGGAAACCGCCAACCGCTCCCGTGAAATGCTTTGCGATTGCCTTGCCGGTCTGCTTGCCGGTGAAAAACGGCGTATCATTGCCACGCTACCCAATATCGGACAGATCGGCAATCTGCCGCGCGAAGCATCGGTGGAGACCTGGGCAATAGTAAGCGCCGGAGGCATAACCCCGGTCATGTCAGGCGATATACCTATGAGCTGTTACGGCTTTATGGCTTCGGTGGTTGCCGAGCAGGAACTTTCCATACAGGCGGCATTGCAGCATGATCGCGATCTGGTGCGGCAAGCACTTTTTGCTTCGCCATTGTTCCACGAAAAAGAAAAAGTCAATGAGCTGATGGATGCCATGTTTGATGCCGAGAAGGAATGGATCAACTGGTGATTTGAAGTTCTGCAAAATATACCCGGTACATACCGCAGAAGGTAAATTTTCTGCTCATACCGGATGTTATTCTGTTATATGAGTGCGGTCATTTCCGGCGGCGTGGGTGAACTGAAAGAGATTATTTCTCCGCTGACCGGATGAATGAAACTCAATTTGCAGCAATGCAGCGCCTGGCGTTCAAGTATCAGCTTTTTGCGGTCATCGCCGCTTAAAGTCCCCAGCGCAAAACGGCGGTAAAGCTGTTCATCGAGTCCGTAGAGTTTATCGCCTGCTACCGGGTAGCCCAAACCCTGCAAGGTAGCGCGGATCTGGTGCATTCTGCCGGTATGCAGCTTGGCGGCAAGCAGGGAAAAATTGCGGTTGCCGGCCAGTAATTCAAAAGATGTTTCCACGGCCATGGCGCCGGGCGTATTTTCCGCATCGGTAACAAATTTCAATTTTTTCTTTATAGTTGATGCTGCATCCGGCACCAGAAAACCGCTGGCGTGGAGCTGCTGTGGAAAATCACCGTGCACCACTGCATGATAGCATTTTTCCATATCTGCAAGCGTTTTGCTCAATATTCCGGCAATTTTGCCGGTTTTGGCCGCGATCAGCAATCCGGAAGTTTCCCGGTCGAGCCGGTTGACAAAGTGTATTTTTTCGTAACCGTTTTCGGCCAGCAGGGCCCACAGCGTATGGTTGAAATATGGTCCGGCAGGATGCACCGGCAGATTGCCGGGCTTATCAATGACCAGCAAATATTCGTCTTCAAAAACTATACGGTAAGCACGGTTGACCGACGGTTCGGCCAGTTCGCCGGGGAAATATTCCAGCAGCATACCGGCCCGGAGCGGAGCTTGGGTAACTGTGCAGAATGCTCCATCGAGTGCGATTTTGCCGGATTGGATAATATCCTGCCACTCTTCAGAGGTGTGATAGGCAAATCGGCAGCTCAAATATTCCAACAGAGTCCGCTCGGCAGCCTGGGGCGGCAGTTTGGCCGCTACGCGCCGTTTCATGCGTCAGAACCATGATAGATCACCGCGATCTCGTCACAACATTCGCGTTTGGGGCAATGAACGCAATCGGCCCAGATCTTTTCGGGAAAGAGTTCTTTCTGCACAACTGTAAAGCCCAGCCGTTCAAAAAATCCCGGCTGTAATGTCAGGGCAAACAGGCGGTAAGAGCTGCGTTCAGCATCCAATCGGCTGATTGCTTTGGCGACCAGTTGCCGGCCGATGCCGGACTTCCGCAGTTCGGGCCGGATCGCCAGCGAACGCACTTCCAGCAGATCGTTGCCGAAATCCCGCACCGCCATGCAACCCAGCAGAGAATTTTCTGCATCAACTGCCACAGTAAAGTTTTTAAGATAAAAAGTTATATCCTCTTCACTGCGGTCGAGCAGAACGCCCTGCTGCGCGTATTCGTGCAGTAAGATATGTATATTGGATACGTCCTGCAGTTCAGCCGGACGCAAAATGACTTGATCGCTCATAAAATCAGAAAATTACTTTTCCGCCGCAGCTTGGGCTTCCGCTTCCACCGCTTCGGCAACCTGACCGATTTTGCGGAATTTTTCGTAACGCTGGTCGCGCAGTTTGGCGGCGCTGAGTTTTTTCAGCTCATTGAGATTTTTTGTCAGCGATGCTTTCAGGAACTCGGCAGCTTTATCGTAATCAACGTGTGCTCCGCCCATGGGTTCTTCGATAACTTCATCGGCCACGCCCAGACGGGTCAGGTCGGCGGCGGTCAGTTTGAGAGCTTCTGCCGCACGGGGGGCAAAGGAGCGGTTCTTCCAGAGGATCGCCGCACAGCCTTCGGGCGTGATCACCGAATAGTAGGCATTTTCCAGCAGCAGGATCTTGTTGCCCACGCTGATGCCCAGAGCACCGCCGGAACCGCCTTCGCCGATAACCACGGCAATGACCGGCACGCTCAAGCCGAACATTTCGCGCAGGTTCACTGCAATAGCTTCGCCGATATGACGCTCTTCCGAGGCCACGCCGGGGAATGCTCCGGGGGTGTCAATAAAAGTGATGATCGGCACACCTGCCCGGTCTGCCATATTCATCAACCGCATAGCCTTACGGTAGCCTTCTGCGCTGGGCCAGCCGAAATTGCGGAACAGATTTTCCCGCATATCTCTGCCCTTCTGGGTGCCTACAACCATTACCGGTTTGCCGTTGAAACGGGCAAAACCGCCGACAATGGCTTTGTCGTCGGCAAAACGGCGGTCGCCGTGAAATTCCATAAAGTCGGTGAAAATACGCTTGATGTAATCCAGCGCGTAGGGGCGTTCGGGATGGCGGGCAAGCTGCACGCGCTGCCAGCTGGAAAGATTGGCGTAGGTGTTGCGGATCGTTTCATCCAGCTGTGCTTCCAGCATTTTTACACAATTAGCCATGGCATCGCCGGGATGGGCTGTGCTGATCTCAGAAAGTTCACGGAGTTTGGTTCTGAGTTCTGCGATCGGTTTTTCAAAATCCAGATAAAATTCGGCCATTATTTGCTCGCTCCCAAGCTGTATATTATTATAAAAATTAAACTTATTATACAAATCAACTCATATAATATACATTTTTAGACGGATTTTTGCAACAAAAACAGCAAAAAAAAGTTGCACAAGTGCAAAGCAGGGTTATATTTCCACATAACCATTGCCATGAAAGGAGTTATTTTATGAGTGAAAAAATCCCCCCGAAAGTCAACCCTGCCAATCACCCGAGCCGGCAGAGCTTTGCTTCCAGTATAGAACATTCGCATTTTGATGCCTGGCGAGTCTTCCGGATCATGGCTGAATTTGTGGAAAGTTTTGAGGATATGGCCGATATTGAACGGCCGCTCGTAACCGTTTTCGGGTCGGCGCGTACTCCGGTGGATCACAAATATTACCAGCAGGCCGAAACTTTGGGCCGGCTGCTGGCGGAAAACGGCTACGGTGTACTCACTGGCGGCGGCGGCGGTATTATGGAAGCCGCGCACAAAGGCGCTTATGACGCCGGCGGCGAAACGGTGGGGCTCAATATCGTTCTGCCGCATGAACAGAAGCCCAATCCGTTTCAGACCCGGTCGCTGAATTTCCGTTATTTCTTTGTCCGCAAGGTAAATTTTCTCAAATATACAGTGGGGGTGTTCATCTTTCCCGGCGGCTTTGGCACGATGGATGAATTTTTTGAGTCAATAACTCTGGTGCAGACCAACAAAGTCAACCGTATACCGCTTATTCTGGTGGGCCGGGAGTTCTGGAGCGGTGCAGTCAAGTGGATCGAGGAAACGTTGGGCGGCTTCGGGTATATCTCGCCGGAAGATACCGAGCTTTATCACATTGTCGACAGCGCCGAAGAAGGTATGGAATATCTGAAAAACTGCCTGCGTTTCGGCGTAACCGGAACAGTCAAGTACGATATTTAGTCCAATAAGTTTGACAAATACCGTTTTGGGTGTATATTAATCAACAGGTTGTTGGCCGGATACGCGATCCGGTTGACAAGAACAACCTGAAATCCTTAAGGAGAAGTAGAAATGGCTGCTAAAGTTGACAATTCGAACTGCGCCGGTTGCGGCGTCTGCGTCGCTGCCTGCCCGGTCGAAGCTATCGAAATCGTGGACGGCGTCGCCAAGATCGACGAAGAAAAATGCATCGAATGCGGTGCTTGCGTCGGCGAATGCCCCTGCGGCGCGATCTCTCTGTAATTTCAGAGCACGATCAAGTAAAAAACCCTGTCATAAACGGCAGGGTTTTTTATTTTCAGCAAAATTGTATTGGCATCCGGCTTTCAGGCAAGAGCATTGGCCGGGTATTATTTGAACCACGGCTTGGTGAATGCCGGCAGTACAAAACTGGAGCGGTGGATCTGCGGCGTATAATATTTCAGACTTTTTGCCAGTTGAGCATCGGGTTTGCGTAACGGTTTTTTTACCGGATTGGCTTTGGATGCCACGCATACGCCAATGGATCCGGCAGGGTAGGTGGGCACGGCGATGAACGCATAGCCGTTGTATTTGAACAATTCCCGGGTAAAACCATACAGCCGCTTTACGATATCGGCGTACAGAAAGATGGATTCTGATTGCGAGGCCACCACGCCGTCATCTTTGAGTGCCGCATGTACCGACCGGTAGAACTCTTTGCCGAAAAGCACTTCGCCGGGGCCGATGGGGTCGGTGGAGTCCACAATGATCACATCGTATTCATTTTTTTTCTGCCGGACAAACTCCAGTCCGTCGCCGATATGCAGATGCATTCTGGGATCATCAAATCCGCATGCGGTCGAGGGAATGAATTTTTTGCACAACTCCACCACCTGCCCGTCGATCTCGCATTGGTCGATATGTTTTACGCATTTGTGCCGCGCCACTTCGCGCGCCACGCCGCCATCGCCGCCGCCGATGATCAGCACTTTTTCCGGATTGGGGTGCACCATCATAGCCGGATGCACCAGCATTTCCTGATAGGCAAATTCGTCGAATTCGGTCAGCTGGACTATCCCATCGAGCATCAGCATTCTGCCCAGTTCGGCTGTTTCGTAGATCTTGATGCGCTGGTAGCGGCTTTTGATATTGCAGAGGGTCCGGGTTATTTCAATAGTGTTGCCGAACCCCTGGTCGATTTCGCTTACATAGCGCTTGAGCTTTTCTGTGTCATCCATAGTATTTCCTTTGTCCGGGAATTATTGGCGCATCGCCACCTGCAGGCGGTAATAACTGCCGTTCAAGGCATTGATCAATGTTTCAGAAATTTCCCGCGGGTCGAAAAAACGCCCCAGGAATATGTCGCAGTAGAGCGCTTTGCGATCCAGACTGTATCTGCCGGTGATGGTGCCCGCATCCAGTATTTGAGTAAAACGCAGTCCTTTGCCGCGTTCGGGATCGTGAAAATCGGCACAGCAGTTGGAACTGCATGGTTCGGTATGCAGAGCTTTGCTCAATTCATTGAGCACGCTGCAGATGTTGCCGGGAGTGAGATTTTCTTCCGGACAATCGTATACATCGATACTCGCAAGCATCCCCCAGGCGTTGCTTTTTTCGTAACGCATCTGCCAGCTCAAGACTCCATCGGCATTTTTGCCGGAGGATTTTTCATGCAATACATTGCCATCCTGCCCGATGATACCGCGGCTCAGGGTGTTGCTTATGACCATGGAATGGGATTTGAGCCGGTCGCGGAGCGTTTCTGCCGCCAGATCAAAGTTGATCTGATCGCCGCAAGTGAAAATATCTACTGCGGCGTAATCATATTCCGGCCAGGCATGAACCGCAAAGTGGGATTCGCAAATGACCACGATGCCGCTGACTCCCTGCGGATCGAAAGCATGAAAACTTGATTCCAGAACAGTTGCCCCGCTGATTTTTGCAGATTCTACAAAGATATTCTGCATCAGTTGCGAGTCGGCAAGGGTCTGTGCATCGCAGTCGTAGTACTCGATCGTCAAATGACGCCCCAGAGCAAGGGCCTGAAAAGATATCGGTTGTTTCTGCGGAGTCATTTGAAGCGGTCATTTCCTGTTTTTATTCGGCAACAGCCTGCGCCTGGGCGGCCTGTGCATATTTTTTGCAATGCTTGGAAATGTAGCTGCTGTATTCCATCTGCGCCATGGAGCGCTTGTAGTTGAGGAACATGCCTTCCAGCATCGGGTCAGGAGTATAAGCCTTGGCGGGCATCTTGCGCGATACCAGGATCATCACCTGGGTGCCGGTCGGGGTCTGTACGGGTTCAGCAATTTCTCCGGGCAGCAGATTGGCTGCGGCACCGGCGGCAAAACCCAGCTCGGGCGAACCGCTCATGAGAGTGAACTTTTTGGCCGCGGTGAACTTGGGTGCTTTCATGGCTTTGACACGGGCCACGCGGTTGGCTGCGGGAAGAGCATTGAGTTTGGCAATGACTTCGGCGGCGCGTTCGCGGGCAATGCGGGTGGCTTCAGCTTTTATGAAATCGGCAGTTACCTGCGCTTTGACTTCCTTGAGTTCAGCGTTGCGGCTGGGGACGAGTTTAGTTACATAACCGACATAAGCTGCATCCTTACCGGGCACGGCATTGGAGAGCGGTACATCGGCGAACACACCGGCCAGTTCGCTGACCAGTTCGGGAGAGTTGATCTTGCCGGCACTCTTGCTGTCGGCAGCAAAAACACCAGTATCTTTAGCCGCAAGTTTGGCTGCAGCAAGCTGTTTTTTGAAGGTGTTCAGCCGCTGTTCGGCCGGCACATTGCCCACAGTTTCGTAAGCGGTGACACCAAACTGCTGCGCGGCATTGACCGCCAGCTCTTTGGCGGCAGCGGCGATCGCCGAAGAACGCACCTGATTTTTCACTTTATCAAACTCCGGAGTTTCCACTTTGCCGTCTTTGACTGTGGAGAAAAGCTGTTTGTTCTGCTCAAAGAATGCTTTTATTTGGGGATCTTTGACGTTTTTGATCGCCTGTGAGCGGTATTTGTTGTAAGGAAATTCCACGACCAGCGCGCGAACTTTGGCGGGGATGATGTATTTGGCGCGGTTGGCATTGAAATAGGTGTTCAGAGCTTCGGGGGTGACTTTGACCGTTTTTTCAAAGTCAGCGGAGGCAAAAACGCCGGAAAGCACTTCAAACTCTTCGTTGAGCATGTTGTAGAAAAGTTTGAGTTCGTCCGGAGTTACTGTAACTGCGGCGGCCTGTGCATCCTGGAATTTGGCCAGCGTAAGATACTGGCGGGCGGCATTGTTGAGATCTTCTTCGGTAAAGCCTTCGTTGGCAAGGTAGTTGTTCACAAAGTTGCGGTAGGCTTCGGCGTTGAATTTGCCGTTTTCACCCCTGAAACTGTTGCGGAGAAAGCGGCCGATCTCTTCATCGGAAACAATGATTTTTGCTTGTTTGGCGGCGGCCAGATTGGCCAGATTGTAGAAACTCTGATTTTCCAGCTGATCACGCAGCGACTGGTTGATGGGTATATTCATGAATACCTGCATGGCGAGCATATCCAGCCGGATCTGTTCGCTCAATTCGGTGTAGGTGACTTTTTTGCCGAAGATCTCTCCGACGGTGTTGCTTCTGCCATTGCCGCGGAAAGCATCTACAATACCGGTCCCGGGGGTCAGAAAGTCGGTGAATGCAATGATGATGATTACCGAAAACACCCCGAAAATGATCCGGTGGTGTTTGGCAAAGACGGTGTTCAGCTTGGAAATAGCCATTTGATCTTCTCCATTTTTTGTTTTATATTTTTGTTTTTTTTTACTGAAAATCAACTCAAAAACCACGTGTAAAAACACTGGTTGAATATTAAAATAGCTCTATTATATAAAATATGCAATCAAAAAAGAGTTTTTTTTGCATTTTTCTTGCCTGTGATCTTTAACGGCAGGAGTATAAACTGCCGCTGAAGGTATTGCCGGGGGAGAGTGGAATGGGCGTTTGTTACACCAGGATCACCCGCGGAGCTGCCGCTTTTTTCAGGTTAACTAAAATTTCATCCGGCACTGCAAGGGTTCCGTGCCCGGAGCCCAGCCGGGTCTGCGGATGGACTTCACCGTGAAAATCCGAGCCGCCCGAACAGAATAGATTGTATTCTTTTGCCATACGCAGCGCGGTAGCGGTTTGGGTGGGGGTATATTCCGTATAGTATGTTTCCAGCGCATCCAGACCGGCAAATTTCAATTCTTTTATGGTGCGGGAAATAAAATTATTTTCGTTGCGTTTTGAGTGGAAAGGATGGGCCCAAACCGCCACTCCGCCGGCAGATTTTATTGCTTTGATCGCCTCTTCCGGCCCCGGCAGATTGCGGGGGACAAATCCGGCACCGCCATATTTCAGCAACTGTTCGAACACGCTTCGGATATCCGGAAAATTGTATTTTTCTGCCAATACCCGGGCAAAGTGCGGACGCCCGGGGACATCCTGCTGCATGCCGATAGATGCAAGTTCTTCATCGGTAATGGTATAGCCTGAGGATGCGAGCTTTTCCTGCATGGCTTTTGCCCGGGTGATTCTTTCCTGCCGCATGTTGTACATGAAATTCTGCAATACGGCATTATCCGGATCGATGAAAAGCCCCACGATATGTATTTCCCGAACTCCGATACGGCTGGAAAGTTCCACGCCGGCGATCAGTTCCACATCGGGAAAACGTTCCTGACAGGCCAGAAAATCTTTCAATCCGCCGGTAGTGTCATGATCGGTCAACGCTATGGCGTTCAATCCGGCCGCCGCCGCCATGGCCGGCAATTCACCGGCCGGTACCGTGCCGTCGGAAGATGTGCTGTGAACATGTAAGTCTATTGCCAAAATGGAACCTCGTTTCAGTTGAAATGTCTTAATTTAATACGCAAAGTTGGTAAATGCAAGATAAACTGCCTTGAAAAAATCCAATATTGTGCTATCTTATAAGGATGTGAGGTTTAGGTATTAAAAAACAACATGGGGAAAGGAACTTGAAAAATGCCCAGAGCACCGAAAATCAAAAGTATTACTGCCAAACTGACTCCCGAGCAGAAAAAACACTACGACAATCTGATGGCTGCCCGCGATGCAGTTATGGGCCGTGTGCGCTCCTATGCGGAAGATGCTCTCGATTGCAGCAATGCCGATAAGCGCGGTGTAACCACTCACATGGCCGATATGGGGTCGGACAGCAGCCGTCATGAAATGGGTTTGCAGCTTATGAGTGAAGAAGGCGATGTGCTGGAACTTATCGAAGAAGCCATCGAGCGCCTGGTGGAAAACAAGAACTACGGCATCTGTCAGGATTGCGGCGAAGCCATTCCGCCGGCACGTCTGGAAGTGCGCCCCTATGCAATCTATTGCACCAAGTGCAAATCCATACGCGAAAAGAACGGCGGCAACCGTTTGCGGTGATCTGCGGCCGGGTCAAAAGGGGATCTTTCTGCAATCATGACAAAACACCGCAAGATAGAGCCGCGCTCGAACGAAGAAGTGCGGCTGCTGATGCTGTCATCCGGTATAGCGTTTTTTCTGCTGATAATTGACCAGATCACCAAACTTATGGTCGAACAGCGGATGCGCCTGGGGCAATCCATTGAGATAATCAAAGGTTTTTTTTCGCTGACTTTTGTTACCAACAAAGGTGCGGCGTGGGGGATGTTCCACGGATACGGCATGATATTGTTTTTTATCGGCATAGCGGTAATGGCCGCCGCAATATATTTTTTGCGTAAGCTCTGCGACGGCTACCGCGAACGCTATATTGCCATACTTGCGGTGCTTTCCGGAGTGGCAGGCAATTCCATTGACCGTGTCTGGCGCGGTGAAGTGGTGGATTTTCTGGATTGCTACATAAAAAATCATCATTGGCCCGCATTCAATATTGCCGACTGCGCCATTTGCGTCGGCATATTCATTTACATGGTTTCGGTGCTGTTGCGTCCGGCGCCGGAAGCTGAAAATAAAGATGCCGTCGATGCTGCCTGAACTTTCTGAAATCCCGCTGAAAGTCATTGCCGGACCTACCGCCAGCGGCAAAAGTGCTCTGGCGCTGGAAATGGCTGAAAAATGCAATGGCGAGATCGTTTCCATTGACTCCATGCAGCTCTACCGGCTGATACCCATTGGTACCGCTCAACCCGATGCCGATGATCTGGCGAGGGTGCCGCATCATCTGGTGGGTATTTACGAATTTGAACAGCGTGCCGAAGTCTACACTTTTGTCGAAATGGCAGAAAAAGTTATCCGCGAAATCGCCGGTCGCGGCCGGGTGCCGGTTTTATGCGGCGGCACCGGGCTTTATCTGAAAAGTCTGCTGTACGGCCTTGATCAGCTCCCCGGCGATGATGATTTGAAAAAGAGTCTGGATCTGGAGTATGATGATCCGGCGCAGCTTGCTGCTTTGCAGGCGCGTCTGAATGCTCTGGGTGATGCTGCGGTGGTGGAAAAATTCACCAATAACCGCCGCCGGCTGATCCGGGCGCTGGAGATCCGGCTGCTGACCGGAAGATCGATTTTTGAGTTGCAGGGCGAGTACAAGATGCAGCTGCGTTTTAAGCTTTCTGAAGCATTCCATCTGGTGCACGACCGTTCCGTATTGCAGGAGCGTATTGCCAAACGCACCGCGCTGATGCTGAAAAACGGCTGGATCGAAGAAGCGGAAAATGCCATAAAACATGGATTGCTTGCCAGCCCCACCGCGCATCAGGCGCTGGGGTACAAGATCATAAATCGCTATCTGCAAGGCGAAATCGACTTCAATGAACTGGAAAAACTCATCGTTACCGCCACCTGGCAGTATGCCCGGCGGCAGCAGACATGGTTTCGGCATCAGCATCCGGAATTGGCGGTAAAAGTTATGAGCTGATTGCACTCAGGATCGGATATCAGGCAAGTTTCAGCACATCTATCAAACTCAAATTGGTGTGATATCCCGGGTCAAGGTCAGGAACCGCCGGGATCACCCGCACTGCGTTGCCGTATTTGTCGCAAGTCTGATAAGCAAAATAGTGCTGCGCGGGATTGACAAAGTAATCTTTGAATGCCGCGGTACACTCGCGGATGATTTGCGTATTATCCACATTGCAGAATTTTTCCATCAGCGCGGCGGCGCGGATCGTTTCTGGCAGACTCCACCACGGCATATCCGAATTTATCACTTTATCGCTCAAAAGGTCGTAGGACTTGATGATTCCGCCTGCCGGCAGCTGTCTGCCGGTGGCGTAATGCCATGCAAAGAATTTTTTATAGATGCTGCGGCATTTTTTCAGAAATTCGCGGTCTTCTGTGCGGTTGAATTTTTCCATAGTCAGAAGAAATTTCATGGAAAGCCCCACAAATTCCAGTGCATGTCCCGGATCGCACAACTGCCCGTTGCTGTCTATATAAGGTGTGTTTTCCGGCGTAACGGCCTCAAAGAATTTTACTTTGTCGCCATCGTAAATGGTGTGCAGTTCAAGCAAGCGTTCGATAAAGCTTCTGCCGTAATTCAGGAATACTTCATCCCGGGTCAAATCGGCGGCAAATGCTATGCCGCCAAGCGCGATCATAAACGGCCCCTGCAATATCTTGCCGGGTACTGCCGTTACCGGGTTTTTGGGATCAAAAGCCTGTTGGTCAGTAACGAATTCGAGGTTTTGGATCGCATCGAGTGTCTTTCGCAAATAAGCCAATGATGTTTCTAAAAGAGTTTTATCTTCCAGCGCTGCTGCCGCTGCTACCAACCCTTTGCTGTAAAAGAGATCGCTGTAATTGGCCTTACCTGCCGGCGGCTCCCGGCGTATGCTCAAATCTCCGTTCAGAAATTCTCCGGTGGGCGAAAACATGAAAAACATTCTGCCGTTGTTCTGCAAACGCACTTTTTCCATATTTTCCACTACGCGTTTCAGCAGATCCGGCACTTGAGTTTTTTCGCCGAATCCGGCGCGCAGATGGCACGCAAGTGATTCGGCTCCACGCCCTTGGATCCAGCTGTAAACAACATCCTGACTGCGGAATTTCAAGTCTTCGGAGTCGGCGATGGTATAATCCCGGCCGTCTATTACATCGAACTTGGTGTTGATGTAATTTCCATTACGGCTGCGTTCGAGCATAAAACTGAAACTTTCCGAAATAACTTTCCGGAAAAAATCCAACTCCGTTGATCCACTTGGCATAATTTATACCCTTAAATTCAATCTTCCAGCGCCCGCACTTTCACCCCGGCTTCTGCCAGCAGGCGCATGGAGGTCGAATCGATGCTGTAACGCTGTTTGTATACTACTTCTTTGATTCCGGCATTGATGATCATTTTGGAGCAGAGCAGGCAGGGACTGTAAGTGGTATAGATCGTTGCCCCGGCTACTGCAATACCGTGATATGCGGCCTGTACGATGCTGTTCTCTTCGGCGTGACTGCACAAACATTCGGTCAGACCTTCGCCGGAAGGTATATTGCTGTTGCAGCGCGGGCAGCCGCCTTCGTTGCAGTTTTTGATTCCGCGCGGTGTGCCGTTGTATCCGGTCGAAATAATACGTTTATCGCGCACCAGTACCGCTGCCACATGGCGGCGGCTGCAGTTGCTCCGGCTGGCGGCAACTTCGGCAATACTCATAAAATAGTGATCCCAATCCGGACGTTCTGTTTTGACCGCTGCTGTTTTTGCTGTTTCATCCCCGCAATTACTGCACATAATCAACCCTCCAGCTGTAACTGTTGTTTCTGTGATCTGTTAACTTTATTTCATCATTATTCTGCAATGCACCCACCCCTTGCGGCGTGCCGCTGAAAATCAAATCTCCGCTCTGAAGTTCCCAGTATCTGGAGATTTCCACAATCAATCTTTTTACCGGATAGATCATGTCTTTGCTGTTGCCCTGCTGGCGTATTTCGCCATTTATGATTCCGCAGAATGTCAATCCGTCGAGTTTATCCACGACCGGGTCAAATTTATGCAGAGTCCCCAGCGGAGCTGATTTTTCAAATGCTTTGCTGCACTCCCACGGCAGCGCTTTGGCCCGCAATTCCTTTTGCAATGTCCGCAGGGTCAGATCGCAGCCGATCCCGATAGCACCGATGAAGTTTTCCGCTTCCGCTTCATTCCGGGCCTTACCAGCTTTGCCGATCATAAAGACCAATTCTGTCTCGTAATCGAACTGCCCCTTGTAACCATCCGGCGGCGAAAGTATTTCTCCCGGCTTTACCAGCGATTCTGCCGGTTTCATAAATATCACCGGCGGAATTTCTTCAAAACCATGCAGTTCGCGAACATGTTCCGCATAATTGCACCCGATGCAGAATACCCGGGCTGCTGTGTGTTTTACTCCGTCAACATCGATAAACATGCTTTTTTACCATTTTTGCATTTGTTTTTATTCATCTTGCACATTATCTTATAACATAACATAAAACGGAGTTATTGCAAGTGGATAAACTTATTGATTTGGCAGAGATTTTCATAAAAAATAAACTTTGTATTCATCTTTCTGACGGACATGACTTTGATCACACCTGTCGGGTCGTTAATCATGCCCTTGATCTGTGCGATGAAATTCCCGGAGCCGACCGCATGATCGTGCATCTGGCCGCGCTTTTGCACGATGTGGCACGGCCGCAGGAATTTCAAAGTCAGGGCAGAATCGATCACGCCATTGCCGGCGCTGAAATCGCCCGCGATTTCCTCCGCGAACACACTTCCGGCGAAATCGCCGACCGGGTAGCGGAGGCCATTGCCCAGCACCGTTTCCGCTCCGGCAATAAACCTTCTTCTCTCGAAGCCGAAATCCTTTATGATGCCGATAAACTTGACAGTCTCGGCGCTGTCGGTATTGCACGCGCTTTTATGTTTGCCTCGCAAACCGGTGCCAAACTCCATAACTCCCGCGAAGAGGCTTTGGCGAATCCGCCTTACAGCAAGCATGATACTGCTTATCGCGAATATCTGGTCAAGCTTTCGCTGCTGCCGGAAAAAATGCTTACCGCTCCCGGAAAACTGCGTGCGGAAAAACTCTACGGTTTCATGGAAATATTTTTTGATCAGTTAAATTCAGAAATTTTTCGCTGAATATTTGCAAACATACACTTTTGGCTGTATTGTATAGTATCATCTTTCAAAGGTGCCAGCTTAGCTCAGTTGGTAGAGCAGTTGACTTGTAATCACCAGGTCGCCGGTTCGACTCCGGCAGCTGGCTCCATTTTTTTTTTGCTTCGTCTTGCGGCAAATTTCGAGCCTTGCCGCTTCGCATCCTGCAGTCACATACGTGGGTATGTTCCTTTGTCTGCTCATTGCAAAACTCGAAATTTGCTCGCAATACTTCGCAAAAACGGCTGGCGGACGTTTTTTGAAGGCTGGCTGTAGTGTGGGCGACCGGGCGATGCCCGGCATGCGGACTCGCTACGCTTGCCGCACATCTGAATACGTTATGGCAGACCGGCGGCGTTGCCGCCGCCGCTTGCTTTGCTCGCGGCGTGGCGTTCGCTTTGCTCCCGCCGGTACTCTCGGGCGGTTTTCCCGCCCATTGCTTGCTTGAGAACATTGCGCCATTTCGCATCGTTTGTGTCCGTTTTGGTCAGTTTTCATCAGTTTTTACCTGCTTGCTGCATGGCGGGGCGGATTTTGGGTGTTTTTTTACAAAAAAATCCTTATTTTATCTTAAAAACTATGTTTTTAATTTGAGAAAATCTGCTTGTGGGTGTATATTGACTCTATGTATAATTTAAATAACATAAGGATAACTTTTTAAAATTTCAATGGTGAACGCATGAGTGAAATTGAACATCACGATTTTCCGATCAATATCGAAGACATCATGCATACTGCCTATCTGCAGTATTCTTTGAGTGTCAACGTCGGCCGCGCCATTCCCGATGTGCGCGACGGGCTTAAGCCCGTAAACCGGCGAATTCTTTACGCTATGAAAAAACTTGGTCTCACCAAGTCTCACGGCTATACCAAAAGCGCCAAGGTAGTCGGTGAAGTGATCGGTAACTATCACCCCCACGGCGACAGTTCTGTTTACGATGCCATGGTGCGTCTGGCGCAGCCGTTTTCGCTGCGTATGTGCATGGTCGATGGCCACGGTAACTTCGGCAGTATCGACGGCGACCCCGCGGCTGCCTACCGTTACACCGAGTGCCGTCTGGAACGTCTGGCCGAAGAAATGCTCGTGGATCTGGAAAAAGATACTGTGGATATGATGCCCACCTTTGACGAATCCAATGTGGAGCCCACCGTACTGCCTGCCCGTTTCCCCCAGCTGTTGGTCAATGGCACCACCGGTATCGGGGTGGGTATGGCTACGAGCATTCCCACTCACAACTTGGCCGAAGTTATCAATGCCACGGTTGCGTTGCTGGATAATCCCAAAGCTTCCATCGAAGAACTTATGCGCCATCTGCCCGGGCCGGACTTCCCGACCGGAGCGATCATCCGCGGTATCTCTTCGATCCGCCAGTTCTATCAGACCGGTCGCGGTTCGATCAAGATGCGTGCCCGTGCCGAAATTATTGAAGATAACGGCAAAGAGCAGATCCTGATCACCGAAATACCCTATGCGGTCAACAAGGCCACTTTGATCGAAAGTATGGCCAATCTGGTTCGCGATAAAAAAGTGCAGGGCATTACCGGTCTGCGCGACGAATCCAGTATGAAAGCCGGGGTGCGTATCGTTGTGGATGTCAAACGTGGAGTCATGGCCAGCGTGATCCTTAATCAGCTTTTTGCCCACACCCAGCTGGAAACGACTTTCCCCTGCACCATGCTGGTGGTCGATCACAACCGCCCGCGGGTGATGAATCTGGCACAGGTATTGCAGGCATATCTCGATCACCGCATGGAAGTGCTTATCCGAAAAACCAAGTTCGATTTGGGCAAAGCGCAGGCCCGCGCTCACATTGTGGAAGGCTTTCTCAAGGCGCTGGATATTATCGACGAAGTTGTCAATACCATCCGTGAAAGCAAGACCAAGCCCGATGCCAACGAAGCTTTGCAGAGCAAATTCGGTTTCTCCGAACTGCAGGCGGCGGCGATTCTGGAAATGCGTCTGCATCAACTTACCGGACTGGCGCGTGAAGAGCTGGATGCGGAATTTGCCGAGCTTTGTGCCAATATCAAATATTTCAACGAATTGCTTGCCAGCCGCGAAATGCGTTTGGGCGTGATTCGCGCCGATTTGATCGAAGTTCGCGATAAATACGCCGATCCGCGCCGCACCGAGATCACTACCGCCGATGGTGATTTGAATATTGCCGACCTTATTGAGCGGCACAGTTGCGTTATTACGGTTTCCAACACCGGTTATATCAAGCGGGTGCCGGCGGCGACTTATCAGACCCAGCATCGCGGCGGCAAAGGTATTATTGCCATGAAGACAAAAGAAGAGGATTATGTGGAACACCTCTTCAATGCCGACAGCCACGATCTGATCTTCTTCTTTACCGACCGCGGTTTCATGTACTGGCTGAATGTGTACGAAATCCCCGAAGCCTCGCGCAGTTCCAACGGCAAAGCCATTGTGAACATGATCAAGATCGAACCGGGCGAAAAGATCCGTGCCATGCTTACGGTCAAGCCGGAAGAGTTGAGTGAAGAAAACAAATTCATGCTCATGTGTACACGCCGCGGCTTTATCAAAAAGATGCCGCTCAATCTCTTCAAAAATTTGCGACGTGTCGGTTTGCGCGCGCTGGTCATTGAAGATGATGACGACCTTATCAGCGCTTCGATCTGTGAAAATGGCAACGAAGTGCTGCTTTCCACTGCCAATGGTATGGCGTGCCGCTTTACGTTGAGTGATGAAGAACTCCGGCCCATGGGCAGAACCGCCCGCGGTGTAACGGGTATGCGGTTCAAGATCGAAGGCGATTATCTGGTGGCGATGACGGTTGTCCGCGAAAAGCTGGACGATGAAGAAGTGCTGGATGAAGATGCCGAAGTTGTGGAAGTCGAAAGCGCCGATGATGGCGAAATCATCGAAAATGCTTCCGGTCCGCAGGTGCTGGTAGTTTCCGATGGCGGTATGGGTAAGCGTTCGCTGGTCTCCACCTATCGCAAGACCCGTCGCGGTGCCAAGGGGGTGGTCAGCATCAAACTGCGTGAAAACGAAAAGGTGGTCAATACCATTCAAATCCAGAATGGCGATGAACTTCTGATCACTACCGAACGCGGTCAGCTCACTCGTATTCCGCTCGATGAGATCCGTACCGTCGGCCGTGCCAGCAAAGGGGTCAAGATCATGAACCTCAACGATGGCGACCGGATCACGGGAGCCGTTGCTTTGATCGAAGTCAAAGGCGAAGAAAAAGCCGAAGATGCCGAAGTGACGGAAGCTGTTACTGCTGAAACAAACACAAATGACGGAATTGTGACGGATTCTCCCACCGGAGTGACGGGTGAAGACGATACAACTTCCGAGGCATAAAAAATGACAGAGCAGGGCGTTTTTTCGTGGCAGGAGCTGTTGGCTCCGCTGATGGGTAAACGCCCGCTTGTTGCCGGAATAGTCAATGTCACGCCGGACAGTTTTTCAGACGGAAAAGGTTCTGTTGATACTGCCGAACGCGTGGCATTTGCTTTGCAGCTGTTGGATGAAGGGGCGGATTTGCTGGATATCGGAGCTGAATCCACCCGCCCCGGGGCCAGAGAAGTGCCTCCGGAAGAAGAGTGGGCGCGGCTTGAAAGCGTCTTGAAAAATATACTTTCCCGGCGCCCCGATACGGTAATAAGCATTGATACGCGCCACAGTACAACTGCCGTCAGAGCTCTGCAGGCAGGAGCAAAGATCATCAACGATGTCAGCGGTCTGCAGTTCGATGAAAACATGGCAGGAGTCATAGCCGGATATCAAGCCGGATGTATACTCACCCATTCGGCCGGGATCCCCGAAGTAATGCAGGAAAAAGGTACTGTAATAGCTGCTGATACGCTGAAAACGGTACAGGATGGTCTGCATGGAATATTGTCGGCTGCGCTTTCTGCGGGGATAAAATCAGACCTGATCATGCTCGATGCGGGGATCGGTTTCGGCAAAAGCTGTGCCGGAAATTATGAACTTTTGCGTAATGCCGGTTGGCTGGAAAAACACTTTGATTTACCATTTTGCTGGGGCGTATCGCGGAAAGGCCTGCTGAAATGCGAACCCGATACTATGGCAAAACGCATTGCCGGTTCGCTGGCGCTGGCGGTGAAACTTGCTGAACAGAGGGTGTCGCTTTTGCGGGTGCACGATGTGGCAATGACCCGGGCTGCGCTTGCTGCTGCCGGAAAAATGGAAGCAGCTTTATGAGTCTGTTTGCCCGCGCCCGTGCCAGACATTTGAAATTGGGTTGCCGCGGCGAAGCGCTGGCGGTAAAACTTTTCCGGTGCCGTAATTGTGTGATATTGGCACGCAACTGGCGCAACAGTTCCGCACATGATGGCGCCGGTGAATTGGATATTGTTCTGCTTGATGGCGAAACATTGGTTTTTGCTGAAGTCAAGACTCGGCGCAAGCTTGATAATTATCTGCCGGGCGCCAATCTGAGCGAGAGTCAGAAAAAACGCATCCGGCGCGGGGCAAGGGCTTATTGCCGGCAGTTCAATATTGCTGAAGAGCTGGAAAAGCGTTTTGATCTTGTGGAAATTATCCATGATGGAAAACGACTGCGCGATATAGCTTTGCACGAGAATTACATGCCATTTTTCCCGTCTGAATTCTTGACACATAATTGATCGATGTTATATTAATGTTATAAGGCAGTATTGAACGCCCGCTTACGGGGAGTATTGCCAATAAAATATTATCCGGACAACAGGTGAATCCAGTGAAAATCTGGAACTGTCGTGCAACCGTGAGCTGTTGAAAAAGGATTTATAGCTTTTTCTGAAACAGCGAGCCGGATCCCTGCCGGATACAATTGTGCACGTAACACAAAAGGAAACATTCTTACGATGAAGACTTTGCAGAAAGTCTGTCGGGGGACGCTACTGCTGTCCCGGAAGAAGGGGTTCACGCTTATTGAACTCCTGGTTGTAATTGCGATCATTGCAATTTTAGCGGCGATGCTGCTGCCGGCACTCGCTGCCGCCAGAGCTGCGGGATGGAGTGCCGCTTGTACGAGCAATCTCAAGCAGCTCGGGTTGGCAAACATACTTTACAGCGAAGCATATAATGGCTTGCTGGTGCCGTATGCTGTGGATATGAATGACGCAAACAAGATGCGTTGGCATGGCTTAAGCGAAAAATCAAGTAATTATGGGGATGCGGCGGATTACGATCCGGCTAAAGGGCCGCTGGCAGAGTATCTGGGCGGTACCGGACTGGTAAATCATTGTCAGGCATTGCTTGTAGATAAAAAAGATCAGGGGTTTGAGCGCGGCTGCGGCGGTTACGGGATCAATACACTTATCGGTAAACTTCGTCCGGATGGCTGGGATAGGGCTGATTATGCTGCCGGTTTTCCACTGCATAAGATAGATGATCCGGTAAAAACGATAATGTTTGCCGATTCGGCAATTACTGTACAAAGCAGCGGAAATGCTGGCGATGGACATTACGGTTACAGTTCAAGCGTGGAACCGCCAGATCCGTATATGCCGATGCCAACAATGCATTTCAGGCATAACAACTTGGCTAACAGTGTGTTGTGTGATGGGCATGTGGAAGGTTTGCCGATGATCGAAAGTGGCGATGATAAATATAAGGAACTGTTTTTGGGGTATCCGTGCACAAAAGATGATGATGGCAGGTATGAGCGGTTTCATCCGCAATATTAAGCAGTTAAGAGAACATTTCAGTAATATGCAAGAGAGTAAAATGATTTTCCACAATATAACTCGATATGTTGATGCCAAAACTTTCTTTGGCGCAGAAAATCTTTTTACTCTGATCGAGCTTTTGCTGGTGATTGCCATTATTGCCATACTTGCGGCGATGCTGCTGCCGGCGTTGGCTTCGGCGCGGGCTTCGGCATGGAGTGCAAACTGCACGAGCAACCTTAAACAGCTTGGTTACGCCAATATCATGTATGCCGACAACAATCGCGGCCTGCTTGTGCCTTACGCTGTGGATATGAATACGACCAACACCCACCGCTGGCACGGCACCAGCGGGAGCTCCAGCAGCAGCGGCAGCGCCGGATATAATTACAGCAAAGGTCCGCTGGCAGAATATCTGGGCGAAAGCGGAACCGTCAACCATTGTCAGGCATTGATCGTGCCGGATGATTTCAACGGCTTTGAAAAGGGCTGCGGCGGCTACGGGATCAATTCACTTATCGGCATGATAAAGCCAGATTTATGGGACTTTTCGGCGGGATTTCCACTGCACAGTGTGGATGACCCCGCCAATACCATTATGTTTGCCGATTCGGCGGCGCCTTGCCGGAAAGATGGCAACTGGGCTGATTTGAGCAGTATGGATTTTATCGGATACAGTTCAAGTGTGGAAGCTCCGGCATCATATATGGCGCCCACCATGCATTTCCGCCACAACCGGAAAGCCAATGCCGTATTTTGCGATGGCCATGTGGATTCGATGAGTATGGGCAACTCCAACAGCGGACACGAAAAAGAGCTGCTTGCTTTTCCCTGTAAAGATAATGAAGAAGATAAAAACAAATACTTTCATCCGTTAAAGTAAATGAAAATTTTCTGTAAAATATTTATAGCTCTGCTGGCCGGTTTTTCAGCAAATTTGTTTTCCGGCGAGCTGAAAGTTGTGTCGCTGTCTCCGGCTCTGACCGAAATGATCTGTTATCTGGGCGGCGAAAAATACCTCGTCGGCAGATGTTCGGCATGCGATTACCCGGCAAGGGTCAAGGCGCTGCCGGTGGCGGGAAAATTCGGGATGCCTGAAATCGAAAAAATCGCTGCCATGAAACCCGACTGGGTGATTGGCAATTCTTTTGCCAATACTTCAGCGGTAAAAAAACTCCGGCAGCTGGGGATCGAAACTGATCTGGCTCAAATCTCCACTCCGGAAGATTATATTTACTGGCTGCAGCTTATCGGCAAAAAATTAAATCTGGAAACACAGGCTCAAGCCGCCGGAAAGGCGTTCCGGGAAGATGAAAAATTTTTGCAAACGCTTGAACCGTTGAAACTTAAAGTGCTGTGGGTGGTCAATGCCAAGCCGTTGATCGTCTGTTCCCTGGGAAGTCTGCCCGACAGAGTACTGAAAATGATCAAGGTCGGAAATGCCGCCGGCAGTGTAAATAAAGAGTATTTCCGCTGCTCGGCAGAGTGGCTGGCAAAAGCCGAAATCGATCTGATAATCTGGAGCGTGCCCGGCACTCCGCAGAAAAGCGGCGGATTTCTGAAAAAAATATCGGCAGTAAAAAATGGCCGGGTCATTCTGTTGGAAATGGATGACCCCATTTGCCGCCCGGGCCCCCGCTTTATGCCGGCGGTCAGGCAATTACGCGAAAAAGTTGAACTTTTTTATAAGGCAAAAAAATGAAACGCTCTCTGTTGTACGAAATCATTCTGCCATTGACCGCTTTGCTGGCAACGGCACTCTTGAGCCTGATTTGCGGTAAAGCGCAGATCAACTGGCAGGATTTTATGCACGACCCGGTTTTTGAACTGCGCGTGGTTCGGGTGCTGGGAGCGGTGGTTATTGGTGCTTCGCTGGCTTTGTCGGGCATGGTGCTGCAGGCGGTGCTGCGTAATGTGCTGGCAGAACCCTTTACGCTGGGTATTTCCGGCGGTGCGGGCGTGGGGGCGGCATTGGCGATCGTATTCGATTTGCAGTTATTGTGGTTTCTGGCGGTGCCGGCAATGGCGTGGGCCGGAGCGCTGCTTACGCTGATATTGGTATTGCTGACTGCCGGTAACCGGAGTGCGGAAAATCTGCTGTTGAGCGGGGTGATTTGCGGTACTGCGGCTTCGGGGGTATTGATGTATATTGTAAGTATTGCCAATAAAGAGGATCTGGCATCCATATCGTGGTGGATGCTTGGCGATCTGCAGAGTATGGATGCGACACTGTTGGGTTATTGCGGAAGTTTTACTTTTGTTCTGCTGGTGATTTTCCGGTTGTTTGCGCGCGAACTCAATGCTCTCTCGCTGGGCGGCGAAATGGCCTGGAGCATGGGGGTGAATATAAAGTTTTTCACTTATTTATTTATTATAACAGCAAGTTTGCTGGCCGCTCAAACTGTGGCTTTGGCCGGGATAACCGCCTTTGCCGGTTTGATCGTACCGCATCTGGTACGGATGTGTTACGGCAGCGACCATCAGCGCACGGTGATACCCACGGCGTTGTGGGGGGGCGTTTTTTTAACGGTATGCGACTGGCTTTCGCGCATTGTGCATCCGGTGCATGAGCTGCCGATCGGAGTGCTGACTGCTGCGATCGGCGGAGCGCTGTTTATATACATACTCAACCGGAGAAAAATATCATGAAAATAACTCTGGATAAACTTTCTGCCGGTTATAATGGGAAAAGGCTCTTTTCGGATATTTCTGCCGAGTTACAGCCCGGAAAACCGCATTTTCTGGCGGGCCCCAACGGTGGTGGAAAAAGTACGCTGCTCAAACTTATGTGCAACTATCTGCAGCCGGTTTCCGGAACAGTTCTTTTAGATGACAAACCCATAGGTAAATACTCTTTTGCCGAACGTGCGCGCCGCTTGGGCGTGGTTTGGCAGTCGGTCAGACCCGGGTTGGATTTCAGCGTGCTGGATATGGCGGCGGTTATTGCTTCGGCCCGATTCCCGCGTCTGGGGAAACTTCCGGCGGGCGATAAAGAGCTTATTTATTCAAGTCTGGAGCGCTTCGGATTGCTGGATAAGGCTCAACACCTTTTCAGCACACTTTCCGGCGGCGAAGCGCAACGGCTGCTGCTGGCAGGCATGATGGTGCTGGCACCGGATGTAATGCTGCTGGATGAACCGACTTCGGCGCTGGATCCGGCATGGCGGAACCGGGTATTTGAGTTTCTGGAAGAATACGCATGCGATCATACAGTATTGATCGTTACGCATGATCTGGAACTTATCGGCCGTGCCGGCGGAACGCTGTGGCTGCTGGATGATGGTGGTAATTTTATCAGCGGGCAGGCAGAAGATCTTTTGAACGGAGAAACTTTAAGCCGCGTTTATGCCAGCAAAGCTTCTGTAATAAAAACTCCCGGCAATCCGACAAGGATTTATTTTGATTGAAAGAGTTTCCCGGAACTCTTCACTTGCCGATGCAGAAACGCGAAAATATTTCGTCCAGCAGATCCGGCTCCACCGTTTCGCCCACGATCTTGCCGACTTCCACCAATGCCAGTCGCAAATTGGCCGAGGCCAGTTCCCAGTTGCCGGCGGTGATTTCGTTTTCAGCCGGTTCAAGCATGCTTTCAGCGGTTTGCAACAAAGCCAGATGGCGGGCATTTACCGCTGCGGGCGTGTCGGCACCGTTGCCATCGCCCTGCCAGACAGTTTGTTCAAAAATATCCAGCAAAGCATCGAGATTTTTTCCGGTTTGAGCCGAAATTTTTACCGTTTTAACTTCCGCTATTTCCGGCAGAACTCTTTCCGGTGCCAGATCCAGCTTGTTCCAGACGGCAATGGTCTGTTGGAAATTGCCGGAGAGATTCTGTTTGAATTCCGCTGCTTCCAGCTCAAGATCTTCTGCCGAGGCATCCAGCAGATAAAATACGATTTGCGACTGCTTGATCGCTGCTTTGGCCCGTTCGATCCCCAAAGCTTCGATTTCGTCATCGGAGTCGCGCAAGCCGGCGGTATCGGTTATTTCCACAGGTATATTGCGTAAAACGGCACTTTCCGCCAGTGTGTCGCGGGTGGTTCCGGGTATGGCACTTACGATCGCGCGGTCAATGCCCAGCAGGGCGTTGAGCAGACTGGATTTGCCTGCATTGGGTTTACCGGCAAGTGTTATGCGCACGCCCTGCCGCAAAACCGCTCCGGCATGGGCCGAGGCAATCAAATGCTGCAGCGAACTCCGGGCGGAGGAGAGTTTTTCCAGCAATATGGAGTTGTCGTCAAAGTCCAGTTCCTCGTCGGGAAAATCCAGCCTTGATTCACAATCCGATGCCAGCAAAAGCAGTTGTTCGCGTATATCGTTTACGGTGTTGGAAAGCGACCCTTCCAACTGCCGCAGCGCCAGATTGAGTGTGGCATCGCTGGAAGCTGTTATCACATCGCCCACCGCCTCGGCCTGCGCCAGATCGAGTTTGCCATTGATAAAAGCACGCATGGTGAATTCGCCGGGTTCGGCAGAACGCACATTGCTCTGACGCAAAACCGCATCCAGTGTACGGCGTATGACAGCTGCACCGCCATGGCAATGCAGTTCCACAACATCTTCTCCGGTGTAGCTGTGCGGACCGGGCATATAGACCGCCAGCGCCGGCTCTCCCGGATCTCCGATCAGACCGTAGAGCATTACACGCGCATTGCTTTTGCACAAAGATCTTCTGCCGCGCCAGACATTTTGCGCCACGCTCAAAGCGTTATCGCCGGAAATGCGCACAATATTGATCGCACCGCCGGGGGCGGTGGCAACTGCGGCAATGGTATCGACTGTATTCATAAAAAATCCCAACAGAAAAATTAGTTTTCCCGGTAATATAACGCAAAATTGTTATCTTGCAAGGTTTTTTTATGGCAAAAGTAAGTTAAGAGGTTATATTATAACGTATTTATTTAAACACATAATAGAAAAGGATTCTATCATGAGCGAGTACGATTTCAAAAGAATTGAGCCCAAGTGGCAGGCACGCTGGGACAAAGAAAAACCTTTCAAGGCGCTGGACTTTTCCGACAAACCCAAATATTATGCGTTAGATATGTTTCCTTATCCCTCCGGGGCAGGGCTGCATGTGGGGCATCCGGAAGGCTATACTGCTACTGACATCATCTGCCGCTACAAGCGCATGAAGGGGTTTAACGTTCTGCACCCGATGGGTTGGGATGCATTCGGTCTGCCCGCCGAACAGTACGCGGTGGAAACCGGTACGCACCCGGAAATCACTACCAAGAAAAACGTGGACCACTTCCGCGAACAGATCAAAGCTCTGGGGTTCAGCTACGACTGGGATCGTGAAATCAATACTACCGACAAAAATTACTACAAGTGGACCCAGTGGATCTTTATGCAGCTGCACAAAAAAGATCTGGCTTATCTCGATGAAGTGGCGGTAAACTGGTGCCCCGCACTGGGGACGGTGCTTGCCAACGAAGAAGTCATCAACGGCCGGAGCGAACGCGGCAATCACCCCGTGGAACGCCGCCCCATGAAGCAGTGGATGTTCAAGATCACCGAATATGCCGAACGTCTGCTCGAAGATCTCGACGATCTGGATTGGCCCGAAGGCATCAAAGAAATGCAGCGCAACTGGATCGGTAAGTCCACCGGTGCGGAAGTTACTTTCAAGATCGCCGATACCGATAAAACCGTAACGGTTTACACCACCCGCCCCGATACACTTTTCGGCGCTACTTACATGGTTTTGGCTCCTGAACACGCGCTGGTCGATGCCATTACTTCTGCCGATTGCCGGGCTACGGTCGATGCCTACCGCAAGGCCGCCGCACTCAAGAGCGATCTTGACCGTACTGAACTTGCTACCGAAAAGACCGGCGCATTTACCGGCGCTTACGCGATCAATCCGGTCAACGGAGTCAAGATCCCGATCTGGATCGCCGACTATGTGCTGGCAAGTTACGGTACCGGTGCGATCATGGCGGTGCCGGCGCACGATACGCGCGACTTTGAATTTGCCACGGTTTTCAATCTGCCGATCAAGTGCATCATTCAGCCCGATGCCGCCGAAGCCGCCGCCGAAAAAGCCGATGTGGAAGCTATCCTTGCCGGTAAAGCCTGTTGGGCGGGCGCCGGTGTGATGATGAATTCGGCCAATGCTGAAGGTCTTGACCTCAATGGTCTGCCGGTGGAAAAGAGCAAGAAAGCCGCTACCGACTGGCTCGCTGCCCGCGGAGAAGGCAAAGAATCCACCAAGTACAAACTCCGCGACTGGCTCTTCAGCCGTCAGCGTTACTGGGGTGAAGCATTCCCGATCATTCACTACGAAGATGGCTCCATTGAGCTGGTTGATGAATCCGAACTGCCGGTCGCGCTGCCGGAAATGGACGATTTCAAACCCTCCGGCACCGGCGAACCGCCGCTGGCCAAAGCCAAAAACTGGGTGGAATACACCAATCCGCGCGATGGCAGAAAAGGACGCCGCGAAACCAATACCATGCCCCAATGGGCGGGATCCTGCTGGTACTATCTGCGCTATATCGACGCTTGCAACAACGATAAAGCCTGGGATCCGGCAAAAGAAAAATACTGGATGCCGGTGGATCTTTACGTTGGCGGTGCCGAGCACGCGGTGCTGCACTTGCTCTACGCGCGTTTCTGGCACAAAGTGCTGTTCGATCTCGGATTTGTTTCCACCAAAGAACCTTTCCAGAAACTTATCAATCAGGGGATGATCCTGGGTATTTCCTACAAAGATACCCGCGGGGTGCTGGTGCCGACCAACGAAGTGGAATTCACCTCCGAAGGGCCGGTGCGTAAATCTGACGGCGAAAAACTCGTGGAGTTTCCCGCCAAGATGTCCAAGAGTTTGCGCAACGTGGTCAATCCCGACGATATTATTGATGAATATGGTGCCGACAGTATGCGTTTGTACGAAATGTTCATGGGCGCACTCGAAGCGGTCAAACCGTGGAACACTGCCGGTGTGGAAGGCGTGCACCGCTTCCTCAAACGAGTTTATCGTGTGATCACCGAAACTCCGATTGTGGATAAACCCTGCGATAAGGATCTGGAATTTGTTTTGCATTGTTCGATCAAAAAGGTCGGCAAAGATATTGAAACATTCAACTTCAATACCGCAATCAGTCAGCTTATGGTGCTGACCAATACCTTGAGCGAACTCAAAGAGATCCCGCGCGAAGCTGCCGAAGCGCTGGTACAGATGCTGGCACCCTTTGCACCGCATGTGGGTGAAGAACTCTGGGAATTCCTCGGCCATAACGAAACGATCACCTATGTGCCGTTCCCGGCGTATGACGAAAGCAAAACCAAACTCTCCGAAGTTGACGTGCTGGTTCAGGTGCTTGGCAAGCCCAAAGCTCACGTTATGATGCCCGCCGAAGCGGATAACGATGCCATGACTGAACTGGCATTGAAAAATGCCGATGTGCAGGCGGCGATCGCCGGCAAAAATGTGGTTAAAGTCATTTGCGTGAAAGGCCGTCTGGTCAATATTGTGGTCAAATAACGGAGCAATAGAGCATGTTTGAGTGGATGTTCGGGGATTTTTCGTGGCTGCAGATTGCGGTAATGGCACTTGGTGCGATCATTATCGGGATCAATAAAACCGCTATTCCGGCGCTGGGTGCGCTGGCGGTGGTTATGTTTACGCAGTTTTTCGATCCGGCAACCGCATCGGCGGCAGTTCTACCGCTTTTGTGCGTGGGCGATGTGCTGGCGGTTATCTGGTACCGGCGGTCGGCGAATTGGAAATTTGTTCTGAATCTGCTGCCGTGGGCGCTGGTCGGTCTGCTGCTTGGTATGGTGGTGGTACGTTGTATCAGCAACACCAATGTGCTGGGGGTGGTCATTGGTGCGATAATTCTCGGTGTGCAGCTTTTGAGCTTGACCAAGGGTAAATTTCAGAAGAAGATAGATGAATGGCGCGGCAGTATCGGTATGGCGGCAACATTCGGTATTCTTGCCGGATTCACCACGCAGGTGGCCAATGCGGCCGGACCGGTGATGGCGATCTATCTGGTGCTGATGAAATTTTCCAAAGAAGAATATATCGGGTCTGCCGCATGGTATTTTCTGATTCTCAACTGGCTGAAACTGCCGCTGTTTGCTCTGGACGGCAGATTGACTCTGGACGTGTTGAAAATCGTACCCGGCATGGTGATTTTCCTGATCATCGGTGCGGCAGCAGGTATATTGCTGCTGAAAAATATCTCGCAAAAAAGCTTTACCAGAATAATTCAGGTACTTACCTGTCTTTGTGCATTGCGTCTTTTGTGGATGAGTATAAGCAAGATGCTCGGGTAAAATATCTTTTATAATACAAAACGACCGGCAAGCGTAAAATGCTCTGCCGGTTGTTTTTTTGTTTCAGAAATTTATCTTACTGCACTTTGAATTCCGGATAGTGGTTGAGGATAAATCCGGTCAGCGGAGTGGGGTCATCCAGCCCGTGCGGGTGATGCCCGTAGAGATCGCGGCGGATAACTTGGATATTGCCGCCGGCTTTGAGCAATCTTTCTTCAAAAACGTCGATATTGGTTTCCGGATTTACCGATTGATCCTGTCCGCTGCGGATCGCCAGGATCGGTATGCGTTTTTCAGCGATCCGCTGATAGTTATTAAGCGGATTTTTTGGGTGATTTTTCAGCTCTTCCGGAGTGTTTACATTATATGCTTTGTAATGTTTGGCCGTTTCGTTCCGCAGAAATTCTTTCAAGCCTTCCGGCGAATTCTGCAAATCACGTTCAGCGGTAAATGCAAGGCTGCATACCGGCGCATCCAGATAGATCGCGCCCACGGTTTCCGGGTGTTCTGCCGCCCAGCGCAGTGAAAAAAGTCCGCCGTAGCTCATGCCGATAAGGGCGGCTTTTTTGTGAAAGTGCATACTCTGCAGCAGCGCGTAGAATTTTTCGAGCTTTTTTACTCCTTCATCGTTCATATAAGTAGCAAATACATCGAAATGAACATGATGAAAACCCCGCTCCAGCAACTGCAGTGCCGGTGTGCGCGGCACAAATGCTTCTGCCCATTGCAGACACCAGCTCCACGGCAGCCCCGGTGCCGGGTGAGGAGGTTCCACGATAAAACCTTTGCCGAATTCCGTTTCAAAATTATGCCGCCGGTAGCCGTACCACTCCACAGTTTCGCCCGCCGGATAATTGATATGATTTTCGGCACTGAAAAGATATTTTTCTTTGCCCGCGCTGGTCAGCGCGGAATAGGTCATACTGTTTTTCGCCATTTTTTTGCTCCCTGATATTTCAATTTGATTGTTTGTGACAGGTTTCCGGCATCAGGCAGGCTGCAATAAAACTGATCACCGCCCCGATCAGGAAAAAGCTGTATACTGCCTGATAAGCTTCAAGTGAAAATGCCAGCGATCCGGCTTGCGTCGGAAAGGCTTTGAGGATATATCCGGTAATATTTTGATACATGGATATAAAGACAAAGGCCATAAAATTGATAAATGCTACCGACATGCCAACATATTTTTCATCGTTGAGTTCTTTGGCCACGGTGCTGAAGATTGCAAAAAATCCCGCCGGAAATGCGGTACATACCGCTGCTGCGATAAACCATATTCCTGAAAGCGAAGCGGCAAAAACATATTTGGCCAGCAATATACCCGTCAGTGAAAACGCAGTCCCCAGCAGAATGACCAGTTTGCGCCGGTTGCCGAAAAGTTTGAGTATGATATTTACCACTACATTGTTTACTGCCACGATCACGGTCAGGCTCATGATGCACGCTGCTGCTTTGCCTGAACTGAAGTGGAAAAGGTCAATAAATATTTTCTGCCCGATCTGCCCCACCAGCGCATAATAAGTGCCGTATACTGCTGCACAGGCAAAGCAGCTTATCCAGAGTCTGTGATTTTTTATCATTACATAAAGCGGTTCCAGAGTCTGCCCACCGATAACCGGTTTTATCGTGCCGCGCATACAGCAGATGATGATCAGCATGGGGATCAATGCAACTGTTCCCGGCGTGATCATAGCCATTTGCCACCCAACTGTTTCCACCAGTTTTACCATCGGCATTGTGCCGGTGGTCGGGCCGAGATAGCTGAAAAGCAGCACTGCCCCAAGCGCAATGCTGAATTTGCCCGGAAACAGGTCTCCCAGCAGTTTGGCTACACCCAGAAAAATCGTACCCGCACCGAATCCGGTTATCACCCGGAACAGCAGCATAAGGTAATAATTGCTCATCAATGGAAAGATGATCGTTCCGGCGGCGAACATGCTTCCGCCGATAAGCAGTATGCGTACCCCGCCGTAGCGGTCGGAAAAACACCCCATCACCAGCTGACTTGCGGCGTAGGAGTAGAGAAAAGCCGCTCCCAGCGAGGATATTTTTGTTACATCCATATTCATTTTCAAAAGATCCTGAAAGATCGTGGCTGGAATCAGCACTTTGGCCATACTGGTCAGAAAAAAGATCAATATGCCGCAGAAAAGAATAAACATTTTCTTTTGCCGCAGTACATTATCGGACAAAACTTCTGAAGACATAAAAACTCCTGATTGCATCGTTGATTGATTTACTATACAATATATTCAGCTTTTTTCAAACTTCTTTGCCGTGGGGGCGACCGGTTTCGGGTTTTTTTACAGATTTTTTTTTGACAACTTGATTTTACCGCATTATATTGTGAATGTTCTTCCGGCAAACTCTCTTTGCGGATAGAAAGAGCATTGGAATTTTATCAACCCAGGAGTTTATGATGAAAAAAATCAAAGTTCAGCAGCTTTCACGCGATTCTTTCCACAAATTCGGCGATTATGCAATGCTTATCGATCCGTTGAGTGAACCGGCTACCGGAGCCAAGGATGCCACGGTGGCGTTTTTCCGCGATATGCTGCCGGTGGAACTCGGCGGTGCTGCTCCCTCGTTTTCCACTTGCCGCATCATGCCCCGGGATATGGTGGTAACCGATGCCGAATATCATAATTTTACCTGTGAAGCAGCTATGCCGCTGGATCAGGATGCGATCATCTGGGTGGCGCCCGCCGGTGCTTCCATGGAATTGAATGCCGATGAGGTCGAAGCTTTTTATGTGCCGCAGGGCACGATCGTAAAATTGCGTCCCGGAGTATGGCATCACGCGCTTTTTGCTGTGGAAAACCGGCCGCTCAATGTTATGATTGTACTGCCGGAGCGTGCTTATCTCAACGATATTCACTGCGTAAGTGTACCCGCTGAAGATCAGGTTATGGTTGAAGCATAACGCTTTTGTGCAAATATAACAGAAACAGGCTGTGGCAAAACCTCAAAACAGGTTGGCTGCAGCCCATTTTTTGCACAGCATATATTTCCGGTAACATTTTGTGAAGTGTTCTGAAAAATCAATATGAAATAAACCGGATCATTTGTTATATCTTATTTATTAAAAATAAGTTGGGGCTGTTGCAAAAATGCCGAAAGTCAACAGCAACAAGCGCGGTCAGCGCCCGTCTTCATTGTATTACGCCGCGGGTGCTGTTGGTTAGCTGCATTATGTCTGGAGTTTTGCAACAGCCTCTGCAAAAGTTTTTGGCAGATGGGGGTGGGGAAAAGAACCTTTTTCAAAAAAAGTTTTTTCCCCGCAAAAAAATTTGCAAACCACTCTGTCTGCTGATATGAGAACTTACCGCTCAAAAATGAAGATATTGCGGGCTTCGCCGATGGCGTTTTCGTCAAAGTTCACTCCGGCGATCACCAACTGCAGGCGTTTGCCTTCTTTGGGTACTTTTACAAAGCTGCCGCGATACCCGAAATAACAGTTTTTCTTATATGTGAACCCATCGCATTTGATGACTTTGCCGCTGGCATCGAGAATTCTTGCGTGGATATTGAACGAACTCTCTTTGCCGACCGGCAGTACAGCCCGGATTGAAGCGATGATTTCCAGCGTTTTGCCGCCGACATCCGGGTGGTCGATATCGATGATCTTGGACATGACCTTTCTGCCCCGTGCGTTTTTGCCCGGCAGCGTTATCAGATTGCCGTCGATCACAAAATCATCATTGCCGGTGCCGCTTTTCAGAGTATAGACATCACAAGCCCAGCGCCAGGGATATTTCGGATCGGGGGCAAACGGTTTGCTGTCAAGTATTTCTCTGTAATAGCGCTTGATGTTCTGCGCGGTAACTGCATCATCGCTCAAGATGCCGTCCAGCAGAATATTGGCGATCACCGGACCGTTTTCAGTCATGGTTACATAAGTTATATGGTCAAATTCGCCGTATTCCACCCCCCGCATCTGGGAAACACCACCGGCGGTGGCCAGCACATAATAATCATGGCCATCGCGCTTGAACTTTATGTAGTGATGCCAGTCGCCGGCAAAACAGGTGTATTTGCGCTGCTTCAGAACTTGCTGGATCCTGATATAAGCCGGGCTGATCCATGCGCTCGGATTATGCACAAAAACCATTGTCCAGCGCACTTTCGGATTCTTATTCAAAACATCGATTGCCCAATCGGCCTGCTGATCGGTGATACCCACTTGCGGCACGCGCGAGTCCCGGCCTTCCATACTGTTCAGGCAGATAAAGAGCACGTCTTTGTAAATGAAACTGTAGTAAGTGTTGGGGCCGGCAAATTCTTTCCAGACCATTGCGCTGTTGTCATTGGCACGCGGAAAACCTTTGCGGTTGACCGAGATATCGTGGTTGCCGGGCAGATAAAAGAAGGGAGCCTGCGATTTTGCAGTAAAGCTTGCCAGCTCTTTCCACTGTTCGCGCAAATGCCCGGGCGATTGTTTGGCGATGTCGGTCGGCCCCTGAATAAGGTCGCCGACGGTCATGATAAAATCAGGCTGGAGCGAATTGGCTTTTGTTATTGCCTGTTCAAATATGCCCGGACGTTCGCTGCCGGTACGGTCGGGAATGATGATAAAGGAGAATTTTTCATCTCCGGCAATAAAATTTTCGTGTGTCCACGGTTTTTTCCCTTCCGGCAGGGAGTGTTTGAAGTTTTCGCCGGCAATTAAAGCGGCTGCAGACAGCAATAAAGCCAAGAATAAAAATTTACGCATTAAAATCTCCTGTTTTGTTATTGTTTTCAATATTCTGTATTGCTTAATATACCATAAAAATCAGCTGGTGTCAAGCCCTGGTGATTGGAGAAAAGTCCATAATTTGCAAATATGTCGGGACAGGCGCGATTTGAAATGAAATTTTCATATATATTTAAACATTTTTTATTTGATTTTATTGCTTAATAATGCTATTGTATGGCTATGAAACTATAGGATAATTGTGTACTTTTTATGTGGCAGTGTCGTAAAATTTATGCTAACTTATTGCTGCTGAGTGTGTTGCTTTTTTCGCTCGGTGCGGCTGTGCGTCCGGCTTACAGTACGCTTTTTGCCGGGGGGACGGCAACGTGGAGCGCTCCGGCAGAAAATGTTGAGTTCCGTTGGGAAGCTCATGGAGCTGCAGTTGTCTATCGCAGTCAGCAGATAACAGCGGTTACAGCCGGTGATTGGGATTTGATCGTGCCGGAAGGCTGGTGCGATCTGCGATTGACAGGTCCTGAAGAAAAATCTTTTGTTGAGTGTTGGCGTCAGAATAACGGAGCATCTGTTCTGCTGCCGGTCGGCAGGGCACCGCCCGCGAAGGGCAATTGCTGATTTTGTGATTGGGAGCGAACCGTGAACGGTTTTTTGAGCTCTGTAAATTTTGTTGGATTTTTTTCAGTAAGTTTTGAGATAAATAATAATAAACCAGAATGGGTCTTGTAAAAGACTTCCGGGAGTTGACAGCATGAGTAAAACAGTAAATTATCGCGCTGCCATTGACAATGCCGGAGTAATGACCAAGCTTTCCGCAATCGGAACTGTATTGAGCGGAGTGTTTGCATTGCTGCTGTTGTTGTTGGGCGTGGTCAAAAGCTCGTTCGCCAATTCTGATGCCTTTGCGGTGGTGGTAATACCTTACACCGTGGCGGTGTTGTTCGGATTGGCCGCCACACTTTACGGCATGTTTGCCAAAGGTGCGGCAATTGAAAATGAAGAAAAAATGCTGCTGGCAAAACGTCACGACAACAATATGCTTGCCGTAGATGAAGATGCCCGCTTCACCCAGCAGAGAACGCTGGATAACTATGAAAAATATGCTCCGTATGTTTTGAGTATTGCCGCGGCACTGCTGATCGGCGTGTTGTGCATGCTCTTCTTCAGCCATTGGGCCGACCGCAGCTCGGAATTGCGTGAGGCGGTTTTGAATACCGCGCCGATCAATCCGATGTATATGGTGTTTCTGGCGGCGGTGATCGGGGTGATCTCGCTTTTTGCCGGAGCGTTTTTCAATGGGCAGTCGCATGACGAAGCGTTCCGCTGGCTGCGTCCCTTCGGAGCATGGCTCATTGCCGGCGCGGTGGCTTCGGCGGCAGCGGTGATTTCCGGACTCTGTTTCAAGTCCGGGCTTAAAGGGTACGATTCGATCATTGCCAGAACGCTGCTGATCATCTATCTGGTGCTGGCGGCAGAACTGGTTTTGAGCTTTGTTGTGGAATTTTACCGGCCGCGTACTCTGGAAGAATCCCGCCCGGTCTTTGAAAGCCGCATACTGGCTCTCTTTACCGAACCCGGCGGCGTTATGCGCAACTTTGCGGATATGCTCGACTATCAGTTCGGGTTCAAGGTCTCTTCAACTTGGATGTACAGTTTTGTTGAACGGGCGATCTTTCCGCTGCTTCTGCTCTGGGCGCTGTTGCTCTGGGGGTCGACTGCCATTCATGAAGTTGATTCCAACGAAGTGGGGCTGCGGAGCAATCTCGGTAAACTTATCAATACAGAAAAGCCGCTGAAACCGGGTATCTATTTTACCTTGCCCTGGCCCTTCGGCACGCTTGAAAAATACTCCTGCGATCAGATCTACGAAGTGGTGATCGGCCACGAAGAACACGATGATCATGAAGAAGAGGAAGAGTATGTCGATGACGGCCACGGTCATAATCCTCCGCCTAAAAAAGAAAAGGAAAAGAAAGATCACAGCGTTGTGCTGTGGACCGCCGAACATGGCGAAGGCAACAACAACTTTATTGTGGCCAACGATGTATCGCACTCCGGCGGTGATAAATCCGGCGATGTACTGGGAGACTTCTACTTTGTAGGTCTTTCCATGCCCATACAGTACCACATCCGCCCCGATGGCATATATAATTATGTATACGGCAGCGTGGATGCCAAACAGGTCATCAAAAACATTGGCCACATGGTAGTCACCGAATATCTGGCCAGCGCGCCGTTCTATCAGGTTATCACCAGCGGCCGCCGCGAAGCCGAAGAAAAACTTAAAAATCGCATCCAAGCCGAATGCGATGCCCGTAATCTGGGCGTGGAGATCATAGCCGCCAATCTCGTAGGCATCCATCCGCCGACCCAGGTGGGCAAGGAGTTCCAGAACGTGCTGGGCGCTATGGAAGAACGCGAAAAAATGGTGCTGGCAGCCGAAGCGTACAAAGCACAGGTCCTGCCGCAGGCCAAAGCCGATGCGCTGGCGATCCGTGAACAGGCATCGGCGGCAAGTTATCAGACTGCCACGGTGGCCAAGGCTGTCAGCGACCGCTTTGTCAAACAGCTGCAGGCATATCAAACAATGCCCAAGCTGTTCATGCTCAAAAACTATCTGGATTTCCTGGAAAATGACTGCAAAGATGTGCGTAAATATGTCTTGAGCAGTTCGCTGCAGGGCGATGTATACGAGCTGAATTTGGAAGAAAAAGAGCGTCTGAATTTGTTTGACGCCAACCTGGGTGAATAATTTTAAGGTAATTTATATATAGAAAGGCATAGAATAGATCATGTCAAGCAAGGTTTTCAAACATTGGCCGACGCTCCTTCTGGGCGTGTTTGTATTTGCAGTGCTGCTGGTGGCAGTTTTCACTTATCAGGTAAGCAGTACTGAAGTAGCAGTTGTTGAACGTATGGGGCAGATGCTCGACGAGCATCCGGCAGCGGGGCTGCACTTCCGTTGGCCGTATCCCTTTGAAAAGATCACCAAATATGACAAACGTCTGCATTGCTTCGGCGGTCATGACGGGCAGATCGAAGAAACAGCCACCGCTGACAAGCAGAACATCCTTGTGGGGGTGTTCATTACCTACCGTATCAGCGATCCGCTGACTTTTGCCAAGCGCATGACCAGCTTCAAGAAAGCCGAAAGCGAACTGGATATCTGGATGCGCGGCGCCAAAAATGCTGCGTTCGGCAAATACAAGTTCGATCAGATCCTTACCACCGATCCCAAGAACATGCGTCTGAACGAAATCGCCGATCAGATCAAAAACGATATGCTGGTCAAAGCCAAGCCCTACGGTCTGGAAATCTGTTCGGCCGGGATCACTACGCTGAATGTGCCCGAAGCAGTCAGCAGTAAGGTTTTTGAACGTATGAATCAGGATCGTATGCTGGCGGCCCAGCGTTACCTCGGCGAAGGTAAACTCCGCGCCGAAGAGATCCGCATTGCTGCCGATAAAGAACGCGCCAATATAATTGCCAATGCCGAAGCGCAGGCAAAAGAGATCAGCGCACAGGGCGATGTGGAAGCCGCCAAATACCTGCGGGTATTCGACAAAAATCCCGAATTGGCAGCGTTTTTGCGTAAACTCGACAGTTTGCGTACCATCATGAAGAGCAAGACCACTCTGGTGCTGGATACCAACACCGACCCCTTTACTCTGCTCAAGAGCAATGCCGATCAGCTCGCCGTGCCCGCAGTTCCGGCGAAAACTGCCAAATAATGAGGCTTGAAGTCTATGGATAACGAAAAGAAAAATCTTACGCCGGATACCGAGCTGTACAATCAGTACGGCGGCGGGGTCAGAGCGTTTATGAAAGCCGGCCACTGGGTCTTTCTGGCTCTGGTGGGGCTTATCTTTGCCATGCTGGTCTACTTCTTTACGCTGGGTGGTTACTTTGCTGTTTCGCCGCAGGAAGCGGTGATCGTATTGCGCTTCGGCAAATATGAAAAAACTTACACCAGCGACTGGCATTGGTTTCTGCCCGATCCGGTAACCAGCAAAGTGGTGGTGCCGACCAGCCCGCAGACTCTGCAAGTTACTTTCAACGCCGGAATCATGCCCGATCAGCTGCCGCCGCCGGGCCCCAACGGTGAACTGCCCGGACTGCAGCCCAACCGCGACCGTTATTTGCTGACGGCCGATGCCAATATCATCCACGCCAGCTGGAGCGCCCGTTTTCAGGTGAGCGATCCGGCGGTGTTTTATCAGACTTTGCGCGTACCGGCGAATCCGGCCGGACCGGACGATATCGTGGTGGATGAAGGCGAAGAACTTGGCCGCCGCGGCCCCCGCACATTGCTGGGCAGAATGCTGGAAAGTGCTGTGATAACCACCACCGCACAATGGACGGTCGACGAAATACTCTATTCGCGCCAGACCGAATACCGCGAAGCTGTGGAACGCGCCTACCGCAAGATGGTTGCCGATCTCAATATCGGGGTGGTGATCGAAGAAGTGCGGATCAATGGCAAAGTAATGACCCCCGCTGTTACCCAGGCGTTTTTCGATGCGCTGACCGCCGCCCGTGCCGAACAGGGCACTATGATCGACAAAGCGCGCGAATATGGTGTAAGCATCCGCGCCAAGGCCAGCGAAGAAAGCTCGCGCATCATAGCACAGGCGGAAAATTACCGTACTATGGTTGTGGCCGATGTAAAAGCCGAAAGTCTTTACTTTGAAAGTTTCCTTAAAGAATACAACGAAAATCCCCGCACCGCTCTGATGAGCCGCTACAACGCGGTGCTGGCCGAAGTCATGGCCGGTATTGATCAGAAGTTTGTGTTGGGTGCCGGCAATGGCGGCAAGCTCTGGCTCAAGCTCGGTCCGGAAATTCCCAAGGCCGAAGAAACTGCCAAACCCGCAGAAACTCCGGCGAAGACCACCCCGGCAGGAGGCAAATAATTATGAGTGAAAATATAAGTGTTGCAGTAAATAATACAGTCAGCAGCGAAGACACCCGCAAGCGCAGTCTGGTGCTGGTGGGATTTGCCGTACTTGGCGGCATGCTGACTGCCAACTCGTTTATTTTGAGTTATTTTCTGCCCGGACAGACCTTTGCGGCCACTTTCAGCGCCTTGTTCGGCGCGTTTGTGCTTGCCATGCCGATCATTTATACGGCAGTAAAAGATTTGTTTTCCGGCAAAGTTTACATGAATGAACTGGTGGCGCTGGCCATCCTTGCCGCACTGGCAGGGGGCAACTACCAGACTGCCGGCGGACATTTTCAGAATGCCGGTGTGATCGCATTCTTTCTGCTGATAACGATCATCATCGAAAGCCGCACTGCTTCGGGGGCCCAGCGTTCGATTGAAGAACTGGTAAAACTTACACCCACCCAGGTTCACCTGATCAAAAACGGTGCCGAAGTGGATGCCGATGTAATGAGTTTGAATCTGGGCGATATCATCCGTGTGCGCCCTGGTGAAAATTTTCCGGTCGATGCAGAGGTTATTTCCGGCGAAACGATCGTCAATCAGGCGTCGATTACCGGGGAATCCATGCCGGTGGACAAGGTTGCCGGCGACGATGTTTATGCCGGTACGCAGAACCTGACCGGTCTGGTGGAGCTCAAAGTTACCCGGCTGGGTGAAGATACCACCCTCGGCAAGGTCAAAAACATGATCATGCAGGCCGAAAACTCCCGCACTCCGATCGTGCGTATCATCGACCGCTATGCCGGCTATTACACCCCCACGATTCTGATGCTGGCGGGTATCACCTGGTGGTTTACCGGAGATATATCCAAAGTTATCACACTGCTGGTGATTGCCTGTCCGGGGGCTATCATGCTTGCTTCGCCTACTGCCATTGTGGCGGCGGTGGCGGCGGCGGCCCGTCTGGGGGTCTTCATCAAAGATGTCAGCCATCTGGAACTCGCGGCAAGAATCCGCAGTTTTGTGTTTGACAAAACCGGTACTTTGACCGACGGCCTGCTGTCAGTAGTCAAACTGGTGCCGTTCGGCGAAGTAAGTCCGGCTGAAATGCTGAAACTGGCCGCTTCGGCCGAAGCAAACAGTAACCACCCGACTGCAGTGGCGCTGGTGAAACTTGCCAACGAGGCGCAGCTGGAGCTTGCTCCGGTCAGCGAATTCAAAGAAACCCACGGTAAAGGGGTCAATGCTGTGATCGACGGTGTGGCTGTGGCAGTTGGCCGTTCAGCATGGCTGGAAACACAGGAATATACTCTGCCGGAAGACTTCAACACCGAAGATACTGCCGGTTTGAGCGTGGTATTTGTAGCCCGTGAAAAAGAGATCATCGGCTGGATCGGTTTGAGCGATAAGATCCGTAAAGAAGCCGCGCAGGCACTCAAAGATCTGCGGAGTCTGGGTGTCCGGCAGGTGGCTATGGTCACCGGGGACCGCGAATCGGTGGCTGAAAAAGTGGCCAATGTGCTGGATATCGATGAGTTCCGCAGTGAATGTCTGCCGGAAGCCAAGGTCGAATATGTGGAAAATGCCAAAAAGAGTTATCCCACCGCAGTTGTGGGCGATGGTGTGAACGACGCACCGGCGCTGGCAGAAGGCGATCTGGGGATTGCCATGGGGGCCATCGGCAGCGATATTGCCATTAACAGTGCATCCATTGCGCTGATGACCAATGACCTGCGCCGTATACCCATGCTGATCGACCTTTCGCAGAAATCGCGGATGGTCATTTATCAGAATCTTTGCATAGGCATACTCTTTGTTTTCGGCGGCATGGTGCTGCTGGTCTTTGACAAGATGACTCCGGTGGGAGCGGCGATCTTGTACACATTGAGTACATTGGTGGTGATCTTCAACAGTGCGCGTCTGGTCCGAACCGGTGAAGAACTTACGTTGGAAGATAATAAAAATAAAAAATAATGATAGTGCACAGCTTTCCGGATTTCCATCCGGAAAGCTGTACATAGAGAGGAAAGGGTGAAAAAGATGGCAGAAGATGCAATACGCGCGGTAGGCTTGACCAAAGTGTTCCGCGATTTCTGGAACCGCCCCAAAGCCCGGGCGGTTAATGAGATCGACTTTACGGTCAAGGAAGGCGAAGTAGTCGGTTTGCTTGGTCCCAATGGTTCTGGAAAGTCCACTACAGTGAAGATGATATTGGGTTTGCTTTATCCCACCGCCGGTCAACTTACCGTGCTGGGGAAGGCTCCACGTGCAGTGGAAACGAAAAAAGCGATCGGGTATCTGCCCGAAGAATCCTATCTGTATAAATATCTGACGGCGGAAGAAACGCTGGACTTTTTCGGATCGCTTTTCAACCTTTCCCGCGCTGAACGCAAAAACCGTATCGATCAGCTGCTTGATATGGTTGGTCTGGCTCACGCCCGCCATCGCCGGGTGGGAGAATTTTCCAAAGGTATGGCGCGCCGTATCGGTCTGGCGCAGGCAATGATCAACGACCCATCGCTGCTGATTTTTGACGAACCCACCAGTGGTCTTGACCCGCTGGGCTGCCGGGAAGTTAAAGATTTGATCATGGAGCTGAAAAAGCGCGGAAAAACCGTGCTTATAACCAGCCATCTTTTGAGTGATGTGGAAGATATCTGCGACCGCGTGGTTATTCTCTACGGCGGGAAAGTCCGGGCACAGGGCAGTTTGAATGAACTGCTGACCGTCAGCGACAGTACCCGTATCGTTACGCCGACCTTGAGCAAGGATGCCACCGAAAAAGTGCTGACTGTTCTGCGCGAAAATCTCAATGGCGAAGAATTTGTTATGGATCATCCGCGTCGCACGCTCGAAGAGTTCTTTCTGGATGTTATTGCCAAAGCCAAGAACGACAGTGTGGAAACATCCGGTGCGCTCGGCGGCGGCATAGCTGAATACCTTTCGGCAGAAAAAGATAAGGAAAGCACCGTGCTGGAAACTCTTATCGCTCAGCCTGAAGCGGTCAAAAAGCCCACCGCTGAAGAGAGTGCTGCCAAGCTGGCAAGTGAGCTCAAAGCCGCCGAAGAAAAACGGTTGGCAGACCTTACTGCCGGCGATGACAGGAGTGTTGTCAACAAAGATGAAGAAAAGGTCAAGGCCGAGGCCGAAGCTCTTAAAGCAGCCGATGCCAAACTTGACGATTTATTGAAAAACCGCTAAACAACATTGGTGAACGGAAAGTACAAATTATGACGGCATTTAATGCAATCGTAAAACTGACATTACGCAATGCGTTGCGTTCGCACATCTTCCAGCTGCTGCTGGGGTTACTGGTGTTGTGTGCGGTGGCGTTGCCGATGACAGTTTCCGGCTCCGGCGAGGGTGCGCGTGCTTATATACAGATCGCGCTCAAATATTCGCTGGGTACAGTCGGTTTTATTCTGGCGCTTTCCACGGTGTGGATCGCCAGTCTGGTCATGACACAGGATGTGGAAAGTTATCAGCTGCACATGGTGGTTGCCAAACCTGTATCGCGCCTCAAGATATTTCTTGCCAAATATTTGAGTGTGGTATTGCTCCATGCGGTGCTGCTGCTGCTGGCGGGGATCACGATTTTTGCGGTGGTTTTGTACCGTTTTGGCAAAAACGATTTTCCTGCCGAGGAAAAATCCCGGATCGAAAACGAAGTGATGGTTGGCCGGAGGGTCTACTTCCCCAAGCCGCCGGATATGGAAAAACTGACCCGTGAAGCTCTGGCCCAGCAGTTGGAAGAAATGAAAAAAGCCGGTCGCGGCAGAGTTACAGCCGATGCCGCCGAAATGGAAAAAGATATCCGCAACGGTTTGAGCGAAGAAATGCTGCGCCAGCGTTCGGAGGTTCTTTTCCGTAAGTTCGGTGAATGGGAATATGAAAATCTGCCCAAAAATATGACCAATCCGATTTATTTGCGCTACCGGCTCTATGTGGGCAAAATCGATACCGAGGCCCAGCGCAACACCACCGGCTGGTGGGTGGGATTCTTTGAAGAAAAGAAGCAGTCCATCGGCAACGGTCAGGAAATTGAACAGGCAGTTCCAGTGGCAGAAGAGGATTTTACCCGCACCTGGCGGCCGCTTTCGCCCTCGCCGGAACAGAATTACGCCGGTGAATTTCACGAAAAAGTGTTGCCGGCATCGGTCATTGACCGTGCGGGAAAAGTCAATCTGCGTTATATAAACATCGATAACGCGCAGGATAAAGTCTATTTTCAGACGATCGACGGACCCAAACTGCTGATAAAAGTTACCGGCTTCACCGGCAACTTTGTCCGCGGTCTGATAGTGATACTGCTGATGCTTATGGTCTATGCCGGAATCAGCTGCTGTGCGGCGGCGGCATTCAGTATGCCGACATCGATTTTTACGGTATTGAGCTATATGTTCCTCGGCAGCGTTGCACCGCTGGTGATGACCACCAGTCAACTGGCTGATCCCTCCAAATACACCGGATACTGGATCGGTAAAGTTGCCATGCTGATCGTGGCTCCGCTGCAGGAATTTGAAATTTCGCAGAAGATAGCCGGCGGTGAATTAGTTGAATTTGCTTATATCGGCGAGTTGTTCGGCGAATATTTCATGCTCAAGGCATTGCCATTTATCCTGCTGGGAATGTGGCTTTTCTGGAAACGTGAACTGGGATTGGTGATCAGAAAATGATAAACTTTGGAAAAATCGGCAAATATTTGCTTGCGCTGGTGGTTTCGGCGGTGCTCATTTTCGGCATAAGCGCCACTCAGCGTAAACTTGATACAATGATCCGTCAGCACGATCTGTTCTTTACCGGCCAGATCAATAATGCTCCGCCGCTGGTGGCATTTACCACCATGGCACTGGGGAGTTTCCGCGGACTTATTGCGGACTTGCTCTGGCTGCGGGCGGCATCGCTGCAGCAGGATAAAAATTATTTTGAAATGGTTCAGCTGGCCAGCTGGATCACAAAACTCCAGCCCCGCTTTGCCGGAGCCACGGCATACCTGGCATGGAACATGGCATATAATATATCGGTGACATGTTCGCTGTGGCAGGACAGATGGTACTGGGTGTGGGAAGGGATCAAACTGATCCGTGACGAAGCTTTGCTCTACAACCCCGGGGCGGCGAGATTGTACTGGGAGTTGGCGGTGATTTTTCAGCAGAAAATGGGTAACGTGCTGGATAATGCCAGCTATTACTACAAAGCGCGTCTGGCTACGGAGATGGAAGCTGTCATAACTCTGGACCCCAAATGGGAGCAGTGGAGTACCATGCCCTATGCAGCGGAAGGCTTTATGAAGCTTTTCCCGGAAAGCGATCCCATGTGGGCCGCGGCTCGTAAAGCCGGTTTGCCGGGTTATGCTGCTTTGAATGAAAACTTCCGGATCAATTCCGTTTTGCCGGCTAAATTTGTGGATGCGTTGAAAGATGCCAAAAAAGCGGAAAAAATCGATGCAGCTCTGCGTACTGTCTGGCTGCACGATAAGTACCGGCTGCGTGCAGATTACATCCATAAGCTCAATATGGAATACGGCTCCATGGATTGGCGTTTGCCGGAAGCCCAGGCGATTTACTGGGCAAGCGAAGGTATCCGCATGACCGGGCACGATACGCAATGTTCGCGCATTATCGCCACCTGTCTGCAGGAAATGATGCGTGCCGGACGCATATTGTGGACCCATCAGGATGGTTACCGCTATTTGATCATTGCGCCTAATCTGGATATAGTCATGTCGGCGATCCGTACCTATGACTGGGCGTATGATAAATCGAATAACATGGAAAGTTTCAAGACCGGCAAGATCAACTTCATGAAAAATGCTGCGGTGTTCCTTTTCTACTTCGGCAGATTGGATGAAACGCGTGAAGTCTATAAAATTCTGCAGAAAGATGATCATACGGTCAAATATCCGCCTTTTGCAGTATTTCTTGAACGCGAGCTCAAAGAGATCGTAGCCACCGCAACATTCAAACAGATAACCGACGTTATCAATGCCTTTATTCAGAACGCGCTCAATGCGGCGGTCAATGACGATGAAGAAAAGGTCGCTATGTATGAATTGATGGCCAAGAAAGTCTATGCCGATTATCAGAAAGGCATCCGTTCAGAAAAAGAACGCGGCCGCCGCGGTCTGGCGCCGTATAACGAGATCCGCAATCAGGTGGTCAAAGATTATCTTGCCAATGCCAATCCCAAGGCGGCGGCAATCATCCGCTCCAAGATTCGCAGTCAGCAGCTTTTGCGTGACAGCGAAGCGGTCAAAGAAGATAAAAAATAATTGTCGCACCCGGGCAGGAGCTCCTGCCCGGAAAATATAAATCAACAGGAAAGGATAAATCGGTAGTAACTCTTATGGATGGAGGAATTACTCAGTCGCATCAGGTGCTGACTATGGTCAGCGAGAGTATGGGAGAACCCTCTGAAGACCCTGGAAGTAGTAATGGCAACGGGGGCAAGCCGGCGGTAAAAAGTGTATATCAGGCACCGGAGGTGCGGATATGATCAACACAGCATTGCTTGCGGGTATCAGTTTTTCATTGGACAACAGCGAAGTTGTCTGGGCTTTGGTACTCCTCGTTGCCAGTATGGCGATGGCGATAATGGTGTCGTTTATGTGTTCACTGCTGGAGTCGGCGCTTTTGAGTCTGACACCCAGTCAGCTGGCAGATATAACGAACAAAAATCCCAAACGCGGCGAATTGTGTTCGCGTTTAAAGGATGATATTGAACAATCTCTGGCGGTGATTCTCATCTGCAATACTGCCGCGCACACGATTGGTGCGGCGATTGCGGGTGCAGAGTTTGCCAAGCTTTTCGGAGCCGGCTGGCTGGGGGTGTTCACATTGGCGTTTACGCTGATAATGGTGCAGTATACAGAGATATTGCCCAAAACACTGGGCGTGCATTACAATTGCCGGATCATAGCAGTAAGTGCCGGAAGTCTGTTCTTCATGACCAGGTTAATGGCGCCGCTGATCAAACTGGTGCATTTGATCAACCGTCCTTTTGAAGTCAAGGATGATGACAATCAGCCCACGGCGGCGGCGGAGATCGCCGCATTGGCCAGTCTGGCGCGGCAGGAAAAAGAGATAAGCAGTCAGCAGGAGCGGATTTTGCTGGCTACGCCGAAACTTTCTGAACGGCGTGCCGACGAGATAATGCTGCCGGTGGAGAATATATCGTTTGTTTCTTCGACTCAAACGCTGGCGGAAGCGCTGAATACTGCTCCGGCGGACTTTCATACCCGGTATCCGGTGTGTGATAACGGCGATAAAGATAAGGTTTTGGGGTACATCAACTTCAAAGAGCTGGTGGCGACTTTCCGGGCGCATCCGGAACGGAACAAATTGCGCGATATCGTGCGGCCGATAGCGTTTGTATCGCCGGATGTTTCGGCGGCAAATCTGCTGGAACGTTTCGCAGTGCAGCATGTACATCTGGCGATCGTGCAGAATGCTGCCGGCAGAACGCTGGGGCTGATTACGATGGAAGATATCGTTGAAGAACTCATCGGAGATCTTGATGATGAATTCGATCCGCTGCCCAAAACATTCTATTCGCCCAACGAAGGATTCTGGGTGATCGGCGGCGGAGTGATGGTTTCCATGGTCGCTGCGGAAACACCGCTGGCAGTGCCCAATGCGGCATTGAGCTTGTCGGATTGGTTCTGCAATCAGCTGCGGCGCAGTCCCAAAACCGGCGATGTGGTGAAGTATCAGAATGCCGAGTTTTATGTGCGTAAGATCCGTCGCGGGCGGGTCATGGAATTTAACGTAAGGCGGACCGGGATCTGATTCCGGGCTGTGACAGGAGTTTTATGAAAAAGAAGAGTACAGCTGAAAAATTGCTGGCGGCTGCGGTGCTTATTCTGACTGCCGGATGTATTGACGTTGATTATGTGGGGCAGAGCTTTCCGGCTCTGCCCGCCGGAAGCAATGTTACTATCTATACGCCCGAGTCGCCATTGAGCGATCGCAGCTACCGAGCCATCGGCCGGGTCAGTATAACAGCTCCGGAAGGCACAACCCGGGGCGAGATCAATGAAAAGCTTACTGTTCTTGCCCGCGAACATGGTGCTGATACGGTAAATATCATATCGGTCAGACGGGTGGTCATCGGTCCCGGGGCACCGGATACTTCGATGGCAGCGCAACCCACATGGAACCGCGATGCACGCAATATGGGCGGCAATTATATTTACAGCAATAACTTCGGGCAAAGCAATGTAAATCCCCCGGTAAGCAACATAACCGAGTGGCAGATTAAGGCGCTGTTAATGGTTACGGAAGAGAAATTTCAGGCGATGAAAGAACTCTACAATAAGCAGCGAGTCAAATTGGATGAACTTTCCGGCGGAGCCGCCGTTGCAGCTCCGGCTGCAAGCGCTGGAGTTGCGTTGGATCAAGCTGCTCAAAGTGTTGACATACCGCCGGCCAAACCGGTTGAAAAAACGGTGAAAAGTGCCCCAAAACCGCTGAAACTCGAGTTGGGAGCCGGCCCCGGGCAAACGGTTATTCTTTAATTTAAGGAGTTAAGATAATGGATGAAATGATCATAAAAAAGTTTGTGGCCCAAAAGCTGCATGAGGGTGTGAAACTTTCTGATATACAGGATATGCTGGCAGAAGAGTTGAATTGCAAGATGACTTTTTTGGATTTACGCTTGATGGCAGCCGAACTTGAGGATGTGGATTGGTCGAAATTCGATCCGCAGGAAAAGAAAGCTGAAGAACCTGCCGCGGCTCCGGCTGCCGCTGAAAACAATGCCGCTGAAGAACCTGCCGCTGCCGCGGAAGCCGCCGCAGAAGCTGCCCCGGCAAGCGGTACTACAACTGTGGAATTGAGCCGCTTGAGCCGCCCCGGAGCTATGGCGCACGGCACGGTCAAGTTCGGTTCCGGCGCCAGCGCCGAATGGCTTATAGACGAAATGGGCCGGCTCGGGCTGGATAAAGTTTCCGGCGAGCCGACTGAAAACGACATCGCCGAGTTTCAGGTGGAATTGCGCAAACTTTTCGGCAGATAAGGAAATTTTATGCCTGAATTAAGTGTGAACAGCCGCCGTGATTGCGAGTTTATCGATATAACGCAAAAGATCAATGAACTGCTGCCGCAGAATATGAAATACGGCATCTGCCATATATTCTGTCCGCACACTACCGCCGGATTGACCATCAACGAAAATGCCGATCCGGATGTAAAGCACGATCTGTTGAAGAAACTCGATTCACTGATGCCGAAAAGCGAAAGCTATTATCAGCATTGCGAGGGCAACAGTGCGGCGCATCTCAAATCAAGTCTGTTCGGTGTATCGCTGGCGGTTCCTGTGCGTAACGGCAAACTGTGGCTCGGTACATGGCAGAGCGTGTATTTTTGTGAATTTGACGGTCCCAGAAGCCGCAAAGTACAAATATTGTTCCAGCCGGCAGAAAATTAAAAAAACGGCTTCCCGACCGCAGATCGGGGAGCCGTTTTCTTTCGTCAGTTTGTCATTTGAATGCAATACTGTAGATATCGCACTCTTTGAAATTCATAAAAGTTAAAAAGTTATAGTGCATTGCCGTTTTCATTGCAGATTTTCTGCATGAAGCCGCCGCCGCCGGAACGGATGAAAGCAGCAGACTGAAATTATAATCAATATCTTTGCGTACAGCGTGCAAAGGTATTTTCTTAAAACAAAAAAGCTGCTGATAACCATCTGCGAGAGTTATACAGCAGCTTTTTGAGCTTTGATTGGATCACTCCATATCGGCGAGTACCGCTTCAGGCAGCGCTTCGATCGCTTTGATCTTGGCGGTGCGGTTGTCCGGCAGCGTTACAACATCGCCCAGCTGATGATGACGGAGCACTTCACCGAGCTTGGTTTTGTAAGAAAGGTAATTCTTTTCCGGATCGCCATCCCAGGCACCGAGGTAGTAATAAACTTCATCAGCCGCACCGGAGAACTCCAGAGTTACGGTCGTACCCAAGTCAACATAGCCGGTGGGTTTGATCGTGGCAAAATCCAGCGCATTGACTCTTGCCAGATCGCGTTCAAGCTCGTTGCGGCGGCGGGTAAGGAAGTTTCTGCGCTCTTTAGCTGCATCGAATTCAGCATTTTCGCGGAAGTCACCATGAGCGCGGGCAGTTTTGAGCGCTTCGCGGTTTTCCGGCTGATGAATGTTGATGATATCTTGCAATTCCTGCACCAGACGGCGGTGCGAGGCCAGCGAGGTGTAAATGGCTTCTTCCACTGCAGGCGCATCTTCCTGACTTCCGAGTATCTTGCTGCCGGCACCGGCTTCCAGATGTTCGCGGATGGCGTTGCTGTAACGCGAAAGTTTGACCAGCAGACTCTGGCGCTCGCCGGTGGTGAATGTGGAGGCTCCGGCCAGAGCCGCCACCAGGGCCGGAATGTCGCTGCCGGCAGTCTGCACAATGTAGTTCTGGAATTCCTCTTTATCCAGCAGCAGCGAATGCAGTTCACGCTGGGCGGCGCCCCACTCTTTAGGCAGACGGCTGTAATTGAGCGCCAGCACCACATTTTCCAATTTGATAAGCACTTCCAGCGCCGGATGCTTTTTGCGGTTTTTCCACGCCCACAACAGCAAATCGGCGGTCATCAACGGCGGATTGGCAAAGACCAGATCCAACAGTTCGCCATCCAGCTGCTCTGCGCAGACATTGATGCTTTTCAGGGGCAGTCTTACTGCCAGATAGGTCAGATATTCATCATCAAAGACCACGGCGGTAACTTTGGACAATTTTCCGGAGAATTTGACCGCCAGCGTACCCCATACTTCCAGATTTTCTAATTTTGCCGCAGTGGGATCCAGCGGCCAGAAAGGTGCTTTGCCTTTCAGCGGAGCGAGCGCTTTTTCCCATTCTGAAGCCGGCATCCGGTCAGCAATTTTGGCAATGATCGTGCAGAGCAATTTGGCTTCGCGGTTGGCCACATCGGTTTTGAGGTTGCTGAAAAATCTGGCAAAGGATTCCACCATTTCTTCATCAACGGTGTTGAGCTTGGCTTTGATTTCTTCGTCCAGCAGCAGATCCATTTCCTTAAGACTGCGGGCGGTCGCCGCACAGCGTTTGGCGGCTGTCGCGGCCGGCTTGGGCGCGCTGGCGCTGTTGTACCACGCTTCAAAGGCTTCGGCGTTGAGGGTCTGCGGCACCAGCAGACGTTCTGCCATGGCGCGGACTGCGCCTTCGCTCAAATGCACCACGCTTTCGGCAGCCACAATATTGCGGAAATCCGTTCCGGAGATCTGCAGCAGTTTGGCGGGCATGGAAAGCTTGTGGGTCGCCACCGAGTTTTTGAAGAAGTAGCCGCGTACAAGCATTTTATCCAACCCCACACCCAGTGCACCGCCTTCGGCAAGGTTGATTGCCACGGTTGCATTGAGTGCATCGACATTAGTTACCATACCCCACTTGCCGGAGTCGAAAATATAGGTCACAATACCGGACTTGATCGCCATGAGCCGTTCGATGCGGCGCAGTACTTCGCCGGGATGCACCGAATTATCGCGCAGCCCGATGGCGCGCAGAACGCCGAGCTTGCAGAGATAGGGCGGCAGAGTGGCTTTGATCGCCGCGGCCAGTACCTGACGGAATACGGCATTATCCGGAATACGCAATTTTGCAACTTCCAGACAGAACTGTGCATATTCCGGCTCCAGCTCTTCGGGAAAATTTTCCCAGAGCAGCTGCAGCGAATCGGCGAATTCGCTCAAATCCCGGGTGTTGTTGTGTTCGCGCAAGGCTTTCAACAGGGCGTTGAGATCGGCAATGCTGCAGCTTTCTGCAGCCTTCAGCAATAATTCTTCGGTAGTCATAAAACACACACTTCCAAACTTGAAAAGTTACAATTTTCCTTTAATATATCGCCAAAATTGCTTACGCGCAATACCGGAGAATGATTTTTTTTTCAAAAAAGCGTTTAAATAAGTGGAATTTGGCCGCTTGCAGGGGTATAGTATTCAAAGATTGACCCCGCGCAGCATTTTCTGCTGCTGTCGGTATGGTCATGTAAACAGAAAAAAAAGCAGGATTTTTATGTCGGAAAAAGCTCCATTTCAGAACAATCAGAAGCGGGCGTGGTTTTATATGCCCACGCTCGATGGATATATTTTCCGGGAATTTATGATCAAATTTGCGATCCTGCTGCTGGTTTCCAATATACTGTTTCTGTTGAGTGATGTGCTTGATGACCTTTCGGACTTTATGGATAACGATGCATCCTGGACGGTCTATGTGCCTTATTTTCTTTTGAAAATGCCCGGTAATATACGTTTTGTGCTGCCCATAGCCACTTTGTTGGGGTGCATGTGGACCATGGCGACTTTCGGAAAAAATATGGAAGTAACGGCCATGCGGGCTTCAGGTGTATCGCTCTTCCGCTGCGGAGCTCCGATCCTGATGGTGGGGCTTTTGACGACCTTTGTCAATATCTGGTTCAACGAAGGATTGGTGCCTTTTACTGAACGGCGGGCGGGCAATCTTTACGCCATAGGTTCCGGCGATGTGAAAAAGATGACCATTGAGGATCAGAAACTTACTTACCGCAGCCCCGATAAACGCCGCACCTGGCTCTTTCAGCTGCCAGGCGAATCCGATGGAGCATTGGGCGTGGCCGGCAAAGATGGCCAACAGTACGATGTATCGGTGAAATTCTACCGTGCCGACGGCTCGCTGGAAAAAGATCTGACCGCCAAAAATGCCATTTACAAAGATGCTGTCGGCTGGATATTTGAAAATCTTACCATTACTGAATACAGCAGCGACGGCCTTTTTGCCAAACCTGCGATAAAATTTCAGCGTTTCCGGCTGCCGGCTGACCGGGCTCCGGAAACTCCGGTGGATATACAGTATTCGGTCAAACCGGTGGAAGATCTGCCGAGCTGGGTGATTTTTGATCTGGTGGTCCGCACCAAAGATATGTCGCAGCGGAGCCGCAACGTTTACTGGACCGTTTTCTTTTATCGGCTGGCATTCCCATGGTCATGTTTCCTTGCGTGTTTTCTGGGGATACCGCTGGCAACCAAGAGTGAGCGTACCGGTATACTTTCTTCGATCATTACAGCAGTGGGGATCATTGTCGGTTACATCGTTGCCGCCGAAATCTTTCTGGTGTTGGGCAAACAGGGATATGTCAACCCGGTGATTGCCGGGCTTGCGCCCACAGTGGCCTTTATCGCTTACGGTATTGATCGCGTGATCCGCAATCAGGCTTGAGAACTATGTACTTGAGATTGGAAAATTTCCGGCTCAATGCCCTGAAAATACCTTACGCCAGCGACTATGTGGATGAAAATCTGCATGATATACTTGCTGATGCTTTGCAGATCCCCGGCGAATTTATTGCTTCTGATTACCGCATCCGGGCGAAAAGTATCGACGCCCGGCGGGGAAACCCCGAACTTATCTATACTGTGGATGTGGAAATCAAGGATGCTTTTGCCCGAAGTGCCGCCGACTTCGGGGCGGTTTTGAGTGAAGAAGAGTTTTTGAGTTCCACGCAGGCTTCTTACCCGGCAATAGATGATTGCAGCAAGTTTTTACGCAACCCCATTGTGGTCGGTACCGGCCCGGCGGGTTTGCTGGCTGCATGGGCATTGGCGCAAGCCAACACCGCACCGATAGTGCTTGACCGCGGATCTGATATTGACCGGCGTTATCGCGACTGCGAAGATTTTTTTGCCAGCCGCACGCTTAACAGCGAAAGCAATCTTCTTTTTGGTGCCGGTGGCGCCGGAACATTTTCCGATGGTAAACTCTATACACGTGTGCATGATCCGCGGGCTGATTTTGTTTTGAAAGCGCTGATGGATGCCGGAGCCCCGGCTGATACGGCATATTTGAAACGCCCGCATCTGGGGAGCGATCTTTTGCGCAGCATTGTTGGAAACCTGCAGAAAATGATTGAAAACTCCGGCGGTACTTTCCGTTATGGAGCTGCAGTAAGCGATATAATTGTGGAAAACAATGTCTGCAAAGGTGTGATTCTGGCCAATGGAGAAAAACTTTATGCGCCCAAAGTGATATTTGCTCATGGTCTGGGCGGGCGCGATCTCTCGCTGATGCTGACAAGGTATCTGGATTGGGAATTCAAGGGGTTTCAGCTGGGATTCCGGGTGGAGCATCTGCAGGATTTTGTGGATTTCCGGCAATACCGTTTTTCGCCGCGCCCGGCGGCGCTGCCGGCGGCGGAATACAATATGATAAGCAAATCGCCGCAGAAGATCGCCGGAGAAGGTGTTACCACTTTTTGCATGTGTCCCGGCGGTGAAATCGTGCCGGCGACCGGCTGGGCGGGGCAGTTGTGCAGCAACGGAATGAGTTTGCGCGCCCGCGACGGCCGGTTTGCCAATTCGGCGGTGATAACCACGCTGAACGGCGGTGATTTTGCCAGTCCGGCGGCAGTGTACAATTTTTTGAGCGAATTGGAAAAACGCTGTTTTGCCGCCGGCGGCAGCGATTACACATTTCCCGCGCAGAGCATCAAAGGTTTTATGCGGCACGAAAAATCGCTGAAAAATAAAGAATCTTCCGCCAGATTGGGGCTGAAAAGTGCTGCTTTGCACGAAATAATGCCCGGAAATGCCGTGGAGCGTTTTACTCTGGCATTCAAGCATTTTGATAAACTCATGCGCGGTTTTTCCGATGGCAACTGCGTGGGGATCGAAAGTTGTGTTTCCAGCCCGGTGCGGCTTAAGCGCAACGCGGAAACGCTGGAAAGCTCCTGCAAAAATCTTTACGTTGCCGGCGAGGGGGCCGGATACGCCGGCGGTATTATTTCTGCGGCTGTTGACGGTTTGAAGATTGCTGAAAAATTGATAAAATAAGATCAAAAGGTGCTTTTATGTTGAAAAGATCAGTTGTTGTATTATTTTTTGTCTGCTTTATATGCAATATTTTTGCGCTGGAACCGGCTCATACATGGAATTGGAATTATTATTTTGTCCGCAAAATGCCGGGAAATCTGGTAACAAACGGAAAAATCTTTGATGGCGCACTCACTCTTCCGGATAAACGCATTGTCAAAGCTCAAAAGTTTACCTTGCCGGCACAAGGTGCAATTGATTTGTATAAAATCGTTCAGCCCCGTCCGGGCGCATTGGAGCGGGTTCTGCTTACTGCTGATTTCAATGCCGATGATGCCGGTAAGGCTGTGTTGGGGATCGGGGTGGATTGGAAATTTAAACTTTATATCAACGGCCGGGCTGTTTATGATACACTTGGGGTCGGCAATGGCGAAACCGGAGCTTCAGCTAAAGATCACCTTGTGGTGTTTGAATACAAAAAGGGCGCTAATCAAATTGCGGTCGAAGCCTTCGGCGGGCGGCATGCTTTTGAATTTGCGGTGGGTTTATCTGACCGGCTCCCAGCCGCGCTTAAGTATCAGCCGTGGGTGAGCTTTCCCGACAGCAATGCTGCCACTGTGACTTTTGCCTGCGTACAGCCCACTCCCGCCGGAGTGGATTACCGTTTGCAGGGGACCAAATCGTGGAAACGCATTTACAATAATCTCGGCGGTATGATCCGGCGCGATAAAGCTGTGCATGCGATCCGGCTGGAAGACCTGCAACCGGACAAAATCTACGAATACCGCGTGGTGCTGATTGATGAACTGCTGCGTTACAAAGAATTTGCTCTGCCGGAAGTGTACACCTTCAAAACGCTGCCGGATAAGCAGAGCAAACGCTCCTTCAAGATCCTTTTGACCAGCGATCTGCAGGTCCCTGCCGGGGAGCGGAGAGTTTTTATGCAGAGTATATTGCAAGCCCCCGAAGCAAAAGATATAGAATTTTTTGGTTTGCTGGGCGATATTGTCGGTGTCAGCAACTTTGATAAATTGATTATCGATGAATTTGTCAGGCCTTTCCGGGCGCTTTCTGATAATAAAATACCGCTGGTGATGGTGCGCGGCAATCACGAAATGTACGGCAAGGAAGCTCACCGTTATTTTGAATATTTCCCGGCTCCTCAGTCCGCCGAAAGCGGGTACTATATGTTCCGCTGCGGCGAGGTTTGTTTTCTGGTGCTGGATTGCGGCGATAATGAAGCGCGCAACCCGAAATATTCTGTACGGGCGCTGTGGGATTGGGATCCTTATATGCAAAAACAGAAAGAATGGCTGGAAGATGCGGTGAAAACCGTGGCGTTCCAATCTGCCCGTTACCGCATAGTGCTGGCTCATGGTGCTCCGCTGGGAGCCAAAGGTCAGTATTTATCAAAAAAATTGCGTAAAGTTATAGACCCGTTGTTTGCTTCAAAAAATCCGGCGTATAAGATCCATCTGTGGTTGAGCGGACATATCCACCGGGCGTTCCGGAATATCCTCGGCAAAGATCAATGCCGCACGGTGTTCCCCGCCGCCAAATTCACCCGAAAAGGCGAACACCCGCGTATCGGCAAAAACTATATGTTTACGGTCATTGCCATGGGTGGAGCGTTCCGGTCATTGCTGTATGAAATGCAGTTGACCAGTCTTTTGCTGCAGATTGATGAAAAAGGCATCGATGTAAAGCACCGCGACCGCTACGGCAAGGTGTTTGACCACATAAAAATAGCTCCCGACGGTTCCGTGCAGGAGCTTTACAGTGCTGATTACTTCAAGCTGGAAAGTTATTGAAACAGTATTTACTGTCTGATGGTTTTTATTGCTTCATCCAGCAAGCCGGCTTCGTAGAGCATATCCAATACCGTGTAGCGGTTGCGGATGAGCTGGGCGGTCTTTATGCCGTGATAATACTGTTCGGCTGTCAGACCGATTTCTTCAAAATGGGTCGGGGCTTGAGCTTTTTTCAGCATCTGACGCAACGTTTCCGTCGGCAGTGACTGCTGCCGCAAAAGCTGCTGCAATGTTCCCCAGTTTTTGAATATCAGCTCCCGGCGAGCGGCCATATCTTCATTGAACGGTGTTTTGTTCAATGCCAGACTGGCAATCGTATTGCCGTAACAGCCTTTTTTCAGCAGATCGTCTATTTCGGCGATCCGCTGATCTCTGGTCAACGGTGCTTGCGCGAGTTTTTTTGCCGTTTCCACCGGGGTGTTTATTACAAATTCATGCAGCTGGCTGATGGCCAGCACTCCGATGCCGACTTTGAAGCCGTGGGAGACCTCTTCGCCGTTGAAAGTCAAATGCTCCATTTCCCAAACGTGACTGCAAAGATGTTCGGCTCCCGAAGCCGGCCGTGAGTCATGATACATCTGCATGGCGTAGCCGGTGGCGGCAAGTCCCAGAAAGAGCTTTTCCAGATCATTGTGGTCCGCAAGATTGTCGCGCAGATCGTCCTGCACCAGACTCCAGATCGCCGGAACGATCTTCTCTATCTCCAGGGTATCGGCAATGATCCAGTCGGCGCCGCCGGTAACTTTGCTCATCAAATCGGCATAACCTGCGGCCATCATTTCCCGCGGCGCGGTCTGCAGAACTTCTTTGTCGGCAATAAGCGCATAAGGCGCAGGGCAGGGAACAGTTTTTTTCTGACCGGCTACTGACATGGCGCCGCCGCTGGCGGTATAGCCATCCACGCTCGGAGCGGTTGCTATGCAGCAGTAACGCAGTTTTTTTATATCGGCAGCACACTTCACGAGATCGTTGATCACGCCTGACCCTATGGCCAGCGGCACGCAGTCGTCAGCAAATTTTCCGGCAAGTTCTTCTGATAATGCGTAATCCGGGTGCGGCTTGGGGGCTGCCGGCAGGATAATGGGCGGATATTCTGACAAGCCGGCGTTCCGGCAGATGGTCTGGGTTTTTTCGCCTGCCACGCGCCAGGTGTTGCCATCGGCAATGATCTGGATTTTGCGGGCGGGAAAGTATTTTTTCAGAACTTGCGGCGTTTCGGCAAGTGCACAACGGTCCAAAACAAAAACTTCAGTTTCAATATTATCGGGTAAAGAGATATAACGCATTTTTTCCCTCACTTAAAGATTTTTTCCCAGATCGCTTGCAGTTCACCCAGATTATCGCAGGAATAATCTGGTGTTACATCGGCATAACTGGCAAGGTCGGCACCTTCACCGGTTATGCGGCAGGTGAGCGTTCCGGCATTGACTCCGCTGGCAATATCTGTGGCCAGCCGGTCGCCGATCATCAGAGTTTCTTCCGGTTTCAGCCCCAGCCGTCCGGCGGCGTTGGTCAGAAATCCGCCGTGCGGTTTGCCCAGCTGGATGAGTTCTCTGCCGCTGGCAAGTTCCACACAGCGGCTGATCGCGCCGGAATCCACCAGCACGGTCGGCTGGTCGGTGGGACAGAATACATCAGGATGGCTGGAAAACGAAGGTATGCCGCTTTGGACAAACCACGCCGCTTTGCAGAGCCGTTCGTAGGTCAGAGTTTTATCAAAAGAGATCACCGCCGCATCGGGAGAATCATCCACTATCTCGAAGCCGTCTGCCGCCAATTCCTGCTGCATGGAGGGTACACCCAGCACAAAAAGTTTTTTCACCTGCGGGTAATCGTGGTGCAGTACATCGGCCAGAAAATCAATGGAAGTATAAAATTCGTTTTCCGTAACTTCCAGACCGAACCCGGCAAGATGTTTTACATAGTCAGTTTTACTGCGGCTGGAATTGTTGGTGCAGAAATTGTATTTTATATTGTGTTTTTTCAGAAAATTCAGAAAAGGCAGCGTGGTCGGATAAAGTTTGCTGCCGTGATAGATCGTGCCGTCCATATCCAGAAAAACCGCTTTTACCGCTGAAAGTTTTTGCGGATCGCTCATTGTTAAGTCCCTTGTTTATTATTGATGAAAAATTTTTTATTAAGATAGCTCAACAAGAAAAAATAGCAAGTTTTCCACCGGAAAAAGTATACAAAAACAGGGTGCTGCCAAAACTCACTGTTTTGCAACAGCCCCCTGTAAAAGTGGTATATTTTTATTATTCGGACAGCAAAACGTTAAGGTCAATACCTTTTCTGCCGGATTCGAAGATTTTTGTAATATCTTCTCTGGTCAAACCGCGGTTCCAGAACGCCACATCATCGATTTCTCCGGTAAAGCCCTGCGCGTGTTTGCCGGTGCCATCCTGACCTATGTAGATCGGCAGTTTACTGGCGATGACCGCATCGTCGGCTTTATAAGCCATGTGATAAAGTCTGCCGTCTTCGGCACCGTTGTAAAAATACATTGTGCCATTGGAATCAATGGTCAGAGCGTAAAAATTCCAGCCGTCGGTGCGGTCGAACTGACCGAATTCAATATTTTTGGCGCCTTTTCTTGCCATGCTCAAGCAGATACCGGCATTTTCTTTTTTGCGCTGCTGGTCGCCGAGACGGTTGGCAATAATGGCAAAACCGGGGCTGTCGGGCTTGCTCATATCTTTGTTGCCGATGATGATGGCATCCTTGCCGCTCTGCGCCGGAATTCTGGCCCAGAAAGTGAGGGCGAAATTGTTGCCGTTTTCCAGTTTGAGATTTTCAGTGCCGGCCAGTTTGCGGCTGCCGTTTCTGATTGTTGCCGAAATGAAGAAGCCGCTCAATGTTTCCCGGATAACGGTTTTATTGTCAAAACCGAGTTTGTTCCGGGCGAAATCATAGCAGAAAACCAGACCTTTTTTCAGCGGTTCAGCTTCAATAGCCTGCACTTCATCGCCGAGTTTTCTGCCGTCAAGGTTGAGTTTTTTGGTGTCAATGCCGAAATGGGCGAGGGCGGTCACTGCCATGTCGTAGGTGTAAGCCGTGCCCTTGATCTTGCCCTGCTTGACATTTTTGCCGGAAATCACCATGGGGATAGTGGTCATATTGCCGCTGTCAGGTCTGCCGCCGTGGAAAGTCAGGTAACCGCCATGATCGGCACAAAGCAATATCAGCCAATCTTCCCGGGCAAAATTGGGGCGCTTGGCAATGGTGTCGAACAACTGTTTCAGGTAGCCGTCGCAAGTGTTCAAGCCCTTCATATAGCCGGGGTTACGGGGATAGAAGCCGATCTTGTGGCCATAGTAATCGGGCAGATTTATATAAACTGCTGCCGCATCGCCGGTCTGGAGAAATTTGCATGCAGCCTGTACCGCGGCGCTGTCGCTGCCGCGCTTGTAAAGGACTTTATCGCTGTTGCTCAAGATCTGGCCGGATTCGCCCCAGACGTAGAAAAATCCACACTTGAGCTCCGGATAGGCTTTTACCAGATGCCCGAGAAAATGCGGATACTCTGTGAAATTACCGGTTTTAGTTTTGCCATTGCGGGTGACTTTGTGCTTGGCGGCAGTTACACCGGTGGCAATAGAAGCGTGATTGGGTGCGCTGTGCGGCGGCGCATCCTGCACGACCATTGCCGCATCGGTGGAGGCACACTTGTAGTTGGGCTGCCATTTACCGGCGCGGAGAGCATCCAGAGTGGGCATGAAAGCATGGAGTGTGGCATCCGCCCGCACGCCATCGAGCATGATAAGCAAGACTTTTTTGTTGGCAACAGCGGATTTTCCGGCTGCTGCTGCGGCAAAGGCTGTCAGCAGAACAGTCGCGGCAATAAGAAGCTTTTTCATATTTTCTCCCATTTTTATGTGTAAGTAACGATAACAATGGGGTTAATATAACACTGTTGACAAAAAAGTCAAGGACTGTTTTTCTCCTGATTTTGTATTGATTTGTCTGATTATATTTTTCTTGACAGCAATGATGTGTGTTGCAAATTCACACTTAAAAATCAAATATGTTCCGGCAAATCGCCTTTTATTGGTTTTTTATGTTAAAAAAGTTTTTTGCAGTTTGGAAAATATCAGAAATTGTGCTATATTAACTAATTCAGAATACACGCAGTTATGGCGTGTTTTCTATCGGAAAATGAAAAACGTAACCATATTTAACAAATAATTAGAGAAAGTGAGCTAACAAATGGCCAAACAGACCCTCTCTCAGGCTCTCGACCTTGCCGTGCGCGAAGATGGCGCTTTGTGCAGAATTTGCGATTTCACCGTCGCTGCCGACCGTATGAAGTCGGAAACCAGCATTGCCGCCCAGGCTTTTGCCAACTATGTTGCAGTTCCCGGTTTCCGCCGCGGCAAAGCTCCCGAAGCCATGATCGTGAAACGTTTTGAGAACGACCTCAAAGATGAACTCAAGCGCCGCTTTATGGCAGCTGCTTTTGAACGTCTTTCTGATGGCGAAAAGTTCGAAGTCGTCTACTGCCGCATGCCCGAAGAAAGCGCTCTGGAGCTGGGCAAAGAATACAAGTTCACACTGCGCATCGATCTGGCTCCCCAGATTGCCGACTTTGAATACAAAGGTCTGGAAGTTGAAGTGCCCGCCGCTGAAATCGACGAAAAGGAACTCAATGACCGCGTGGAACAGTATCGCAAGATGTATGCCGAATTTGCTGAAGTCAGCGAACCGGCCGCCAAAGAAGACATGCTCAAAGTCGATTATACTTCTGACTTTGAACTGCCCGAAGATGCTTCTGCCAGCCTGACCCGTCAGGTCAAAGCCGATGCCACTTTCCTGTGGCTGGCTGAACCCGAATACCTCCCCGGCTGCGTTGCCGCTCTGACCGGTGCCGAAGCCGGCAAAGAATACACCTTTGACAGCGTCTATCCTGCCGATTACCGCGAAGCGGCTCTGGCCGGCAAAACTGTCAAATACACCGTCAAGGTGGTCAATGTGCAGCGCCGCAAGGATCTTACTGATGATGAACTGGCCGCCAAACTGCGTCTGGATTCCATCGACAAACTTCGCGAAATGCTCAAGAGCGGTCTGCAGGCTGAAGCCGAAGGCAAACGCCACGAAGCCATCCGCACTGCGGTTTACGAAAAGATCTCTGCCGCTGTAGGCGACTTTGAACTGCCCGCCGGCTTGCTGGAAGCTGAAACCGACGAAGCTTTGCAGCGCAAGGCTCAGGAAACGGTCAAGAGCGAAGCCGATGCTGAAGAATTCAAGAAGAATCTGGAAGAAAACCGCGCCGCTGCCAAAGTCGAAGCCAGCGCCAAACTGCGCCGCGAACTGGTTTTCCGCAAGATAGCCAAGGCTGAAAACATCACCGTGACTGCGGCCGAAGTCGATCGCGAAATCGAAATGATGAGCCGTTACTATCGCAAAAAGCCCGCTGAACTGCGCTCCATCATGGAAAAGAATGGTGCCATCGAAGCGTTGCAGAGCGAAATCCTCAACAACAAAGTCTGGAACTTTGTTGCCGATGCCGTAAAAGCGTAATAAGCGCTGCTGACACATCCGGGCGTCCTTTCCGAAGCGGGAAGGACGCCTTTTTTTGCCGTGCAGGTAAAGCTGTTCCGTTGCGGAGTTTTTTTTAGCGGAAAAGTTGAAAATATTTTTTGTTGTGCTACATTATCTGTGAAAAAGTTAAAAGAGTCTAATTTTTTGTGGGAGAAAAACTTTTTTATGGGAGTGAATACAAAAATCTCCAGCAGTCTGGAAGATTATCTGGAAGCTATTGCCGATTTGATCGATGCCAACGGCCACGCGCACAGTAAAGAGCTTGCCGAGCGTTTGCAGGTCAAGATGCCCTCGGTTACCAATGCTTTGCAGGCGTTGGCGGCGCGGGATCTGATCGTCTACCGTTCGCATCAGCCGGTGGTGCTTACTGCCATGGGGGCGAAAACGGCGGAGATCATCCGCAAACGGCATCAATGTCTGTGCCGTTTTTTTGAAGATGTTCTGGCGCTTTCGCACGACGAAGCCGATGCCACCGCGTGCAAAGTGGAGCATGATATCAACGAAAATGTACTCAATAAACTTGTTGCACTGACCAATCTGCTGACTGCTGATCCGGTAGCGGAAGGTGTGCGCGGAAAACTCACCGGACTTTTTGCCAATCTGCCGGATGACCCGACCGCAACCGATCTGGTGGCACTCAACGACCTGGACGATGGGCAGAGCGGTACTATTGATTATATAAGTGTATCGCTCAAAGGGACCAAGAAATTTGCCGATATGGGACTGGTTCCCGGTGTTGCCATTACGCTGGAGGGGCGGGCGCCGCTGGGCGATCTTTTACGCATAAGAGTTCTGGACAGCGTGATCTCGCTCCGGGGCAGCGATGCGGCATTTATTCTGCTGAAAAACGTTCAATGATTTTTCAGTGCGAGCATTTACCGCTGCCGCAGCCGTGATCGCCGCAAGTGTGGCCTTCGCCGTGGTCGTGATGATGCATACAATGGAATTTTGGCCGGACTTTCAATTTACCCGCCAGATAGGCTTCTACTGCAGCTTTTACATTGCCGGAGGCGCCGCCGACAACTTTGATCCCGGCATTGCCCAGCGCATTGATCGCACCATTGCCGATGCCGCCGCAAATGAGGATGTCCACGCCGTCGGCGGCCAGTACCGAAGCGAGGGCTCCATGACCGGATTCTCCGCTTTCAAGCAGTTTTTCGTTGACAATGCAGTTGTTTGCGATTTCAAAAACTGCAAATGCCGGGGTGTGCCCGAAATGCTGGAATACTTCGGAATTTTCGCAGGTAACGGCTATTTTCATGATTTTCTCCCGAAAAAATATCTTATGTTAATTTATTAAGTTCATGTTCCGGAAATCCGGATGCAATTTTTACCTTAATATAAAGCCAATCTGCCCAAAAGACAAATTTTTTATTATACGCGCAATCATCCGGCAATACCGGATTGCAATATTTTTTTTCAGAGGTATATTAAAGGACGTGGATTTTGCGACTTTTTCACAAGAGATATTTTATGAGCAAAAGTAAAAAATTTCAGATCGATATGTGCAACGGTCCGTTGTTCAGCAAGATCGTGCGATTTTCGCTGCCTTTGATGGCGACAAATGTTTTGCAGCTGCTGTTTCATGCTGCGGATTTGATCGTACTGGGGCGTTTTGCTCCTGCGGAGGCTATGGCGGCAGTTGGAGCTACATCCGGTCTGGCGATTTTGTCGATAAATATTTTCCTCGGTCTGGCTACCGGAGTGAATGTACTTGTTGCCCGGTATATTGGCGCCAGAGATGCCAAACGAGTCAGCAATACCGTACATACCGCTGTGTCGGTGGCGTTATACTGGGGCGTGGTTATGACTTTTATAAGTCTGATCTTGAGTAAGCCATTGTTGCGTTTGATGGGGACTCCGGAAAATATTCTCGATGATGCCGCAATTTATCTGTGGATATGCGCTCTGGGGCTGCCGGCGCTGATTTTTTATAACTTCGGCAGCGCAGTACTCCGGGCATTGGGCGATACCAGGCGGCCGCTGATCTATATGGCGATTGCCGGGGTGGTAAATGTATTGCTGAATTTGTTTTTTGTAACGGTCTGTTCGATGGATGTTGGCGGTGTGGCTCTGGCTACCAAGATATCCAATGTGCTTTCGGCATTTCTGGTCGCCAGGACGTTGATGAATGCAAATGATTCGAGCCGGCTGGTGTGGAAAAAGGTACATTTGCATTGGGAGAGCCTGAAGGAGATGCTCAAGGTCGGGCTGCCTGCCGGCATACAGGGATCGCTTTTCAGTATTTCCAATATAACCATTCAATCTTCGGTCAACAGTTTCGGCTGGCAGGCGATCGCCGGCAACACCGCGGCAATGAGTCTGGAAGGGATCGTTTATGTGGCAAGTTCTTCCTATTACTATACTGCGATAAGTTTTACCGGGCAGAACCATGGTGCCGGCAAGCTTGACAGAATCATTAAAAGTATATTTTACTGTATTATATGTACGGTTGTAACAACTGCGGCAATGAGCGGCACATGTTTGCTTTTCGGTAACGAACTGCTGCGTTTCTACAACCCCGATGCCAATGTTATAGAGTGGGGGCTTTTGCGTATGAAAATACTTTTCAGTACTTATTTCATGTGCGGTGTTATGGATGCTTTGAGCGGATCTTTGCGCGGGCTGGGCCATTCGCTCAAACCGATGCTGGTCATTATGCTTGGGGTATGCGGATTGCGGATCTTCTGGGTGTTTTCGATTTTCCCGCTGCACCGGACCATGACCAGTCTGATGATTTCTTATCCGGTATCGTGGATGCTGGTCTGTTCGATCAATGGAGCGATACTCTGGTATATCTGCCGCCGGATGCAAAAGCAGAGTCTTGCCGGGAGAAAACTGTATTAACCTTACTGCGGTCAGTTGGATAATTCGCCAAAAACATCCCGCAATTCCTCATCGCTGGCAGTGCGGATGCTCCGACCTTTTTTAGCGAGTTTTTCATTGACTTTTATCGCGGTTTCGGTCATTTTTTCATGAGTTTCCTCGGAACCGCCCATCAATACAAAATCATCGCCTTTGGTATAGCGTTTGTGGCCGTCTTTATTATCAAACCCCAGGCCCAGCAGCATCCGCTGGCGCAAATCATCGTTGTTGGCTCTCATAATATTCAAATCTCTTTCGGGTTCAGCTGCTGTGCTGTTTGGGCTAATTCTGTCAGATCAGCCTTGCCGGATGGCGCAAAGTAAATGTAAACTTCCTGCTGCCACTTGCGGAGCTCTTCCACTACGGGGGCAATATGCTTATAGAGCAGTTTATTGCCCAGCTCGCTGGGATAGCAGAAGCGGATGAGTTTTACATCGAAACGGAATTGCGACAGCAGCTTTGTCCAGTCAATGCTGCTGTTGATAAGCTCGTGCGGATAGATATCCAGCGCCAGATTCACCCGGTAATTATTCAGCGAGTGCAGAAGTTTCAAACTGTCAGTTACCGGCAATGCCCCGGACCCGGGTAAACGGATGGTAAGCAGCATTTGCAGATCGTAAAACTCGCGGTCGCCGGCACTTGAGCGCAGTATGTCATCAAAGATCTTTCGGCATTCGGGATCACTGCAAAGATTTTCCCAGGCCGGGTCGATACTTACGGTTCTGGCTTTACTGGCATGAGCGTGGGCAAAAAGTTTCCGCAGCTGCTTTTTGAAATCCTGGACGATCATGGCATTTTCCGGCGTAAGCTGACTTGCCAGCGCCGGCGGGATTATATCGCGGAAATTGAAAAACTCAAATTCGTTCCACAACGCATGTTCTTTGTGCAGTACGGCTGCTTCGGCAACCGTTTCGCCGGAGAGTTCGGCAAATTCAAAACACCCGGGAATATACTCAAACTGCTGCAGTTGAGCACAATCTTTGCACGGCAGCGATAAGCCGGTTTTCAGCAGACTGTCGCTCATTTTACAAATCCGGCTTCAAAAAGTTTCTGCATGGAAATATTACCGGATTTTCTGCTTTGAAAATCCATGTAGCGTGCAGCGTAGCGCGCCATCAGATCGGCTTCCAGATTTACCATATCGCCCACCCGGCGGCAGCCCAGTGCAGTGTGCTCGCGCGTTACCGGGATCAGCTCCACGGTAAATTCATGATCCCGCACCGCAACCACGGTCAGGGAGACCCCATCAATGGCGATACTGCCTTTTTCGGCGACCAGAGGCGCGATATTTGCCGGCAGTTCCACAGTAAGTTCCATATCGCCGCCCGGACGTTCCTGCCATTTCATAACTTTGCCGGGAGCATCGACGTGGCCGGTAACAATATGGCCATCCAGCGGCGAATTCAAACGCAGTGCGCGCTCCATATTCACCCGGCTTCCCGGCGGCAGAATACCCAGATTGGTACGCTTGAGTGTTTCAGAAAGAGTATGGAAAGTCAGCACATTACCGGCCTGACGCTCCAAGGTCAGACAAGTGCCGTTGATGGCAATGCTTTCGCCGTATTCCAGATCGTTCCACACATCATCGAGCTGGATTTCCAGCGAAAGGTTGCTGCGTTTGTATATGGAACCGATTTTTTGTATCAATCCGGTAAACATAATGTTTAATCCTCCTGTTTTAATCTGCCGTTGATTATCAGGTCGCATCCGGCACGCTTGACTTGCAGTTTTTCCAGCGCAAAAGCTTCGGCCAGTTTTAGTGGATCGCTGCCGCCGACCACGCTGCGGCTGTTGCGGCCGCACAATATTTTTGGCGCTATATGAAATTCCACTTCGTCCACGATTCTGCATTGCAGCGCTTTTGCCGCCAGTTCTCCGCCGCCTTCCAGCAATAACGCTGTAATATTATTGCGGCCGAGTTCATGCAGCAGCTGCAGCCACTCCTCGCGGTTTTGCGGCACAACTGCACGCACATTGGTATCGTCGGGAAAATACTCTTTATGCAGAAAATCGCTGCTCATTCTTGTGTAGATGAGTTTTTGCGGCTGATTTTCCCAGTTTTCCGGTTCGCGCACCACCAGACCGGGGCGGTCAAGACGGACGGTTTCGCCGCCGACCATGAGCGCATCGCACCATTGGCGCAACTGCTGTACCCGGCTGCGTGCTGCTGCCGAAGTTATCCATTTGCTGTCGCCGGACGCGGTGGCAATCTTGCCGTCGAGAGTCATGGCCATTTTCAGCAGAACATAGGGCCGCTGACGGGTTATGTGCGAAAAGAATGCTTTATTGAGTTCCTGCGCTTCTTTCCGGCAAACGCCCACTTTTACTTCAATACCGGCAGCGCGCAATATATCAAAGCCGTTGCCGGCGTGTCTGGGGTTGAAATCTTCTGATGCGCAGACCACTTTCCTGATATTGGCTTTTTTTATTGCTTCGGTACAGGGCGGCGTTCTGCCGTAGGTACTGCATGGCTCAAGCGTTACATACATGGTGGCGCCGTCGGCATTTTTTCCGGCATCGGCAAGCGCATTGACTTCAGCATGCGCGGTGCCGGCTTTATGATGGTACCCGGCACCCACGATGGAACCGTTTTTCACCACCACCGCCCCCACCATGGGGTTGGGGGCAGTTCTGCCCCAGGCAAGGCAGGCGAGTTCGAGCGCCTTTTTCATATATTGCCGGTCAAGATTGCTTCCGGAAATGGCCATAACAAGCAGTTCCTTTATTCAGATTGATTATCCTGGAAAAGTGCCGTGGCATATAATTCGGGATCGAACTCCTGCAGATCTTCGGGTGCTTCGCCGAACCCGGTGAAGAATGTCGGCAGATCAAATTCCCGGTGAATAGCCACGGTCATACCGCCCTTGCCGGAACCATCGAGCTTGGTCAGCACCAAACCTGTGAGATTGGCCGACTTGCTGAATTCACGCGCCTGACTCAAGGCGTTGGAACCCAAACTGGCATCCACGGTAAGCCACACTTCATGGGGTGCTGCCGGACACGCTTTGCCGATGGCACGCACAATTTTGCTCAATTCATCCATCAGAGCCTTGCGGGTCTGCTGGCGCCCGGCGGTATCGATCAGAACGATGTCTGCTTGAGAGTTTACTGCGTATTCTGTCGCCGCAAAGGCCACGCTGGCCGGATCGGCCTGCGGTTTGCCGGCCACTACATGACAGTTGGTGCGTTCACCCCAGAGCTGAAGCTGTTCTACTGCCGCGGCGCGGAACGTATCCGCCGCGCCGAGAACGACTTTTCTTCCTTCGCTTTTCCAACGTTGGGCAAGTTTGCCGATGGTGGTGGTTTTGCCGGAGCCATTGACTCCAACCATGAGTATGACCGTCGGCGAGGGGGCGGCAGCAAAGTTGATCTTGCGCTGATTTTTACGCAGAATTTCTGCTACCAGTCGCGCCGCTTCATTATAAATATCGGCGCTGGTGGCAATATTGCCCAGCTCGTAGGCGTTTTTCAGCTCGCTGACGATCTCTCCGGAAGCTTTTACTCCGAAATCGGCGGCGATCAGCGAAAACTCCAATTCTTCAAAAAGCTCACGGTCCCACTTTTTTTCGCCGGTGAAAAGTCCGCTTATAGTACGCGAAACTCCGACCGCAGTCTTCTGTAATCCGCGCTTGAAAACTGAAAACAAACCCATATTACGCTTTGACTCCCTCGCGTTCCGGGCGATTGAGCGTGGATTTTACTGCGTTGAGTATGCCATTGACAAAATCACAGGCGCGCTCGTCGCTGTAATCGCGGGTGATAGCCACTGCTTCGTCAATGCTCACCACCGGCGGTACATCCGGAAAGTTGAGCATTTCGGCAATGGCTACTTTGAGTATGGCGTAATCAACTGCCGAGATACGCTCCGGCGACCAGTTGCGGGCGATCGATTTGATCGTTTCTTCAATGCGTTCAGAATCCTGCACGCATACTTCGATAAGTTTTTCGGCATACTCGCGGCATTTGCGGGCGTAGCGGTTGGTGCCGAGTTTGTGCTCTTCGCCGGCCTGTTCAAGAAATGTGTTCCAGGAGGCCACCGAAAATTTTTCGCCGGTTATCGCACACTGGAAGAGATACTGCATGGCAAGCTCTCTGCCTACGCGCTTATTGTGCATACGCTCCGGCGCGGGGCGTTTTTCAAAATCATTCGTCATAGCTTTTATCCGGAAAACTTATTTGCTCAACTCTTTGTTGAGGTTGGCCATTTCGATAGCGGCGTGTGCTGCATCGGCACCCTTGTTGCCGGCTTTGGTACCACTGCGTTCGATCGCCTGCTCGATATTGTCGGCGGTGATCATGCCGTAGGTTACCGGTGTGCCCGATTCCATACCCAGTTGGGCAAGGCTTTTGGCAACTTCGTTGTTGATGTAACCGGCGTGGGGGGTGGCGCCCTGAATGACGACGCCCATGGCGATGATGGCATCATATTTTTTGCTGCCGAGCATCTTTTTGACTGCGAAGGGTATTTCGTAAGAGCCGGGAACCCAGGCCAATTCGATGTTTTCGCTTTTGCCGCCGTGACGGATAATGGTATCGACTGCGCCTTCCACCAGATGGCTGACGAAGAAATCGTTGAAACGGGCCGCTACCAGACCGAATTTAAGACCGTCTGCCTGCAGATTGCCTTCAAAAGTTTTGATGTTTGCCATAATTTTTTCTCCTTGTTTTATGTAAAAATTTTGTTAAAAATCAGATCATGTGTTCCATTCTGTCGCGCTTGGTCGCCAGATAGAACTCGTTTTCTTTGCCCGGCGGTATCACGATCGGCACCCGCTCGGTGATAGTTATGCCGTAACCGGAAATACCGGCAATCTTCTGCGGATTGTTGGTCAGGAGCCGGATGGATTTTACACCCAGATCCAGCAGTATCTGCATACCGATACCGTAATCGCGCAAGTCGGCGGGAAAACCGAGTTTTTCGTTGGCTTCAATGGTATCCAGACCCTGATCCTGCAGTTTGTAGGCGTGGATCTTGTTGAATATGCCGATGCCGCGGCCTTCCTGCCGCATGTAAACGAGAATGCCGGAACCGTTTTCCGCGATCATTGCCAGAGCTTTGTGCAGCTGTTCGCCGCAGTCGCAGCGTTTGGAGGCAAAAACATCGCCGGTAAGGCACTCGCTGTGAACCCGCACAAGAACATCTTCTTTGCCTTCCACATCTCCATAGACCAGCGCTACATGTTCAAGATTATCGACCTTGCTGCGGTAGGCTTTGATCGCAAAATCACCGAACGCAGTCGGCATTTTTGCCATTTCGCCGCGTTCGATCAGACATTCGTGCTTGCGGCGATAGGCAATCAGATCCGCTACGGTGCACCATTTGAGATTGTGCTGCTTGCGGACAATATCCAGCTCCGGCTGGCGCGCCATGGTGCCGTCTTCATTCATAATTTCGCAAATGACACCGGCGGGCGCAAGCCCGGCCAGACGCATCAGGTCAACCGCGGTTTCGGTGTGTCCGGCGCGGCGCAGAACCCCGCCTTTGCGGGCCACTACCGGGAAGAGATGACCGGGTTTGATGAAGTCTTCCGGCGCGGTTTCCGGGTCGATCAACGCTTCTACGGTACGGGCTCGGTCGTAAGCTGAAATGCCGGTGGAGGTGCCGATTTTGTAGTCCACACTTTCAGAAAACGCCGTGCGGAAGGGGTCTGCCATATTGATCGGCACATTGAGCTTCAGCTCGGCAGCACGTTCTTCGGTGATTGCCGCGCAGATAAGTCCGCGGGCATGTTTGGCCATAAAGTTGATGGTTTCCGGCGTGCAGAGACTTGCCGCCGCGATCAGGTCGCCTTCATTTTCGCGGTTTTCGTCGTCAGTAACGATCACCATTCTGCCCTGTTGGAGTTCGGCGATGATCTCCTCGATGGGGTCAAATTTGTATGCCATAAATAAACCTTCCGGTGTTGGTATTCAACAAACTTACACGCGCGCATGTGCGCGTGTGCATGTAATCATATAACATACAATGCCGGAAGGGTTTTTGCAAGTAAAAGGTCAAAAATTTTCTCCGGCAACTGAAAAAACAATAAAAAATGCAAATAAAAATTTTTTTTACTTGAAAAAATTATTTTGACAGTATATTGTTAAGCAAAGTCAGCCGGACAAAAAATGTTGAGCTGAAAACTTGTAAAGGAAAGAGTATGAATTACTACATCGACGCACTCCGTAATTACGTCAATTTTCAGGGCCGTGCCACCCGCACGCAATTCTGGATGTTTGTGCTGTTCAATTTTATTGCTGTTGTGATATTATGTGTGCTTGCCTTTGTGATCCCGGCATTGAGTTTTCTGCTTTCGGTCTACCAGGTTGCGCTTTTGCTGCCGACTCTGGCGATTCAGGTGCGGCGTCTGCATGATACCGACCGTTCCGGCTGGTGGATTTTGCTGGGGTTTCTGCCGGTGATCGGCGGTTTGGTGTTGTTTATATTCTATCTTTTGCCCGGTACTCCGGGAGCCAACCGCTTTGATGGCTGCGGCTGCTGTTGCGGGTGCTGCAATGCGGAAGCTGATGCCGGAGAGCAGGGCGAATAATTTATTGCAGTAAGCAAAATAAAATCTTCCGGGGAAATACAGTACGCTCCGGAAGATTTTTTTCAGTACATCAGGCGGTAATCACATGGCAAAACGCAATTTTGTACTCAAGCATTATCAGAGAAAAAAGCGCCTCTACAACTTTTTTCTGCGCGGGAGCTTCCGCAGCAGTCTGCTGCTGGTGATCTGCTGCTGTGTTTTTGCGTTTCCGGTGGCGGCAACGTTGAGCATGATTGGTTTGGCGTTGGGTGGAATATTCGGTGTGATAACTGCGTTTTTGCTGATGCTGCCGGTGGTGATCTATCTGTTTACAGTTTATTGCCTGGGGGGTTATAAACTGGCACGCGGGGTGATGCGCCGCGGCGCCGGCTGGGCGGCTTTGGCAATGGTGCTGCTGCCGGGGGTCGGAGTGGTGCTGCTGGCGCTCTATGGCAGAAAACACAGAAATACCGGCGTATTTACTTTGGCAGCAGCAACTTTGTTTGCCGGAATCGCATTTGATATATTGTTGGCGGTATTTCACCGCGCAATGAGTGTCTGGAGCTGGAGTTTTGTAGTTGTGCAGGGCGTTATGCTGGTCGCGGCGCTGCTGCTGGCGCAGGAACGCAACAAGTTGAAATATTACTTTGTTATACCCATAGCAGTTGCGGTTGTTTGCTTTTCCGGCAGTTGGGCGGCGCTCAAGCTGTGCAGTTATGAAAAAGAGCATCTGCTGGATGAAATAAGTTCGATCGCCGGTTTTTCCATACGGCTGAACGATGCGCTGGAGTACAACCGCAAAAGTCCGAAGTTTGACCAGACTCCCATCGCGGCTCTTGCCGCAATAAATGATGAACCTTATGGCGCTTATGATGAGTTTGATATGGCTCCGGGGCGGAAGTTTATACAGGATGTCCAGAACAAATATCCGGAGTTTCTGCAGGCATTGGAGCGACTGGATGGCGCATTGCCGGAAAATTTTCATAAAGGAAATATGGATGAAGCCCCGGCGTCGGCTCACCTGGAATACCTTTCAACGCTGCGCCGTGTCGGCCGCTATCTGGCTTTTGAAATCAAACTTGCTCCGGAAAACCGGGAAACAGTGCAGCGCAATAACCGCCGGCTGCAGCGTATCCGCGATATGCTGCTGACTGACCGGAATTTTCTGATCGGTAAGCTGGTTGCCATTGCTCTGGAAGGTATAAGGCTCGATGCACTGCAATATGTGGTGCGCAGTTGTTCTGTCAGCAATGAGGAGTTGGAGAAACTGCTGGGCGACCCGGTGGATTGGCGGAAATATTTTATCGCTTCCATGGGGGAGGAAACTTTAACGATGCAGTTCATAAGCGAGATGATAGCGCAGGGTATGTATAAGCTTTTGACCGGGCAGAGTTTGACCGATGAGGGGTCCGACCGGATATTGGCTGTACTCAATCCGGCTCTTGGTGCGTATTTTATGCATGATGCCGTTTTCTTTTTGCGCAGTATAAGGTTTACGGTAAAGTCTGTTCCGGAAAAATACTCCGATATCGAAGCGTGGCGTAAACAGGTGAGTTTGTTTGAACAGCAGGCAGCTTCCGGCAGATATATTCTTTCCAGTATGCTGCTGCCGGCGCTGGCTTCCTCTTACAAGAGATTCAGCTATGCGGATGTGCAGCACGATATGCTGCGCGCCGCCAATCATATTATGCATTTTTACCGCCGGCATGGCCGTTTGCCGGAAAAGCTTGATGAACTCCGGATAAAATTATTGGATATATACGGAGAGCCGATGCTTTATTACAAAGGTAATATAAAATTATATAGCTCGGGTAAACAGTATGAGGCCGACGGTTTTGCGCTCTATTTTCATGACCGCGACAGAAACAATACTCAAATAATACGCTCCCACATGGATTTCGGTATATTCAAGTTGCAGATGCCGGTCGGTAATATAAAGAAGATAAAAGAGGATAACGCAGAGGATTTGATGCTTTAACCGGATGTCCCGGTAAGTCAGATGGAAAAATGCAATAAAAATTTTTTCAGCAGCCGTGCGGTGCTTCAGCCGGGTTGGCAAAGTGCCGCACCGGTTGTTTTTGTGGTATTTGCGAAAAAAAAGTTGTAAATTTGCATTTTTGTGCTATATTATAAGACGCACGAATTGTGTAAATGCATTTTAAATACACAGTAGGTGTTGAAAATAAATGAGTTATAATACGCGCTCTGAAATGTCAATGACCGGTGTCGGTAAACACAAGGTGGAAAGAATGAAAGTTTTTTCCGCGGGTTGCTGGCAAAAAAGAGTTGCGAAATTTATAGTATGTTTTCCGCTTTTTTTCGGCGTGGGAAGTGCCGGAGTGATTGCGGGAACGTCGGGTGAAGATGCCGGATCCGAAGTCTGGGTGGATGTCAAGCTCAAAGGTGCTGAAAGGCTTGATGAAATCATAGAACTGAAGAAAAAGCTGTCGGAACTCGAATCGTTGGAGCAGAAGATGCGTGCTGAAAATGTGCGCCTTGCTGCTGAACGTGACCTGCTTAAGCAGGAGTTGTTTGACGCAATCAATCAAGTGGAATCGCAGAATGCGGATTTCAAGCGGTTGGAGCTGAGTGTGGCGGGTTTGCTGGCTGCCGGTAGTTTACCGAAAGCACCCGTCCGGGAAGCAAAGCTCGTGGAAGCAATCGCGCAAATCACGAAAAGCGGTCGGGATTTAGCCGTCCTGAGTGCAGAATTCTGCAACGAAGCCGATGCGATAGTCAAGTCGCTGCCGGCAGGCAATCTGGAAGGAGTGCGCCTGCGGTTGAAAATCGACGAAGTACGAAGCGCATCACGCAAGTTCAGCGCTATAAGTGATTGGAAAATCGACGCCAAACCGGTGGAAAAATGCCGGATACTGGCGGTGAATACCGATCTCGGATTTGTAGTGTTGCCGGTAGGATATGCTCATGGAGTGTTCAATGGGCTGGTGTTCTACGTTCCAGGGAAGACAACTGGTGACGGACCGGTGAGATTGAGGGTATTCAGTACCCGCAGTCTGATCTCCGCAGCACAGGTTGTGGACGGTAATATACATACCCTGTCTCCGGGCAGCGAGGCAGCAACGGACTTGCAACAAACAAACAAATGAGAGCAAATAAAAAACTATGGAAGTCAGAGCATTAACCAGAAACGTGCGGATTTCTCCTGAAAAGGCCCGCCATGTGGCGCGCGTCATTCAGGGCAAACCCGTTACGGAGGCCTTG